>NZ_JAJFDG010000019.1:0-15698 GCF_020708615.1 Bacillus sp. LBG-1-113 | reverse complement strand
CAACGGGAGCCACAGGAGACGCCGGACCGGCCGGAGCTACAGGAGCGACGGGAGCAACGGGAGCCACAGGAGCAACCGGTGACGTCGGACCAGCCGGAGCAACGGGAGCCACAGGAGACGCCGGACCGGCCGGAGCTACAGGAGCGACGGGAGCAACGGGAGCCACAGGAGCAACCGGTGACGTCGGACCAGCCGGAGCAACGGGAGCCACAGGAGACGCCGGACCAGCCGGAGCAACGGGAGCCACAGGAGACGCCGGACCAGCCGGAGCAACAGGAGCGACGGGAGCAACAGGAGCAACCGGTGACGTCGGACCAGCCGGAGCCACCGGAGCCACAGGAGCAACCGGAGCAACAGGAGCTACCGGCACAGGAGCAGCTGGGTTATCCGAATACGGGTATATTTATAACTTTAGTGCTCAAACAGTAGCTATAGAGGCTGATGTCATTTTTGATTCAACAGGGATAACCACCCCTGGAATTACACATGCCCCCGGGACTTCTCAAATTGCAATTACCACTCCGGGAGACTATGAGGTCACTTTTTCTGTTTCGGGAGTAGAGCCTAACCAATTTACATTATTTTTAAATGGTGCACCGATTACGAATACAGTCTACGGTTCAGGTGCAGGTACTCAGCAAAACAACGGTCAGGCTATTATAGCCATAGCAGCCGGCGATGTCCTCACTCTTCGAAATCATACGTCCGCTGCCGCAGTGACTCTGCAGACTTTGGCAGGAGGGACACAAACTAACGTAAACGCTTCAATTGTAATTAAAAAATTAGATTAACAATCAGCACTGTGTCATGAACAAACAAAAAGTACTCTATTGATCTTACTAGTACTTAATCGTTCAACAGTGCTTTTTTTGACCTGGTTTAAGTTGACCATACAAACGCTCCAGTATCTTTTTTTACCTCAGGTGTATGCGGAAAAGAGACAAATACGAAATTCATAGCTCACTGAAAGACTTTTATCACTATAGGAAAGAAAAAGAAGTTCGATTTACTCTATCTTTTTTAGTGATAACTGGATATCAAATGGGCATACAACGTGACAGCTTAACTTCACCAATAAAAAAACCTTCCATGTTGGAAGGCAATCGTTAAAATTCAATTTTGATCTTTTGAGAATCACTGATTTTCTTATGGTTTTGGTCAAAAACGTCACTTGTTGTGATTTCAATCCACTTGATCTCTTTTTTCTTCTTATCAGCTGATGGTTCATCGTGAGCATGGCCGCTTGCTGCGTTTACAATAAAGCCGAGATTGCCGGATTTTTCGGCGCCGGCTTCTAATTCACCATTCAACTCTTCTAGGTAAATATCTTTGTTCCAATCAAAGGTTTCTCCTGTATTTGTTTTCATCAATGCAACCGGGGCAAAATTCACTTTCTCGGAAGATGTGTTCTTGATATCAACGAAAACTTTAACGAAATCAAACTCTTCATCGTGTGTTAATACATGAAAATAATCAATCATGCTGTAATCCGGACGTAAGTGGATCAGCTTCATTTCTTTTACTGTTAACTCTACGTTTCCTATCTTATAAGTTTGATTGACTTGTTTGATATCTTTTAAGACGGCTTCTCCTTTGTCATCAGAAAACGTTTGATTGACCTTCAGCAATGACCGGTCATCTGTTACCTGTGCATTAGGCTGATACTCATCTATACTGTCTTTTTGAGACGAAGTGCTTTGCGGTGTGGCTTTTGCTTTTTGCTCTCCGGCTGTATTTTGTTTTTCTGAATTGACGTTTGAGGAACAGCCCGCAAGTATGACGATAAAAAATAAGATCGATAGAGTCTTTTTCATCATAAGTCCTCCATTAAAAAGAGAGCCCGTTCCTTATACAAGCAACGGGCCACCTTGTATTCTCTTACTTATCTTTAATTTTAATGTTGTATTGTAAAGCATCGAAAACATTTTTGGCGATTTCGGTATTATCGATTTGGCCGGAAAACTTCTCACTGGACGGTCCGTACGCATAGACAGGAACATCCTCGCCGGTATGTCCGCCTGTTGTCCATCCTGTGTGGGAGCGTTTATTGAAAATCTCCTCAATCGCATTATCAATATCAAGGACTTCCTTCGATTTTGCCGCGTTTTCAACAGATTGAATTTCAGATGAAGTTAAAGCTAATTTCTTTTGGTCAATATACGTTTTTAAAGTTTTTTCAACATCTGCGCCGTCGGCGATTTTTTCTGCCATAAAGTCAGGGGTGCGCTTTGCTGCTTTAATTGGTTCACTGAACCAGTTGTAAATGCCGTCCGCACCGATGGAGTATCCGCCGGTTGAATGGTCAGCCGTTGCGACAACCAAAGTATGCTTGTCTTTTTTGGCGAAATCAATTGCCGCCTTGTAGGCTTGTTCGAAATCTTCCATCTCACTCATGGCGCCGACAATATCATTGTCATGCCCGGCCCAGTCAATCTGGCTTCCTTCAACCATGAGGAAGAAACCGTCTTTGTCCTTGCTTAATTTTTTGAGGGCTGTGTTTGTCATGTCTTTTAATGAAGGAATATCCTTCGTGCGGTCGATCTTTTTAGGCAGGCCGCCGTCAGCGAATAGGCCGAGAACTTGGCTATCCTTGTTTTTCAGCATGTCCTTGCGGTTATCCACATAGCTGTATCCCGCTTTTTTGAATTCCTTTACCAAATTACGGTCCTTGCGGTCAAAATTGCTTTTTCCACCGCCTAGAAGGACATCAATTTTGTGCTTGCCGTTCACCATTTCATCAAAATAGTCGTTTGCAATAGAATTCATATTTTTCCGGCTGTGATCATGCGAACCGAAAGAAGCCGGAGTGGCGTGTGTAATTTCTGAAGTGGCGACAAGCCCGGTTGATTTTCCTTTTTCTTTTGCTGCTTCAAGAACTGTTTTGACCTCTGAACCGTCATTATCCACAGCAATTGCATTATTATATGTTTTAATCCCAGCTGACATAGCCGTTGCGGCGGAAGCAGAATCCGTTACATTTTGTTCAGGGTCTTCAGGATAAGTGGTCTGCTGTCCGACAAGGTATTGGTCAAAAGCTGTAGGCTCAACAACCTTTGTCTTTTTATTATCTTTTAAGTAACGGTGAGCGGACGTATAAGACACACCCATCCCATCACCGATCAAGACGATGACATTCTTAATTTCGTTTTGATTCCCCTTTTTCTTTTCCTGGGCGCTGGCTTCAGGCACGCTGCCGCTGACTAGGCTGCTGAACGCAATAGATGATAACACCGCAATAGGCAGCAGCTTCTTCGGGAATTTTTTCAACTGAATAACCTCCTAAAAATATGATCCTCAATGACAAACCCATTATATTTTTAAAGTGTTAAGCTAGTATTAATCGTTTTTAAAGATTGAATTTACAAGATTACAAGGAAATGAAAAGGCAGTGCCGAAAGTAAATATGATGTGCAAATCTGACCGGCTAGTGATTATGTATGTGACTAGAAGATGTCAATCAATCCCTTGATATAGAACTCAAAAAGAAATCGAGTTTGCTAGAGGTAATATTTCTTACTGAGGGGATATTAAAGGAAAACATGTGACCGGCAATGCACCCGAAGAAGAGAATAGATGTTGAGGTGACAGTATGGAAATAAACGATGTGCTATACGGCAGGCATCAAATAGACGGAGTACTGGAAGAACTCATAAAAAGCGCACCCGTACAGAGATTAAAAGGGGTTTATCAAGGCGGCGCCAGCTTTTTAGTCAATCCAAAGTGGAATGTGACCCGGTATGAGCACTCCATTGGCGTTATGCTTCTAATCAAAAGGCTGGGGGGAACCATAGAAGAGCAGATCGCCGGTCTTCTCCACGATGTGTCGCACACAGCATTTTCTCATGTAATTGATTTTGTATTTGAAAATGAAGCGGAAGATTATCATGAAAACATTTTTCAACAAGTCATTGACCAATCCGAGATCCCGGAAATTCTAAAAAAACATGGTTATGATGCTGACGATCTTTTATTAAATGATACAAGATGGACACTGCTCGAACAGCCCGCACCGGAGCTGTGTGCTGATCGCATCGACTACACGCTGCGTGACATGTATCAATATGGACAGATCACGCTGCGCGAAGCGGAAATCTTTTTGGATCATCTCGTTGTGAGAAACGGAAGGGTGTTTCCAGATGGTATCGAAACAGCTGAATGGTTTGTGCGAGTGTATTACAAGGAAGTGATTGATTTCTTTATGAACCCGGTGAATGTATATGGGTATGAATACTTAGCGCAAACGCTGAAGGCTGCGCTGAAGCACAATGTCATCGCCGCCGAAGATTTGCTGAAAACAGACCAAGAGGTACTAGGCATCCTGCATTCATCAGAAAATGACGAGGTACTGAGACTGCTTGAAAAAATACATCCTCACATATTAGTAAAAGAGGATGACATTCATTATGATTTTCATCGAAAAACGAAAATGCGTCTCATCGACCCTACTATTTTCTTTCATAATGAATGGATCACATCCTCATCAGTATCTGAACATATCAGAAGAATGGGAGAGGCCGCTTATCGGAAAGCCAAAAAAGGTGTGTATGTCAAAGTAATCGAAAACTAACCGGAGCCGCGCAACCGCGGCTTTTATCCAGCGCGTTTTATTCTGCGGATCACGGGGAATAGGACAAACAGCAGCATATGTTATGAGAATAATAGCGCATTTATATACCTTTCGGGGGTATCGTATTATTGAAAAGATCATGTATGACAGGCAGATGTGAAGGTTCACACCAAAAAATGAAGCAAAGGAGAATGAACATGAAGATTTCGAAAAAGGCACTTGGAATTTTACTGCTGTCTCTTATTTTTGTTTTATCAGCATGCGGCAATAGCGATAGCAAAAAAGAAAGCACTCATGACAGTCATTCGGACTCCGGCTCACACGAAGAAATGGATCATTCCGGATCTGCTGAAGTTCCAGAGGGATTAACGGAATCGACACATCCTAAATATAAAATAGGCAGCCAGGTCATCATCAATGCTTCTCATATGAAAGGGATGAAGGGCGCCGAAGCAACAGTTACAGGCGCATACGATACAACGGCATATGTTGTTTCTTACACACCGACAACCGGAGGGCAGCGAGTTGATCATCACAAATGGGTGATCCAAGAAGAGATAAAAGATGCAGGAGATAAACCCCTCAATCCCGGAGATCAGGTACTCTTAGAGGCCTCTCACATGAAAGGCATGAAGGGAGCAACTGCTGAAATCGACTCTGCAGAAAAAACAACGGTATACATGGTGGACTATACATCGACAACAAGCGGAGAAAAAGTAAAAAATCATAAGTGGGTAACTGAAGACGAGCTTTCAGCTAAATAATGAAAAAATCCTCCCTTTACAAGGAGGATTTTTTTACGGTATGAACAGGTCTTGTTAAAGAAAATAAAGCAAACAGAACGGCGATCACAACAATCGATCCTCCACACCAAGCTGTTGACACAACAGTCCCCGTCTGATCCAATACAACACCGCCAATGGCTGAACCAAGGGCAATCCCGATTTGTAACGCAGACGTATTAAAGCTTTGCTGAATGTCAGACGTGTCCGGTGCAATCTCAATTAAATAGCTTTGCTGTGCGGGAGCCAGACTCCAGCTCAGCAATCCCCAAATGACCATAACAGGCAAAAAGAATATCATAGACGACGTTGACAGCGGCAATAAGAACATAATGATGGCGAAGGAACCGGTCACCAGCAAGATGCTCTTAAAAGAACCGAGCCGGTCAGAAAGCGCTCCTCCAAAAGGACCTCCGCACACGGCAGATATTCCAAATAGGAAATAACAAATGCTGACCCAAAAAGAGCTTAGGTGGAGAGTCGTCTCTAAAAACGGGGCAAAATAAGCATATAAAGTGTAGTGCCCCGCTAATGTAAACATCGTCACAAGGTGCGAGCTGGCGATTTTTGCATTGGCGATTGTTTTAATCTGATCCCGGAATGGAATCATTTTCTCCGTCGGTATCTTCTCAAAAAAGATCGAAATAATCAGCATAGAGATAAGCGCCAGAAGTCCGATGCCAAGGAACAAAATGCGCCATCCGAAGGAATTGCTGATCAATATGCCAAGCGGCACACCTAATGCGATGGCAGAACTGAATCCCATAAAAATGATGCCAATTGCGCGGGCTCTGTATTCAGGCGCCACAATTTTCGGCGCAATCGTCAAGGAAAGCACAACAATCAGCCCTGTGCTCATCGCCGCCAATACCCTTGATACCATCAGCATCGCAAAATTAGGGCTGAAGTAGGCGACAAGGTTACTCAAAAAGAAAACAAATAACGCAATTAAATATAAACGCTTCCGTTCAACCTTCGCGGTCAATGCCAAAAGCAGCGGGCCTGAAACAGCATATCCCAGCGCAAACACACTGATCAGCTGTCCGGCCGAAACAATGGAAATGTGTAAATCATTTGCGATTTGAGGAAGAATCCCACCCACAATTAACTCAACCAATCCAACTGCAATCGTAGAAGCTGCAAGCAGAAAAACTTTAAAATTCATAACAAACTCCTTTACTTCAATTTTTTAACAAATAAAAAAATCCTGATTACAAAAAAAGTGATAAACAATTTTTGTAATCAGGATTTTACGGTTCCTGGTAGACACCCTCAATCCATATTATTGAGGTTATACAAGTAAAAATAGCTATTTAATTGATTTAGTTTCCGAGGATGAGTTTAACATATTGTGAGCGAATCTTCCATAGAAAAATTTGATAAATGGTTGAACGAAAAATAATATGAATATATTTATTATATAAAAGTATAGACATTTAAAATTAATTGACTATAATGAATTTTGTAAGCGTTTTAATAAAAGGGGAGGGACATCCATTGAAGAAAATTTTACTTGCGTGCAGTTCGGGAATGTCCACCAGTTTGCTGGTGACAAAAATGAAAGAATACGCGCAATCCATTGGAGAGGAAGCGGAGATCTGGGCAGTCGGCCAGGATAAAGCGAAAGAAGATATGCAAAAGGCAGACGCGGTTTTAATCGGCCCGCAAATGAGCTTTCTGAAAAACGAACTGCAAAAAGCAGCCGACCAATACAACATTCGGGTTGAGGTCATTGACATGATGGCTTACGGAATGGCAGATGGCAAAAAAGCATATGAACAGGCTTTGTCATTAATGGGGCAACAATGATGGAGCACATAAAAATTGCCGACTTAACAGACGAACAAATCAGCTTTCAGCTCATTCTCCACAGCGGCAATGCCCGCAGCTGCATCATTCAATCACTGCGCGCCTACAAGGAAGGAAACAGGGGGGAGGCAGATGCCCTTATTGCCCAGGCTGAGGATGCTCTATCTGCAGCCCATGACATTCACTTTCAAATGATACAGAAAGAATCAAGCGGCGAGGCAGCCAATTTCTCATTGCTGCTTATGCACGCGGAAGATCACCTGATGTCAACATTGACCATGAAAGAATTGGTAAAAGAGCTGCTTGGCATCTTTAAAACAAAGAATCTATAAAAATCGGGGTGGATAGGGTGTTCGAGAAAATCAGCCAATTCCTTGTTCCAATTGCAGGGAGGTTAAATAATAACCGTTATTTACAGGTGTTGCGCGATGCGTTTATGCTGGCCTTCCCGCTTACGATATTCGGGTCCATTTTTGTGGTATTAACGAACCTGCCGTTTTTAAATAAAATCATGAATGCTTCAATGCTCACATCGTTTCAGTCCAATTTTGGCGTTGCGTCTACGGCGACCATGGGGATTATGTCTGTCTTCGTCGTGTTCGGTATAGGCTATTATCTCTCAAAAAGCTATCAGGTCGAAGCTGTGTTTGGCGGTGCGATCGCTTTGGTTTCCTTTTTCCTGCTGACGCCTTTTATTGTTCAGCCGGAAACAGGAGATGCCATAACCGGCGTCATTCCGGTAGACCGCCTCGGTGCCAAAGGAATGTTTCTGGGAATGATCACGGCATTTCTTTCTGGTGAAATCTACAGAAGAATCGTTCAAAAAAACCTGACGATCAAAATGCCTGCCGGGGTTCCGCCGGCTGTAGCAAAATCATTTGCCGCACTTATTCCGGCTTTTATCACATTGACTGTGTTTTTGCTGATTAACGTTGTGGTCACCCAGCTTTTCAAAACCAATATGCATGATGTCATTTATCATGCGATTCAGGCTCCGCTTGTCGGACTTGGAAGCGGTATCATACCGACGCTGATTGCTGTATTTTTCATTCAAATTCTATGGTTTTTCGGATTGCATGGGCAAATCATTATCAACTCTGTGATGGATCCGATCTGGAATACACTGCAGGTGGAAAACCTGGCAGCCTACACAGCGGGGAAAGAAGTACCGCACATCATCTCAAAACCGTTTATGGAGATTTATACAGTGGGGATGGGCGGAACCGGGATGACGCTGGCGATTGTATTTACGATTCTCATATTCATGAAAAGCAGGCAGATGAAGCAAGTATCAAAACTCGGCCTTGCTCCAGGGATTTTTAACGTAAACGAACCGATTATCTTCGGGCTGCCGATTGTGATGAATCCGATCATCCTTGTGCCTTGGGTTTTGGCGCCGATGATTGTTACACTCGTCACCTATCTGGCCATGTCCGCCGGACTTGTTCCGCCTCCAACAGGTGTCACGGTCCCATGGACGGTCCCGCTATTTATTAATGGCATCATGGCGACAAACTCAATCATGGGCGGCGTGATGCAGCTTGTCAATCTGATGATTGTCTTTGTGATATGGTTCCCGTTCCTGAAAGCGATGGATAAATTACATTTGGCAAAAGAAAAGGAACAGGCTGTTCAGGAAACAGCACAGCAAAATGATAACAGCATCAAAATGTGACATAAGGAGAGAGAGAACTTGACTCAAACAGAACAGTATCGTTTTCCGAAAGATTTTTGGTGGGGATCATCTGCTTCAGCGACACAAACGGAGGGTGCCGCCGATCGAGACGGAAAAGGGAAGAATATTTGGGATTACTGGTTTGAAAAAGAGCCTCATCGCTTTTTTGATCATGTAGGACCTGCATCCACATCGAAATTTTATGACAACTATAAAGACGATATCAGGCTGATGAAGGAGCTTGGCCACAACTCGTTCCGTATGTCGATTTCATGGTCACGTTTAATACCGGGCGGAACAGGCGAGATCACCCCTAAAGCAGCGGACTTTTATAACAGCGTCATTGATGAGTTCATAGCTAATGGAATAGAACCCTTTGTCAATTTGTTTCATTTCGATATGCCGATGGAACTTCAAAACATCGGCGGCTGGGCAAACAGAGAAACGGTGGACGCTTATGAAAACTATGCGAGAACGTGCTTTCGTTTGTTTGGCGATCGCGTGAAAAAATGGTTCACCCATAACGAGCCGATCGTGCCGGTCGAAGGCGGATATTTATATGATTTTCATTATCCGAACAAGGTAGATTTTAAAGAAGCCGTTCAAGTCGGGTTTCACACATTGTTATCAAGCGCCCGCGCCATACAGGCTTACAGAGAGATGAGGCAGGATGGAAAAATCGGCATCATCTTAAATTTGACGCCATCCTACCCGAGAAGCAGCCACCCGGCAGATGTAAAAGCGGGAGAAATAGCAGATGCGTTCTTTAACCGATCTTTTTTAGACCCTTCTGTAAAAGGCGAGTTTCCAAAAGAACTCATACACATTTTAAAAACTGAAGGCTTTATGCCTGAATACGAGAAAGAGGATCTTGAGATCATTAAACAGCATACGGTTGACTTATTAGGTGTGAATTATTATCAGCCGAGACGTGTAAAAGCCAAAGAGCACCTGCCAAATCCGGATGCGCCGTTTTTGCCTGACAGGTATTTCGATCCTTACGTCATGCCGGGCCGAAAAATGAATCCTCACCGAGGCTGGGAGATTTATGAAAAAGGCGTTTATGATATCCTGATCAATCTAAAAGAAAATTACGGGAATATCGAGTGCTTTATTTCTGAAAACGGCATGGGAGTTGAAGGGGAAGAGCGTTTCAGAGATGAACAGGGCATGATTCAAGATGACTACCGAATTGAATTTATCAAAGAGCACTTAAAATGGATTCACCGCGCTATACAGGAAGGATCAAACGTAAAAGGCTATCACTTATGGACGTTTATGGACAATTGGTCATGGACAAATGCTTATAAAAACCGATACGGATTTGTATCAGTCAATCTGGAGAAAGACGGAGAAAGAACGGTCAAAAAGAGCGGAAAATGGTTCAAAGAGGTTGCTGAGAAAAATGGTTTTTAGGTTGCTATAGCAAAAAGGTCTTCCGGCGGTCAAGATTTCTCATAGAGACAACAAATAGCCATAACATTGATGAAACAGGGAAAAGAACTTATGATATCGGTAAAGAAGCTTATTCGATATCAAAATTTTTACAGTTGCCGGAGGATACCAATGAATAAATACGAAATCATTGCAAATGAAATGAGAAAACGAATCAAAAATAAAGTATATCCCATCGATCAGCCAATTCCCGATGAAATATCTCTTGCAAAAGAGTTCAATTCAAGCCGCATGACGATGAAAAGAGCTCTTGATAATTTAGTTGCTGAAGGACTGTTATTCAGAAAACGCGGTCATGGAACCTTTATCATTCAATCTGCGATACAGGATGATCATGTCCATGTCGTCAGCAATGAAATCCTCGGACTGACCAATTTGTTAAAAGACAAAACAATCAAAAGCAAGGTCATTCAGTTCGAGGTGCAATTTCCCACTGAGGAAGTGGCTGCTCATTTATCAATTGATCAGAAAACGCCGGTTTATTATGTTGTACGGCTGCGGATTGTGGAAGGAGAGCCATATGTGTTGGAAAAAACATATATGCCGACACACTTAATAGCCGGCATTAATGATGAGGTGCTGCACCACTCTATTTATGAACACATCACAAATAGGCTTCAGCTAAAGATTGCCGGAACACACCGGAAAATCAGAGCCTGTAAATCTGATGAGATGGATCAGCAGCATCTAGGCTGCAAACAGGATGATCCCATTCTTGAAGTGGAGCACGTGGGCTTTTTAGATAACGGAATTCCATTTGAATATTCCTTTTCACGTCATCGGCATGACAAATTTGTCGTCACTTCGGTAAATGTAAGGCGCTGATCGCGGAGATAACAAGGAGGCCATCTGCATGCTTGGCGGTATTGAAGCAGGCGGCACAAAATTTGTGTGTGCCGTCGGAACAGAAGATGGAACGATCATTGACAGAATGGAGCTACCAACAGCGATGCCGGATGAAACGATAGAGAAAGTGATTCAATATTTTCGCCAATTCTCGCTACAGGCAATCGGCATCGGCTCCTTTGGTCCCGTTGATATAGATGTAAACAGTAAAACATATGGAACCATTACTGCCACGCCTAAACCAGGCTGGAGGCACTATCCATTCTTGAAAACAATAAAAGAAGAAATGAATATTCCTGTCGGATTCAGCACAGATGTAAACGCTGCGGCGCTCGGAGAATCTCTTTTCGGAGCAGCTAAAGACCTCGACAGCTGCTTATATATCACGATCGGAACTGGCATTGGTGCAGGCGCGGTTATAGAAGGGCGGCTTCTGCAAGGATTGTCACATCCTGAAATGGGCCATATCTATATTCGCCGCCATCCGGATGACACGTATCAAGGAAAGTGCCCCTATCATAAGGATTGCTTCGAAGGTCTGGCTTCCGGTCCCGCTATAGAAGCACGATGGGGAAACAAGGCGGCAGATTTATCACATGTAAATGAGGTCTGGGAACTTGAAGGATATTATATTGCGCAGGCTCTGGCACAATATATCCTCATCCTGGCACCCAAAAAAATGATTCTTGGCGGCGGCGTCATGAATCAGAGCCAGCTGTTCCCTTATATATATCAATATGTACCTAAAATAATGAACAGCTACTTTAATTTTTCTGAATTATCAGAAAGTATAAATGAGTATATTGTATCTCCCCGTTTAGGCAGAAATGCCGGAATCATCGGAACGTTTGTTTTAGCCGATCAGGCATTAAAAGCAGAAGAAGCATCCGGGGAGGTTCCATCATGAAGCATCCTTTATTTTTAGAGCCGATTTTTAAAGAAAGGATATGGGGCGGCACAGCGCTTCGTGATAGATTCGGCTACAGCATCCCTTCAGAAAAAACGGGTGAATGCTGGGCTGTCTCGGCCCATGCCAATGGATCATCGACTATTCAAAATGGCCGGTTGGCAGGAAAAACACTGGATCAAGTGTGGAAAGAATGCCCGGAGTTTTTCGGCTTTCCGCAAAGAAGCGTGTTTCCGTTACTGGTGAAAGTACTTGATGCCAACATGGACCTCTCCGTACAGGTGCATCCTGATGATCATTATGCCATGGTACACGAAAACGGAGACCCTGGAAAAACAGAGTGCTGGTACATTATTGATTGCAAAGAAGACGCAGAACTGATTCTGGGACATCATGCAGGCACGAAGGAAGAATTCAAACAGCTTATAGAAAGCGGTGACTGGAACGGGCTGCTTAGGCGCATCAACATAAAGCCCGGAGATTTCTTTTATGTTCCAAGCGGCACGCTGCATGCATTGTGTGAGGGCACCCTCGTCCTTGAAATTCAGCAAAATTCCGATACCACATATCGCGTATACGATTATGAACGCTGTAATGACCATGGCCAAAAAAGGGATCTCCATATAGAAAAAGCGATGGAAGTCGTAAACATACCGCATACGGACTCTGAACCAATACCGTCGGTGAAAGAAATGAAGGATGCCGTGATTACGTCTTATGTTCAGTCAGATTATTTCTCAGTTTACAAATGGAACGTCAGCGGCAAGCCGGTTTTCCCTTCTCATCAAACCTTTTTGCTGGGCAGTGTTGTCGAAGGCTCAGGGATAATAGAAAACAACGGTGTGCAGTATGAATGCAAGAAAGGCTCACACTTTATTTTACCTGCCCATTTTGGCGAGTTTTCAATAGAAGGAACTTGCGAGCTGATCATAGCCCATCCTTCATAAGAACGGAGGAATTTCTGTGTTAAAGAAACCTATCATCTGTTTGTTCATCTTATTTTTATTTGCGTCTGCCGTTTTGGCTGAGCCGATCCAAGCACATACTGTGTCACCTGTTAATCCTAAAGCACAGCAGACAACAAAAGATGTGATGAATTGGCTTGCCCACCTGCCGAATCGTTCTGAAAACAGGGTGCTTTCCGGTGCGTTTGGCGGTTACAGTCATGACACATTCTCTATGGCAGAAGCAGAAAGAATCCGGAACGCATCCGGACAATCACCTGCCATTTACGGCTGCGATTACGCGAGGGGATGGCTTGAAACCTCAAATATTGAAGATTCTATAGACGTGAGCTGCAACAGTGATTTAATATCGTACTGGAAAAGCGGAGGGATTCCGCAGATCAGTCTGCATCTAGCAAATCCTGCTTATCAGTCAGGACATTTTAAAACACCGATTACCAACGATCAGTATAAAAAACTGTTAGACTCTACAACAACAGAGGGGAAGCGGCTGAACGCCATGCTCAGCAAAATTGCTGACGGACTTCAACAGCTGGAAAACCAAGGCGTGCCCGTTCTGTTCAGGCCGCTGCATGAGATGAACGGCGAGTGGTTTTGGTGGGGGCTGACGTCATATAATCAAAAGGATGATGAAAGAATCTTCTTATATAAACAGCTCTATATCAAAATCTATCATTATATGACTGACGAAAGAGGATTAGATCATTTATTATGGGTTTACTCCCCCGACGCTAATCGAGATTTTAAAACAGATTTTTACCCGGGAGCTTCATACGTAGATATCGTTGGGTTAGATGCATACTTTCAAGATCCATATTCGATAAGCGGATACGACCAGCTGACAGCACTTAATAAACCCTTTGCTTTCACGGAAGTTGGTCCGCAAACTGCAAACGGCAGCTTTGATTACAGCCTGTTTATGAGTGCGATAAAACAGAAATACCCTAAAACCACTTATTATCTGGCCTGGAATGATGAATGGAGCCCGGCTGTGAACAAAGGTGCTTCCGCTCTCTATAATGATAGCTGGACATTAAATAAGGGAGAAGTATGGAATGGGGATACATTAACACCTATAGTTGAATAAAAAACGTTTTACATTAATAAAGGTTCTCAAGGATATCCTTAAGAACCTTTTGCTCATCAAGCGTTCATATCCCCTAAGCCGGGACTATGTTCATTCGGCATGTCCGGAAGAACCGGAACAGGGAATCCAGCAGGAGGTTCGGTTACTCGCAGTTCGCCGCCATTTCTGCTTGGAGATTTTCCTTGGAAGATCTCTGCAATTCTTGTTTCATCTAATCTGAAGTTAAACTGTACATTATGGTAGCCCAATTCGACATACTTTCTGCACTCTGGGTATTTATTAATGTCGTAATTCGGAACAGGAAAAAGCTTAGCCCAGTCAACGCCCAAAGTCTCAAGCGCTTTAGCGAAAGCATTTTGGTGAGCATTGTCACGTACAATAAGAAAAGCGAGTGTTTCCCGGAACGTCTGGTTAGAGCTCATTTCATAAATTCTTGTTTTTTGGAGAACACCAGTAGACTCAAGCAACAAGTTATCCAACAGGTCAGTGATTAAGTTTCCGTGATTATACACCCAGGAGGCGTTCCAAGGATTGCCGCCCGCATCAACCGGGAGTGAACTCTGTGCGCCAATAATGTAATGATGGGGGTTAGCATGTTTAACTGCTTCATCAAGGGGAGCGTGATCTATACCCTGGCTGCCGACACCAGCACCGCCTGATTCATCCAACAAAGCATTGATTGTATTTTGCACAAGCTCTACATGGGCAATTTCTTCTAAGAAGATACCGCGCAGCAAATCACGATATTGTTTCTGCTTTCCTCTGAAATTGGAGCTTTGAAAGAAATATTGCATCATTGTACGCATTTCTCCATAATGTCCGCCTAATATTTCCTGCAGTACTTTAGCTGCGGCCGGATCTGGCTTATCGGGTTTAATGATATTGATCAATTCTTCTTTGTAGTAAAACATAACATGCCTCTTTTCTATATTATTTTGTTTTTATATCATCTGTTCAATCAGATAAAATATACGGACTAACAAACAGCGGAAAAGAAAATGAGAAAATCGAAATAAAAATATAGAAAAAGTGTTGACCAATAAAAAAACACATGGTATAGTATTAAATGTCGCTGATGAACAGCACAAAAAAATGAAAAACAAAAAAGTTTTTCGAAGGTGTTTACAAACACTTCAGAATGTGTATAATAGATAAAGTCGAATCAAAAAGATTTTAAAAAAAGCATTCGAAAAAAACATCTTGACTTTAATATCAATTAATAGTATGATAGTTAAGTCGCTCGATAAGCGCCCGTAGCTCAATTGGATAGAGCGTTTGACTACGGATCAAAAGGTTAGGGGTTCGACTCCTCTCGGGCGCGCCAATATAATATACACGCGGGTGTAGTTTAGTGGTAAAACCTCAGCCTTCCAAGCTGATGTCGTGAGTTCGATTCTCATCACCCGCTCCATTATTTATTGAATGATCTTTGAAAACTAAACAAGACAAAACGTACCTGTTAATTCAAGTTTTAAATGAATCGCACAGCAATGTGCGTAGTCAGTCAAACTACTTTATCGGAGAGTTTGATCCTGGCTCAGGACGAACGCTGGCGGCGTGCCTAATACATGCAAGTCGAGCGGACAGATGGGAGCTTGCTCCCTG
>NZ_JAJFDG010000018.1:0-15704 GCF_020708615.1 Bacillus sp. LBG-1-113 | reverse complement strand
TCTCAATTGTTTGGTGGCGATAGCGAAGAGGTCACACCCGTTCCCATGCCGAACACGGAAGTTAAGCTCTTCAGCGCCGATGGTAGTCGGGGGTTTCCCCCTGTGAGAGTAGGACGCCGCCAAGCAAAGGGTAAAACCCAGCTCAATGAGCTGGGTTTTTTGTTTATACATATTGCTGCAGGAATTTCAAAATGTATTTAGGGAATTTGTTTTCCGTTACCATTAAAAACTGCTGAATGAACACGTAATCATCACTAACATGCTGCGTTAATAGCTCATACCACCATTCTGTCTCATACCTCGCAATCATTCCTATGTTGTACAAAATTAAATAGTGGATCGTTATTTCAGGAAGTTTTAGAAATTGATCTCGTTTAGAAGGAATATAATATTGTCTTTTGTCCATATCAAATAATAGGCTAATTGAGGTCCATGGATTTATGTCTTGCCGTGAAAGATGGAACTGAAGATCATCTTTATCTTTCTTCAAAAAGGTCCATTGAAAATGATGAGACATATATTCAACAAATCGTGAATCGGACATCTTATAATGAATCACGATATCCTCTGGTATAGAAACCATGTCCTTTTCCTTCTGAATTTTTGTAATAAATCGTTCCTTTTTCTGAAAATAAAAAATATCACTTAACTCTGGTATAGCGGCTAATAACTTTTTCATAGTATACCGTTCATCTTCTATACCTGATTGACCAAATAAGTGTTTCATGAAGTGCATACATAATCCGTTGCGTTGTATTTTTACTTCATCATCGCTAAAACAATAATTTTGCTTCTTTCTTTTACGTGCTGTGACGCCATGTGCGAGAACGGATGTATGGCTTGGGTAGTGAGGATCCTGTGTGATGAGACAGGCTTTGATCAGCTGTGACATCCCGTAAAATAAAAGAATCGGTTTGATTTCTAAAGGCGAGCAAGAGGCTTGCTTATAAAATGATTCAGCATGCTTCAAGAAGAAAATAAACCGCTCGCTGTTTTTAAAAGAGTTCCGTTTCGCCTCATCTGCACCATTTAAGACATAGACTTTTTCTAGAAATTTCTGGGTTGATTCTACGGAATAAAATAGCGCTAAGTCTTTCCATTCATGATATGTCATATGTATTTCTAATTCCTTTCCGTTATCTAAATATTTCAACTCTTTTTGGGTTCCTTGACATGCTCTTGGCTTGTTGATAATCTACATATAATATTTTGCCGAAAAGAGGGGGATTTACTAATGTGGGAAAGTAAATTTTCAAAAGAAGGCTTAACGTTCGACGATGTGCTGCTTGTACCAGCTAAGTCAGAGGTACTTCCGCGTGATGTGGATTTATCTGTTGAACTTACAAAGACGTTAAAGCTGAATATTCCTGTCATCAGCGCAGGTATGGATACTGTAACAGAATCAGCAATGGCAATTGCAATGGCTAGACAGGGCGGCTTGGGCATTATTCATAAAAATATGTCGATCGAGCAGCAGGCTGAACAAGTTGATAAAGTAAAACGCTCTGAACGAGGCGTTATTACAAATCCCTTCTTTTTAACTCCTGATCACCAAGTTTATGATGCGGAGCATTTGATGGGGAAATACAGAATTTCCGGTGTTCCGATTGTAGATAACGAAGAAGACCAAAAGCTTGTCGGAATTATCACGAACCGCGACCTTCGCTTTATTTCTGATTACTCAATGAAAATCAGCGATGTCATGACAAAAGAAGAACTTGTCACTGCACCGGTTGGAACGACTTTAGACGAAGCTGAAAAGATTTTGCAGAAACATAAAATTGAAAAGCTTCCACTCGTTGACGATCAAAATAAATTAAAAGGTCTTATCACGATTAAAGACATTGAAAAAGTTATCGAATTCCCTAACTCATCTAAAGACATTCACGGACGTCTGATCGTTGGTGCGGCAGTTGGCGTAACTGGCGACACGATGACACGCGTGAAAAAGCTTGTAGAAGCCAATGTGGATGTCATTGTGATCGACACAGCACACGGGCATTCTCAAGGCGTGTTAAACACAGTGACAAAGATCCGTGAAACGTATCCTGAATTAAATATTATCGCTGGAAACGTAGCAACTGCTGAAGCAACAAAGGCACTCTTCGAAGCTGGTGCTGATGTAGTCAAAGTAGGAATCGGACCGGGTTCCATTTGTACTACTCGTGTTGTAGCAGGTGTTGGTGTACCTCAAATCACAGCGATTTATGACTGTGCGACTGAAGCAAGAAAACATGGCAAAACAATTATCGCAGACGGCGGAATTAAATTCTCTGGCGATATTGCAAAAGCATTGGCAGCCGGCGGACATGCTGTTATGCTTGGAAGCTTGCTGGCAGGTACGTCAGAAAGCCCTGGTGAAACTGAAATCTACCAAGGCAGAAGATTCAAAGTATACCGCGGTATGGGATCTGTTGCTGCAATGGAAAAAGGAAGTAAAGACCGTTACTTCCAAGAAGAAAACAAAAAATTCGTTCCAGAAGGAATTGAAGGACGCACACCTTACAAGGGACCGGTTGAAGAAACAGTTTATCAGCTAGTCGGTGGTCTTCGTTCTGGTATGGGATATTGCGGATCTAAAGATCTTCGTGCTTTAAGAGAAGAAGCTCAGTTCATTCGTATGACTGGTGCAGGCCTTCGTGAAAGTCATCCGCATGATGTACAGATTACAAAAGAATCACCTAACTATACAATTTCATAAATAAATTGTTACAAATTAAAAACATTTGACAGGGTCTCTGACTCTGTCTATTTTTTTTATACTGATTATGATAAAATTTATACTGTTGTGCATTGAAAATGTCCTTAACGGCTTAATTATAGATGAAGAAAAATGAAATACGGAGGTCGTACGATTGAACATCAAGAAATGTAAACAGCTATTGATGTCATTGGTTGTTTTAACACTGGCCGTAACTTGCCTGACTCCAATGTCAAAAGCAAAGGCTGCCAGCGATCCAATTGATATCAACGCATCAGCTGCTATTATGATCGAAGCTTCTTCAGGTAAAATTCTTTACAGCAAAAATGCAGAGAAAAGACTGCCAATTGCAAGTATGACAAAAATGATGACAGAGTATCTGTTATTAGAAGCAATTGATGAAGGCAAAGTAAAATGGGACCAAACCTATACGCCTGATGACTATGTGTATGAGATTTCCCAAGATAACAGTTTATCAAACGTTCCTCTTCGGAAAGACGGAAAATACACAGTAAAAGAACTTTATCAAGCTACAGCAATCTATTCTGCAAATGCGGCTGCGATTGCCATTGCAGAAGTTATTGCAGGCTCTGAAACAAAGTTCGTTGAAAAAATGAATGCAAAAGCAAAAGAACTGGGATTAACAAATTACAAATTTGTTAATGCAACAGGGCTTGAAAACAAGGATCTCCACGGCAAGCAGCCTGAAGGGACAAGCGTAGATGAAGAAAGTGAAGTTTCTGCTAAGGACATGGCTATTCTTGCAGATCACCTGATTACTGACTACCCTGAGATTTTAGAAACTTCCAGCATCTCAAAAATGAAGTTCAGAAAAGGCACAGATGATGAAATGGACATGCCGAACTGGAACTTTATGCTGAAGGGTCTTGTCAGTGAGTATAAAGGTGCAACTGTAGATGGACTGAAAACAGGTTCTACTGACTCTGCGGGTTCATGTTTTACAGGAACAGCTGAAAGAAACGGTATGCGTGTCATCACTGTAGTGTTAAACGCAAAAGGCAACATTCACACTGGCCGTTTCGATGAAACGAAAAAGATGTTTGATTATGCTTTCAACAATTTCTCTATGAAAGAAATTTATGCTGAAGGCGATCAAGTAAAAGGCCATAAAACCGTTTCTGTAGATAAAGGTAAAGAGAAAGAAGTAGGCATTGTGACAAGCAAGGCATTTTCTCTTCCTGTCAAAAATGGTGAAGAAAAGAATTACAAAGCAAAAGTCACTTTAAACAAAGACACCTTGACTGCCCCTGTGAAAAAAGGGACGAAGGTTGGGAAACTGACTGCAGAATATACAGGTGATGAAAAGGACTATGGATTCCTTAACAGCAGCCTGGCAGGGGTAGACCTTGTGACAAAAGAAAATGTAGATAAAGCAAACTGGTTTGTTTTAACAATGCGCAGCATCGGCGGATTTTTTGCTGGTATCTGGGGAAGCATTGTTGATACAGTAACTGGCTGGTTTTAATGAATGGAAAGAGCTCTGATTAATGTTAGGGCTCTTTCGCTTAATATACTGAAAAAACCCAATTTTTAATAAAAAATGATTTTCAAAGCCCTAAAAACCGAATAAAATAAGTAATATCCATATGAATTATTGGATTTCTAGGATACAATAAGAAGTAGAAATCATATAACTATACCTTGATTAGGGGGACCAAAAAATGGCTCAAACAGGTACTGAACGAGTAAAACGCGGAATGGCAGAAATGCAAAAAGGCGGCGTCATCATGGACGTCATCAATGCAGAACAAGCGAAGATTGCTGAAGAGGCTGGAGCTGTCGCTGTAATGGCGCTAGAACGTGTACCAGCTGATATTCGTGCGGCTGGAGGAGTTGCCCGTATGGCAGACCCTACTATCGTGGAAGAAGTAATGAATGCAGTATCTATCCCGGTAATGGCAAAAGCGCGTATCGGACATATTGTTGAAGCGCGTGTGCTTGAGGCTATGGGTGTTGACTATATTGATGAAAGTGAAGTTCTGACTCCGGCTGACGAAGAATTTCATTTGAATAAAAATGAATATACAGTTCCTTTCGTGTGCGGCTGCCGTGATCTTGGCGAAGCAACACGCCGTATTGCTGAAGGCGCTTCTATGCTTCGTACAAAAGGGGAGCCTGGAACAGGTAATATCGTCGAAGCTGTTCGCCATATGCGCAAGGTAAACGCTCAAGTACGCAAAGTGGTTGCAATGAGCGATGATGAGCTAATGACTGAAGCGAAAAATTTGGGAGCGCCTTATGAGCTGCTTCAACAAATTAAAAGAGACGGTAAACTTCCTGTCGTTAACTTTGCGGCTGGCGGCGTAGCGACTCCTGCAGATGCAGCACTTATGATGCAGCTTGGCGCTGACGGTGTATTTGTTGGTTCTGGTATCTTCAAATCAGACAATCCTGCAAAATTTGCAAAAGCAATTGTGGAAGCAACAACTCACTTCACTGATTATAAATTGATTGCAGAGCTTTCAAAAGAGCTTGGAACTGCAATGAAAGGGATTGAAATCTCAAATTTACTTCCAGAACAGCGTATGCAAGAACGCGGCTGGTAAGAATATAGGAGAGCTACGATATGTTAACAATAGGTGTACTAGGACTTCAAGGAGCAGTAAGAGAGCATATCCATGCAATTGAAGCATGCGGTGCAGCTGGACTTGTTATTAAACGCCCAGAGCAGCTAAACGAAATCGATGGTTTAATTTTGCCGGGCGGAGAAAGCACGACAATGCGCCGTTTAATTGATACGTATCAATTCATGGAGCCATTGCGTGAGTTTGCTGCTCAGGGAAAACCGATGTTTGGGACATGTGCCGGGTTAATTATATTAGCAAAAGAAATTGCCGGTTCAGATAACGCTCATTTAGGTTTGCTGAATGTGGTTGTTGAACGGAATTCGTTTGGCCGGCAGGTCGATAGCTTTGAGGCTGATTTAACCATTAAAGGGCTGGATGAACCTTTTACTGGCGTATTCATCCGTGCGCCGCATATCTTGGAAGCCGGTGAAAATGTTGAAGTGATTTCTGAGCATAACGGACGCATTGTTGCGGCTAAACAGGATAATTTCTTGGGCTGTTCGTTCCATCCGGAGCTGACAGAGGATCATCGGGTGACAAAGCTGTTCGTTCAAATGGTTGAGGAATACAAGCAAAAAGCCCTTGTATAAAACAGTTGAAAGCTGTGGAAACTTATAGTACATTATAAACACAAATAAAGATCGAAAAGCGTTGATAGGAACTAGTAGGAAGCCTCTCTTTCTAAGAGAGCCGATGGTTGGTGCGAATCGGTGAAAGATGCTGTCTGAATCCATCCTTGAGCGAAATGCTGAATGAAGTAGGCGTTTACGGGATAACCGTTATGTGTGAAAGCGGAAAACAAGTCTATGGCTTGTTTTCAATCAGGGTGGCAACGCGAGAGCTCTCGTCCCTTTCATGGGGATGAGGGCTCTTTTTATTTTCGATAATTCAATGAATTTAATGAAAAAAGGAGTGTTTCGCATGCTTGATACGAAAATGCTGAGAGCGAATTTTCAAGAAATTAAAGCAAAGCTTGTACACAAAGGCGAAGACTTAACAGATTTTGATAAGTTCGAGGAGCTTGATGATAAAAGACGAGAGCTTATCGGAAAAGTAGAAGAGCTAAAAGGAAAACGGAATGAAGTATCCCAGCAGGTAGCTGTTTTAAAACGCGAGAAAAAAGACGCGGATCATATCATTAAAGAAATGCGTGAAGTCGGCGAGGAAATTAAAAAACTTGATGAAGAATTAAGAACAGTGGAATCTGCCCTTGAAACCATTCTTCTCTCAATCCCGAATATTCCTCACGAATCAGTGCCAGTCGGTGAAACAGAAGATGATAACGTAGAAATCCGGAAATGGGGCGAAACTCCTTCATTTGCATACGAGCCAAAACCGCATTGGGATATTGCTGATGAGCTTGGCATTCTTGATTTTGAACGTGCTGCGAAGGTGACAGGTAGCCGCTTCGTGTTTTATAAAGGCTTAGGTGCTCGCTTGGAGCGTGCGCTTTATAATTTTATGCTAGACCTTCATGTGGATGAGTATAACTATACTGAGGTCATCCCGCCTTATATGGTAAACCGCGCAAGCATGACAGGAACAGGTCAGCTTCCAAAGTTCGAAGAGGATGCGTTTAAGATCAGAGAAGAGGATTACTTCTTGATTCCGACTGCTGAAGTGCCGATCACAAACATGCATCGGGATGAAATTCTGTCAGGAGACAGCCTGCCGATTAATTATGCGGCATTCAGTGCCTGCTTCCGCTCAGAAGCTGGTTCAGCAGGGCGCGATACACGGGGATTAATCCGTCAGCACCAGTTTAATAAAGTGGAGCTTGTGAAGTTTGTAAAGCCGGAAGATTCTTATGATGAGTTAGAAAAGCTAACAAACCAAGCTGAGCGTGTGCTTCAGCTGTTGGAACTCCCATACCGTGTAATGAGCATGTGTACGGGTGATTTAGGATTTACAGCTGCGAAAAAATACGATATAGAAGTATGGATTCCGAGCCAAGACACTTATCGTGAAATTTCTTCTTGCAGCAACTTCGAAGCGTTCCAAGCCAGACGTGCGAACATTCGTTTCAGACGTGAAGCGAAAGGCAAACCAGAGCATGTACACACATTGAACGGCTCAGGTCTGGCAGTCGGAAGAACAGTTGCTGCTATTTTAGAAAATTATCAGCAGGAAGACGGAAGCGTCATTATACCAAAAGTGCTTCGTCCTTATATGGGAAATAGAGAAGTCATCAAAGCGTAATGCTGAAAAGGTGTGCCTGATAAGGCACGCCTTTTCGGTATTTAAACCGAACATTTTTATAAAAACAAAAAAAGTTTTTAAAAATGCTTGACCATCACAAATCATTCATGATATAGTAAGTCTTGTCGATACGGAGGAATACCCAAGTCCGGCTGAAGGGATCGGTCTTGAAAACCGACAGGGGTGTCAAAGCCCGCGGGGGTTCGAATCCCTCTTCCTCCGCCATATTGATTTTAATTCTAATGAAACTCAAGCATATATTGGAGATTGTTTTGTCCGTTGCACCGTTTGCAACGGATTTTTTAATATCATAAAAAAGTGAATCTCAGGTCATGAGATTCACTTTTTTTTCGTTTCATGAATGACAGTTGCAATTTGATCAACAATGTTCTCGATAGAACTTTCATCATTCTTCAGATCATAATCCTCAATACGGATTTTCAGGACAGGACAGGCGTTAAAACCGCTGATCCAGTTTTCGTAACGTGTGTGCATTTCTTCCCAATAAGACCGGTCTGTTTGAAGCTCCATTTCACGTCCGCGTTCCTCAATCCGGGTTAATATGTTTTCCAGATCGCCTTCTAAGTAGATCAACACATCAGGATGCGGGAAATACGGTGTCATGACCATTGCTTCAAACAGGCTTGTATACGTTTTATAATCAATCTTTGACATCGTCCCTTTGTCAGCGTGCATTTTTGCGAAAATCCCAGTATCCTCATAAATAGAACGATCCTGTACAAACCCTCCGCCAGCTTCAAAAATATTTTTCTGTTCTTTGAACCGTTCAGCTAAGAAATAGATTTGCAGATGGAAGCTCCAGCGTTCAAAATCATGATAGAATTTTTCTAAGTATGGGTTATGATCGACTTCTTCAAGAGAGGTTTTAAAGCCAAGCCGTTTAGCCAATGCTCTTGTTAAAGTTGATTTACCGACACCTACTGTTCCTGCTACTGTAATGATTGAATTCTTAGGGATATGATGTTCTTTCATTTTATAAGCTCCTTTACATGGGCGGCAATACGTTCAAAATCGCTCTTATTTAAAACGAAATCCTTTGAATCGCCATCTATTGTTAACACCGTAAGACCTGGATCTGCTTCCTGCAGCTGCTTGATGGCGATGTCATAATCTGCGATCAGCTGTTCCAAATAGCTGGTTTCAATTTTTTTCTCAAAGGGGCGCCCGCGTTTTTCAATGCGGTGTAACAATGTGGGCAGACTTGCCTTTATGTAAATGATGACATTTGGCTTTGGAAGATCATCGGTAAGAAGATGATAAATCTTTCTGTATTTGTTGAGCTGCTGTTCAGACAGCGTTCGTTCCGCAAAAATCACATTTTTATAAATGTGATAATCAGCTATCACAGGCTGTCCTTCATTTAAAAAGTGAAGGCTGGTATCCTCAAGCTGTTTGTATCTGTGACAAAGAAAAAACATCTCAAGCTGGAAGCTCCATTCCTCTATATTGTCATAAAACTTATCAAGGTATGGGTTATCCTCAACAATCTCACTGATCATAGGGAATCCAAGCTCTTGTGAAAGCATCGTCGCGAGCGTTGTTTTTCCTGCCCCGATAGGACCTTCAACTGCGATAAAAGGGGCTGTATTCATTGGAATCCTCCTTATTTCTAAAAAACGTCCGTCAATTGCTGACCTTCATATTGTATCACAACCCTTGGATTCCCCTATGAAAAAAAGACGTTTCCAAATTAACGGAACGTCTTTTTGACAACTTGAAATTGATCAGAAAGCAGCAGCCAGTTTTGAGGAAAGGAAAGTCCCAGCTTCCAATAACTAATGCCTCTTAAATTCAGCTCTTTAATCAGATTGAATTTGGCTTGGATCGATCGGGCATCCTCAAACCATACCTCATGCCTTCTGTTTTCTGCATCAGTATAGCGAAAGAAAGGGGCTTGAGCGGTTTCGTCATACTGGATGTCGGCATTGTTTTGATCAGCTATGACAATGGCTTGTTGAGGGCTTATCGCTCTTGCCGGATTTCCTCCTGCTGTATAAGGCAGTGTCCAGTCATACCCATATAAATTCTGTCCCATGACAATTTTATTCGCAGGCATTTCTGTCAAAGCATATTCTATGACGTCTCGAACAGGCCCAATTGGAGAAACAGCTTGAGCTGGCCCGCCGCTATAGCCCCATTCATATGTCATGAGGACAACAAAGTCGACAATTTGGCCATGGGCTCTGTAATCATGAGCTTCATACCATCTCCCCTGCTGTGTTGCACTTGTTTTAGGGGCAAGCGCCGTAGAAATTTCTAAGCCTTCTCGATGGAAAAGATCCCTTGCCTCGCGGAGAAATTGATTATATGCCTCTCTATCCTGGGGCCGTAAGTATTCAAAGTCAAAATGAATAGCACGGAAGCCATATCTTCTGGCATTCTCGACTATTTCATTCAAAAGTCTTCTTTTCACAGTATTGTCGTTCAAAAGGATCCGGCCGAGCTCATCGCTGAATGCCTGGTTTTCTAGGTTTGTTATAATCATCATCATTGTCGTGTCTTGATTCTCTGCAATGCTTCTTAAATTCGTTAAAGGCGGTGCGACTAAGGTTCCATCACGCTGTGCCTGGAAACTGAATGCGCCAAGGTACGTTAAGTAGGGCGACGCTTCTCTGGCCGCCTGCTGGAGATTTTCGCTGACTTGATTTCCGCGGGGCTCCAAATAAGCACTTGATTCGATGTCTCGTTTAGGAACTGGAGGAATGTATAAACGGAAACCAATCTGCAGTACGGTATTTAACTGGATTCGGTTCACCCTGGCAAGCTCGGCTGCTGTCGTATTGAATTGCCGTGCGATGGATGTCAGGGTATCGCCTTGTTGAACATCATAAAACTGGCCAGCTATTGGAATGACAATGGTTTGTCCGACAACAAGGCTGCCGGGATTCGGTATTTCATTCGTCTCTGTAATTTCATTTACAGTTGTTCTGTATTGTGAAGCGATAGCAGTAAGAGTGTCACCTTGTTTCACTACATAAATTTGAATGAAAAACGCCTCCTTTCATATCGCTACAATGTATGAAAGGAAAGCGCTAATCATGTTTGTTTTTCAGTAATTTGTTCTTCCGTTGTAATTTCTGCGAAAAGAACATTTTCCATCATAGTTAGGGCAAATTCATTATCCTTATCGCTGTTAGAAGCAATGCAGTCCTTAGGTATCGTAATGCTGTATTCTCTCATGTAAGCATCATTAGCAGTAAATAGTACGCATATATTCCCCGCTATACCTGTTAAGACAATGCGTTTCACCTGTAATTCAGTAAGGAGGGTATGGAGGGCTGTTTCATAAAAAGCGGAGTGTTTCGGTTTGATTAGAAAATAGTCTTCATCCTCGGGTGATATCTTTTCAATAATGGCCTTGCTCTTCTCGTTTTCACATTCTTGCTGGATATTTTGGATATCCGCTTGCCAAAGCCCGTAATGATCATTAATGTATATAATCGGCCAGTCATTTTGTCTCGCATGCTTTTTTAATGATAAAATGTGAGGAACGATTTTTTCTGTTTTGTTGGCGAGGCTTTCTCCCATATCGAATTCAAAATTATTGATCATGTCGACAATGAGAAGAGCTGTGTCTGCTTTAGACATCGACAGTCTCCTTTCTGTTTAAGTTATAGTTAATATGTAGCCTTTTTAGGTAAGGAAAAAACTTTGAAAAGAGAGCTAACCTTATGAATCAAGATGAACTTTATATGAAAGAAGCAATAAAAGAAGCGAAAAAAGCTGAAGCGAAAGGCGAGGTGCCGATCGGCGCCGTGCTTGTCGTGAATGATGAAATCGTGGCACGCGCGCACAATTTAAGAGAAACAGAGCAGCGGTCTATCGCTCATGCGGAAATGCTTGTGATTGATGAAGCGTGCAAGTCACTTGGAACATGGAGACTGGAGGGGGCAACTCTTTACGTTACCCTTGAGCCTTGTCCGATGTGTGCTGGAGCCGTCGTGCTTTCACGCGTGGAAAAAGTGGTGTTTGGCGCTTTTGATCCAAAAGGAGGCTGTTCAGGCACGTTAATGAACCTTCTTCAGGAAGAACGCTTTAATCATCAGGCTGAAGTGGTGAGCGGTGTGCTAGAGGAAGAATGCGGAGGAATGCTCAGTGCGTTTTTCAGAGAGTTGAGAAAAAAGAAGAAAGCTTCTAGGAAAAACTTGTCTGAGTAGTAAGGTTGCAATTTTTAGGGGAAAAGGATATACTTATGTGTGCATCGTCATAGATGCGACAAAAAATTTGATATTTATTTTGCCGTGCTAAGCGGGGAGGTAGCGGTGCCCTGTACCCGCAATCCGCTCTAGCGGGGCCGAATCCCTTCTCGAGGTTCGTTTACTTTAAGGTCTGCCTTAAGTAAGTGGTGTTGACGTTTGGGTCCTGCGCAATGGGAATTCATGAACCATGTCAGGTCCGGAAGGAAGCAGCATTAAGTGAAACCTCTCATGTGCCGCAGGGTTGCCTGGGCCGAGCTAACTGCTTAAGTAACGCTTAGGGTAGCGAATCGACAGAAGGTGCACGGTAAATCAATCATCAAATTTTCAAACTCACCTAATATTAGGTGAGTTTTTTGTTATGTAAAAGAGCTTTTGGAATCGATACACGGTTCATGTATAATGGGAATGATGAATAACGGAGGAGGGCGCACCCGTGAGTTACCAAGCTTTATATCGAGTATTCAGGCCTCAGCGCTTTGAAGATGTGGTTGGACAAGAGCACATTACAAAAACGCTGCAAAATGCCCTTTTGCAAAAGAAATTTTCTCATGCTTATTTGTTTTCCGGGCCAAGGGGTACTGGGAAAACCAGTGCGGCCAAAATATTTGCCAAAGCTGTCAACTGTGAACACGCTCCTGTTGATGAGCCATGTAACGAATGTGCAGCCTGTAAAGGGATAACAAACGGGTCCATATCCGATGTCATAGAAATTGATGCCGCTTCTAACAACGGTGTTGATGAAATTCGTGACATCCGCGACAAAGTGAAGTTTGCCCCGTCGGCCGTCACATATAAGGTATATATCATAGATGAGGTGCATATGCTGTCTATCGGCGCCTTTAACGCGTTATTAAAAACGTTAGAAGAGCCGCCTGAGCATTGTATTTTCATTTTAGCAACAACAGAACCGCACAAAATTCCTTTAACCATTATATCCAGATGTCAGCGTTTCGACTTCAAGCGAATTACATCCCAAGCGATTGTCGGACGTATGAACAAAATAGTTGATGCTGAAGAGCTGCAGGTTGAAGAAGGAGCGCTCGACATTATTGCGAGTGCTGCAGATGGCGGTATGAGGGATGCTTTGAGCCTTCTTGATCAGGCAGTCTCATTCAGCGGTGACGAGCTAAAAGTTGATGATGCGCTTCTGATTACCGGAGCCGTTTCTCAGTTATATATAGGAAAGCTTGCGCAATCTCTGCATGAAAAACATGTTTCTGAAGCTTTGGAAACATTGAATGAGCTGCTTCAGCAAGGGAAAGACCCGGCGAAGCTGATAGAGGATATGATTTTCTATTTCAGAGACATGCTGCTGTTCAAAACAGCTCCTGGCTTAGAGGGTGTACTGGAAAAAGTAAAAGTCGATGAAACGTTCCGGGAATTAAGTGAACAAATTCCGACTCAGGCGATATATGAAATGATTGATATCCTGAACAAGAGCCACCAGGAAATGAAATGGACGAACCATCCCCGTATCTTCTTTGAGGTGGCTGTGGTGAAGATTTGTCAGACGTCTCATCAACCAGCTGCTGCGGATCTGCCTGAAGTTGATATGCTGATGAAAAAGATCCAGCAGCTTGAGCAAGAAGTAGAACGGCTCAAAACCACCGGCGTAAAAGCAGCGGCGGAAAGTCCGAAAAAAGAGGGACCGCGTGCGCCAAAAGGCGG
The DNA here is from genome assembly GCF_020708615.1 of Bacillus sp. LBG-1-113. Lineage (NCBI taxonomy): Bacteria > Bacillati > Bacillota > Bacilli > Caryophanales > Bacillaceae > Bacillus > Bacillus sp. LBG-1-113. The sequence continues at coordinate 2,328 of NZ_JAJFDG010000018.1, read as the reverse complement.
AAAATCCAATTACAAAGCGCCGGTAGGCAGAATTCATGAGATTTTAAAGGAAGCAACGAGGACGGACCTTGATCAGCTCAGAAGCAGCTGGGGCAAGCTTCTGGCTCATTTGAAACAGCAAAACAAAGTATCACATGCTGCGCTGCTGAATGACAGTGAACCTGTGGCTGCAGCTTCTACAGCATTTGTACTGAAATTCAAATATGAAATACATTGTAAAATGGTCGCGGAGGATAACAACGGAGTCCGGACTAATCTTGAACAGATTTTAGAATCAATGCTCGGTAAAAGAATAGATTTGATTGGCGTTCCAGAAGCACAATGGGGTAAAATAAGAGAAGAATTTTTAGTAGATCATCAGCAGGAAAATGAAGGATCAAATGAACCGGCTGAAGAAGATCCGCTTATTGCCGAGGCGAAAAAGCTTGTCGGAGCGGATTTAATTGAAATAAAAGACTAACAATATGAAAGAGAGTGAATGCTATGCGTGGCGGAATGGGAAATATGCAAAAAATGATGAAGCAAATGCAAAAAATGCAAAAGGATATGGCCAAGGCTCAAGAAGAGCTTGCAGAAAAGGTAGTTGAAGGAACTGCAGGCGGCGGTATGGTAACAGTAAAAGCAAACGGGCAAAAAGAAATTCTGGATGTCATCATTAATGAAGATGTAGTTGACCCGGAAGATATCGAAATGCTTCAGGATTTAGTGCTTGCTGCAACAAATGAAGCCTTGAAAAAAGTTGACGAGATCACAAACGAAACAATGGGTCAATTTACAAAAGGAATGAACATGCCAGGTTTGTTCTAGGGGGATAAAAGAAAATGCAATATCCTGAACCAATATCAAAGCTGATCGACAGCTTTATGAAATTGCCAGGGATCGGACCGAAAACAGCGGTTCGTCTGGCTTTTTTTGTTCTAGGTATGAAAGAAGATGTGGTATTAGATTTTGCGAAGGCATTGGTAAATGCGAAACGCAATCTGACATATTGTTCAGTTTGCGGGCATATTACAGATCAGGACCCTTGTTATATATGTGAAGATACAAGAAGGGATAAGTCCATTATCTGTGTTGTGCAAGACCCTAAGGATGTTATTGCTATGGAGAAAATGAAAGAATACAACGGACAGTATCATGTTCTCCACGGCGCCATTTCCCCAATGGACGGCATCGGACCAGAGGATATAAAGATACCAGAATTGTTAAAACGATTACAGGATGATCAAGTGACAGAAGTGATTCTCGCAACAAACCCTAATATAGAAGGGGAAGCAACAGCGATGTATATATCAAGGCTCTTGAAGCCATCTGGTATTAAGCTCTCCCGTATTGCCCACGGACTGCCCGTCGGCGGTGACTTGGAATATGCTGATGAGGTCACTCTTTCTAAAGCACTTGAAGGAAGACGTGAATTGTAAGGGAGGAAAAAGCGATCCATGGGTTTTCTTCGCAAGAAAACATTGAGAAGAGAGTTTGATGAAAAACTAATCGAGCAGCTTTTTAAGCAAAAGGAAGAGTGGAATAGGCAAAAGAAGCTGGTCGAAAAAAGCCTTGAGCCATCAGCTGAGGTTTTATGCGAGCTGAAAGTAGCTGAAGCGAAGTATTTTTTTTACTTGAGGGAAGCGAAACAGCGAAATTTGACAATCAGCCGGTGGAAGTAAGTGGTCTAAACTCCTGGATCTTCTCATAAGCTTGTACTAGAACAAGCGAAGGGGATGAGAAGATTCATGGAGCCTATTTTCATTATAGGGATTATTTTAGGACTAGTTATTCTTCTGTTTTTATCAGGTTCACCTGCAAAGCCGCTAAAGTGGATTGGTATAACTGCTGTTAAATGTGTAGCGGGTGCTTTGTTGTTGGTATGTGTGAACATGTTCGGAGGCAGCCTTGGCATCCATGTGCCGATTAATATTGTCACAACAGCCATAAGCGGAATTTTGGGCATACCGGGAATAGCAGCGTTAGTAGTGATTAAGCATTTTATTGTTTAATTCATATTATATGTTGACTTTAAGACGTAAGGGTGTTATTCTAATATACGTCGCTGATGACGGATAAGCTTTTTAAAGAAATTACGAAAAAAAGTTGTTGACGGAAACAGCAGAAAATGTTATGATAATAAAGTCGCTTAAAGAGCGATTGCAAAGTTCTTTGAAAACTAAACAAGACAAAACGTACCTGTTAATTCAAGTTTTATTATAAAATCGCACAGCGATGTGCGTAGTCAGTCAAACTACTTTATCGGAGAGTTTGATCCTGGCTCAGGACGAACGCTGGCGGCGTGCCTAATACATGCAAGTCGAGCGGACAGATGGGAGCTTGCTCCCT
>NZ_JAJFDG010000017.1:0-19612 GCF_020708615.1 Bacillus sp. LBG-1-113 | reverse complement strand
AATGAGATTGTAATTACAAAAGGGGGGTGCATACACCCCTCTTTAATAAGTTTCAATATATACGGTGTCAGAATCCACAACGGTAACTTCTTTCACGATAAAGTTAACAATGGTTTTTTTATCTTCAAGAGTTAAGTTATCCGCACCGATTGATTGAAAATAGTCGATAGCTCTGTTTAGAGCATTTTCGCTTGAGCTTGTATCATCTAATACTTTCATTTTTGATTTAATTTCGTTACACTTTTCAGTAAGTTGGTTTTGCTTTTTTTGCAACTCAATAATTTGTGCTTTGATTTCATCAATATCTAAATCATCGTCATCGCTTAGGCTGATTAGCGTTAAAAGACGCTTGCGGCCTTTTTTTGTTTTCTCTATCTCTTTTTGAATAAGTTCTAATTCGTCAGACAGGTGATTTGATTGTTCAATCTCTTTAAAAGAAGCATACTTTTGAGGATTTGTGATGAATTTAAAAATTTCACCCCATACATGCCGGTTTAATTTATTCTCAGACATTTCTTTTCCGCAGCCGCGGTCCTTTGCTCCAGAATAATTTTTCCGGCAAGTATACACATAGTAGTCTTTACCATGTGATTTTCTTTTCTTTCCTGTCATTGTATTTCCGCATTTCCCGCATCTAACCAAACCCGATAACAAGTAATTGTGAGGGCTGATACTCAAGTGCTTTCTTTTACTTTGACCTAAGAGTTCTTGAGCATAATCCCATTGTTCCGCTGGGATTATTGCTGGAATTGACACTGTGATCTGCTCCTCTTCAGGTCTTATTTTAATTATAGATTTGTTCCCCGCCTGTTTTGAAACATAAGAACCCTCAGTGTCATATTTATACTGCTTGTGTTCACCCTTATAAGAAGAGTTCATTAATATCTGACGAACAACCTGCCTATGCCATACTTTGGCGCCTTTTTTTGTTTTAACCCCCATTTGAGATAAGTGTAGAGCAATACCATTTACTCTGCCGAAAAAAGGGCTTTTATGATCGGTGAAATAGTTGAAAATCATCCGAATGATTTTTGCTTCCTCTTCATATATCTCAAGAGTTCTTTTCTCTTTAACAAATTTATAGCCATATAGTTTAGAATCTTTAATGATCATGCCTTTTTTCATTTTTTGAAGTCGGCCGCTTGATGTCCGTTCTTTGATTTTGGCTTTTTCAAATTCTGAGATTGCCCCGCGCATTGCGAAAAACAATTGACCCTCTGGAGAATTGGCGTACTCTCCATTAACAAAAATCAATGGTATGTTTCGCTTTCGGAGTTCATCATCAATGATAAGCTGATTCATTAATTTCCGAGAAAGACGGTCTGGATCGTAACAAATGACTTGACTTATTAGTCCTTTGCTTGCATCCTCCCTCAAGCGATTCAAAGCCGGACGTTCTAAAAGCTCTCCAGAAAATCCTTCATCGGCATACTTCAGCACATCCTTTGTCCCTGCTTTCTTTATACAGGCTTCAGTCTGGCTGTCGATGCTCGATCCCTTGATCGCTTGTTCCTCGGTCGACACCCTTACATATATTGCTATCACCCTGGATCTCCTTCCTATAAAGTTTTATAAAATAATGATAGCAATCGTTAATGCATTTGTCAGCTTGCGGTCCCTCGATGATTATTATCTTCATAAAATGCATCACCCCTTGGGTAATGCTATGTAATAACTGTTTGTCCTAATGAGGTGATTTTCAATGAGTATGAAAACATTATAAAAAACCGATAGTTTGAAACCATCGGTTTTTATTGACATTTACTAATGCCTAAGTCCCCAATAAAGAGTTTTCTTTTATAACTAGGCATATAACATGCCACTGGTGACATTTCTGTTAGAGCAACCGCCTGTCCAATTTCACCCCAACATTTTTTATAAGAAACAATTAAAATGGCTAATTCTCCATGTTCTATAATTACTGATACAGGACTCCGGCTTTCTGAAGTTTTTCTATGATCTAATCTAGCTTTTTATCTTTACCATTTCTTAATCAGCAGAACTCGCGGTTTGTAACACTTTATTATTGCCTTTCAAAATCCTTTACATAAATGATCTCAACTTTTTGACTGCTTTCTTCATATTCCCCTTAAAAATTAATAATCACTTTCCCTTTTGGTCGTCCATTTGCGACTAGTTTTAGCGCTTCATTTACGTTTTCTATGGTAAATCGTGTTGGATGAATTGCTGGAACAATGTTATTTTCTTCAATGATTTTGGTAATCTCTTTAAGTTGGGCGCCGTCAGAACGAACGAAGATAAAATGGTATTCCACGTTTTGTTTCTTGGCTTTGCGGTCATAATTTGCACCAGCAAGGGAAAATAGAATTTTTTTCCACGATGGGAAATTTCGGTCTTTTCCGAAACGTTTATTTGGTCCTGTACGGAGAGAGAGCAATCTTCCCCCTGGTTTGATGATACTCAATTCACTGTCAAACTCTTTAGGACCCAGTGTATCAATCACGTAATCCACATCAGACAACAAGTCAACATAGTTTTCTGTTGAATAATCCAAATATTGATCGGCACCCATTTCCAAAGTGCGTTCGCGCGCTTCTGAGCTGCCACTAACAATGACATTTAGGCCCATTGTCTTTGCGATTGGTACAGCCATTTGACCAAAACTGCCTGATCCACCTGGAATGAAAACAGATTTACCTGACTGTGCCTCAAGTTCTTCATGCAGGCCTTGATACGCTGTAAGTCCAGCCAGTGGTGCAGCAGCCGCTTCCACGTAAGACAAATTTTTTGGCATGGGTGCAATTGCGGCAGCGTCAATTGCGGCATATTCCGCAAAACCACCAATTTTTTCTAGCGGGAGACGTGTATAGATGGCATCTCCTACGCGGAAGTTCGTTACATTTTTTCCCACTTTTTCAACAACACCTGTCAATTCATTACCAAGCGTTAATGGGAATTCATAATCTTGAATCAGTTTCACGCTACCTGTGATAATCAACATTTCGAGCGGATTGACCGCTGCAGCTTTGACCTTTACCAAGACTTCGTTTTCATCGATTTCTGGAATTGGAATGTCATTGACTTTGGCATGGATATTTTTTGAATACTTGGTGATCTGAGCTGCTTTCATGAGTGTTTTCATTTTTTTCATTAGCATCCTTCCATTGAGATTATTACAGCCGGTGTTCCCGCACTCCATCCGTGGAACAGACGTTAAAGTTCATCAGCCCATAGCGTCCGAATGCAGTATACGCCTGCCAGTAAAGCACAATTCATGCGTCAAGCATTTTTCAGTTGTATGCCATTTTTAAGCAAAAACTACTTTTTATTCCCTCTTTTTCTGTACAAAAATAGAGAGTCACTTCCAGTTCCAAACTGTTTGTGGAACCTTGATATTTGCCATATAAGTTATGCTTATCCTTTCTGAGATTCTCATTCTTTCACGTAGGATAAGTAACCTTGACCATCGTCAGGAGGTTGTGTACCTTCACTAATAAGTAATCCCATAGATGCTCTTTAAGCATATTAAAGGGAACTTAGTTCTCCTGATGTACCATCTTCTTGCGCACTGCTACGTGTCATTGGTGCCATCGCCAAACGATTATGTTACCATACTAGTATTGGATAGATCGGCTTTCTCAAATTGAATTCATAGTTTTCATCTACAACCCCCACCACTTCATCTTTGTAATAAACCTCCATCATAAAACCTGCCATTTGCTTAGCTGTGTGGTACATAGGGAGATTTGCTTTGTAATCAAACTCTTTCTTATCATTTGCATGTTTTGCGAATTCTGTTTCCGTCATTGCTGGTGCTAAAACTTTTGCCTTCATTTTCGCACCTTTCAGTTCAAGTTCTTTTGCAAGCCCTTCGGTGAAGGCACTAACATAATATTTAGAAGCAGAATAAGCAACACTGCCAACAGCAATTACATATCCAAGTGCTGAGGATACGTTAATTAATTGAGTTCCCTCTACATCAGCATAATCTCTTACAAATAGTGTAGAAAGGATTGTCAAGGATTCTATGTTAACGCGTAACATGGTTTCTACTTTATCTAAATTCTGATCTATGACAGAAGAGGTTTCACCAAGCCCGGCATTATTAATCCAAGTCTCAATTTGATACTCCTTTAAACTGTTATACAGTGTATATGCCTGATCTGTGACAGATAGGTCACTTGTACGAATAATAACATCTAAATCAGGATTTAGATTCTGAATGGTTGATTTAAGTTCTTCTAATTTATCTAATCTTCTAGCTACAATAATTAAGTTTTTGCCACGAGCAGCAAATGCTAATGCTGTCTCATATCCTATACCTGAGCTTGCTCCTGTAATAACTGTGTACTTCATATTATTCTCTCCTTAAAAATATTTTCAGATTGGTGTTAATTAATTCAAATAACAAGATATATCTCAATCTAGTGTTGCCAAAGTCAAATCGATAATGGTTTCTAATTCTTTTTTATCATTTGTTGTTTTTGCGAATACTCGTATTCCTACGAGTGAATTATGAATAAATTGAGAAAGCCCTTTGATATCATAGTGTTTAGAAATTTCTCCTTGTTCTTGACCATGTTTCAGCAGATCAAATAAGGAAGTTTCCGTCTTTATAACAGTCTCTGTAACTTTTTTAGTAAACGATTTATTCCATTACGAGATCTTGGCTAGGATGGCAGATCATAATCAACTGCCACTCACCCTCAATTAGGTCAATGCCCTGTTCTTTGCTGTGTGGATCTGACCATACGGGTCACCATTTTGCGCGGCATCAACCGCGGAAGGAATGCCATGAACCGGTTGCGAGCACCTGGCATTATGAACGTCTTGCCGCGTAAGAAGCCTCGGTACCCTTCCTCAGCCACCTGCCCGGCCTCCATGATAGCACCACTCTGGAACAACTTCGATTCACCAATACCCGAACGATCAACGAAGCCGGTTGACGTCAGACCCGGACATAGTGCCGTCACAGTCACCCCTGTGCCGCTCAGCTCGTTCTCCAAAGCCTCGGTAAACGACAGCACGTACGCCTTCGTTGCGTAGTAAACCGACATCATAGGTCCCGGGAAAAAAGCCACCAACGAAGCCACATTCATCACGCCTCCTTGGCCCCGTTTGACCATATCTGGCAAGAACAGTTTCGTCATAACAGTCAGAGCCTTGATATTGACGTCAATCATATTCGTCTCTTGTTCTAACTGCGTCTCCAAGAATGTCCCGTACAAACCGAAGCCGGCATTATTGACAAGATAGTCGACGACGATCCCCTTCTCCTTGAGCTCCGCAAAAATCTCCTCCGGCACGCCGGGTGACGCCACATCCTTGGCGATGACCGTCGCTTGACTGCCATATCTTTTCCGATATTCCTTCGCTAGCTCCAAAAGCTTACCCTCGCTACGCGCCACCAGCACCAAATTATATCCTCCCTTGGCGAAACGATCCGCCAACTCTTTGCCAATTCCACCTGATACCCCGGTGATAAGAACAGTTTTTTTCATTTGACAGCACACCTCCATTTTTAGTTTGAACTTTTAAAACGTTTTACAGCGTTTCTTACTGCGAGTTGTTACTATGGATGTATGTTATCCATAATTCAAATTTTTGTATCAAGAGGATTTATACTTGCCGCATATATCTCAACTAAGACCTCGCCATTATTTATTTTGGGCTTAGGGAAGTAAAAAATTTGTTTTTTTTACCGTAGTTTTCAATCGCTAAAGCTTTCGTTACAATCCTCCACATTTTTATTTAACGCACATGTATCTTTTCCTAACGAACCTAAGAAAAAAGAATATGAATATCCCTTCCCTAGATGGGATATTCATATTAAATAAATTATTTTAAGAAAGGATAATCTGTATAACCTTCTTTTCCTCCTGCATAGAGCGTGTTTTGATCAGGTTCGTTTAGGGGAGCACCTGATTTAATCCGTTCTGCAAAGTCTGGATTAGCTAGTACCCAAGTGCCTACTGTGACAACATCTGCAAGATTATTATCTACATCAGACGAAAGTTGATCTAGAGGACGACCTGGACGGTTAACAAGAAGTGCTTGATCCCAAAGTTGACGCACATCTTTTAGGAATTGCTCGTTTCCAAAGTGCATTAAATGCAGATATGCAAGGTTAAGCTTATTTAATTCACTTATTAAATAGCGATACATCTCAAGGCTATTTTCCCCTTCATCAATGCCTTGCAGTGTTCCTTGAGGAGAAAAACGGATGCCTGTTCTTTCTGCTCCTATTTCATCAACAACTGCTTTAGCTACTTCAATAGCGAATCGAGAACGCCCCTCAATCGTACCACCGTATGCATCTTGGCGATGATTGGAGTTTTCACTAAGGAATTGCTGGATCAGATAACCATTCGCTCCGTGAATTTCTACTCCGTCTGCACCAGCTTCAATTGCTGAACGAGCTGCTAAACGAAACTCATTGATAACATCTTTTATCTCAAGCTCACTCAGTTCTCTTGGTGTTGGAATTTCTTTCATTCCTTCTGCCGTGAAAATTTCTACACCAGGTGCAATAGCTGACGGTGCAACTGCTTGGCGGTGGTGAGGGGTGTTATCAGGGTGTGATACACGTCCCACATGCATAAGCTGAATAAAAATATGACCGCCTTCACTATGAACTTTAGAAGTTACTTTTTTCCACCCTCTAATATGATTTTCTGTATAAATACCAGGTGTATTCGTGTAACCTTGCCCATCATCTGAAGGTTGGGTTCCTTCACTTATAATTAAACCGACTGAAGCACGCTGACCATAGTACTCTGCTACTAAATCGCTCGGCGTACCATCTGGTAAAGCTCTATTTCTAGTCATCGGAGCCATACCTATACGATTTTTTAAGTCAATGTTTCCAATACGAACTTTTTCAAATAATCTGCTCATATGAATACTCCTTTTTAATAAGAATTAGAATCAAGAAATAAATTTACGTGTTCTGCAAATAGTTCTGGAAATTGAAACAGATGCCCGTGACCAGAATCAGGATATATAATCAGCTGAGCTTTGGGTAATTTCTCTGCTAAGATGTAACTGTTTTTAGTCGGTACCATTACATCATTAACACCATTAGTAACAAGTACAGGGTGTTTGATGTTTTGTAACCATTCATAATCATGATTAGATTTTTGTTTAGCCCATTTTGCAATGGCTTGTAATTGTGCCTCTTTTACTTGTTCTGAACTGTTTACTTTTTTCTGATTAAAAATTCTTTGTAGTGAAGCCATTCCTGCAGATTTACTTGTTTCGGTTTGCGCGTAGAAAAAGAACATAAAATCATTTATTCCATCTTCCTCCGTTCCGCCGTGACGATTCATTCTTTCAAAAATCTCTGGATTTGGATTAATACCAGATTCAGGCGAAGTACCTGCCATAATAATTTTTCTTACTAAATCTCCTTCTTGTAAAGCTAGCTCTTGTGCAACCATACCACCAATGGAAAAACCAAGAATGTCAACTTGTTCTAATCCAAGAGCTTTTATAAATGTTGCTGTATCTTTTGCCATATCAGCAATTGTAGTAGGCGTTAGTCCATCTGTCTCACCAACCCCTTTATTGTCAAATAAGATTACTGGGCGTTTATTTGCAATAGGTTCAAGCATGTCTGGATCCCAGTTTTCCATCGTTCCTCTAAAGTGAACAAGAAATACTAGTGGTATACCATCTTGTGTACCAAATTTTCTATATGCGTAACGAGTTCCATCTGCTTCAATAAATTCTGATACTGATGGTATTTTAAAGTTTGTCATTTTTGTGTTCCTCCTTAGAAATTAAAAAACGATTTTATAAGTATGCATTATGATGGTTTGTTTCATGCTAATTTTAGAATGAACGTTCTAAATAGGGTAAAAAAAGAAAGCTAGTCCAACACTGAAAGTGCTAGAGTAATGATGCCTTCTAATTCTTTTTTACTGTAATTAGTTTTTATTAGTACTCTTATACCTACCAAATTGTTGTGTAAGAAACGAGATATGTTATCAGAATCGATTTCTTTTGATATCTCTCCACTAGTTTGGCCCCGTTTTATAAGGTTATTAAACATATCTTCAGTACGGTTAAACATTTTTGTAACTATGCGTCCAATTTCTTTGTCCAACAAAGATAATTCAATGGCTGCATTTACTGATAGACAACCTTTTGGGTATTGTTCCATGGAATTCAGTACGAAAATAAAAACATCACGTATCGCCTGTTTAATGGATGAAGTGCTGCTAATTATGCTTTCCATCTCATTGACGATGAGCTCTTCATAGTGATTAAGGGAAGCTAAAAACAATGAACGCTTGTCACCAAATGTGTCATATATACTCCTGCGGTGTATCCCCATATGATTTACCAAATCTTGCATGGATGTTTTTTCATAACCCTGTTCCCAGAAAAGCTCCATTGCTTTTCTTAATACTGCTTTTTCGTCAAACTCTTTACTTCTAGCCATTTTTTTCTCCTTAAAAAAATCAATGAATCAATACTAACAAAAACAAACGTCATAATCCATTGTAGAATGAACATTCTCAAATTAACACATGAATTTCAAACCATGATTAAATAATACCCTTTTTAGAACGATAAGTAAAGAATTATAAATTTAATCATCAATATATTTGCTCCACATGTTGGATTTGGTCTTTTCCAACGGGAACAAAATCAGACTAAAACAGGAGAATATCAGCAGCCATTAAAATGAGATAGTATATAACCTCATGTTCACACCGGCATCCACATCTAATCCTTCTTCTTTGTTCTTGTCTACTTTTGCTTTGTATGCACGAGCCCTATTTATTAAACCTTTCGGTTTATAGAAGATAAAATCCAACTGGTCAACCGACTTCACTTGACTGACATCCGCAGCAATGCCTATTAAATTAGGGTTATCTTTGATTGCTTGGTCAATATTTTATTTCGAGTGACTAGTGACAATCGCCGTGTTGCTCATTTCAAGAATCTTTTTCGCATATGCATAGCCTATACCTGACGTCCCGCCCCTCACTAAAATCTTTGTCAATTTTATGTTGTTGTTTCTCACTCTTGTATAATCAGAAGAATCTTTCCTTGAGCTTTCCCTTTTGCGATTTTGGCAATAGCTTCGTTCACTTGCCGAAAAGCAAATGTCGAATCAATGGTTGGTTTGATGCCCGCTTCATCAATCCACTGGGTGATGTTTTTTAGTTGTTTGCCATTGGGCTGAACATATAAGAAATCATACGTTTTCTGTTGAAGATGTGCCGCTATATCAAACGGCATGCCGATCACACCGAAAAGAAGCCTCTGCAACGTTGAAAATCCGCCATGTTGAATTGCAAAACGTGCATTTGGACCAGCATTCAATGACAATAATTTTCCGCCAGGTTTTAAAACACGTAATTCATTCCTGAACTCACTTGCACCACGAGTATCAATCACGTAATCGAAATCTTTCAGCACCTCAACATAATCTTGCTTCTGATAGTCGATGAACTGGTCAGCACCAATGGATAGCGCTAAATGACGAGCTGATTCACTACCACTGACAGCTACAAAAAGCTTCTTTGATTTCGCAAACGGAATGGCAATCTGCCCAAATCCGCCTGTTCCACCAGGAATGAACAGTTTTGTGCCAGGTTTCACGTTCAGTACATCGAAGGCTTGAACAACAGTCAGAGCCGATAATGGAATGGCAGCCCCTTCTTCAAAAGTAAGATGTTTTGGCATTTTCGCAACGATATTTGCATCAGCCACAACATATTCTGCAAAGGCACCCATTGTATCTAGTGGCATTAGCGCATATACTCTGTCGCCCTTATTAAAGTCTGTCACCGCTTCACCAACCGATTCAATCACACCTGAAAGTTCATTTCCGAGTGTCAACGGGAAATCATAGTGGTCAAAAACGCGCACCTTTCCAGTAATCGCCAATATAAGATGTGGGTCAACGCCCGCCACATTTGTTTTGATTAACACTTGATGTTTGTTTATTCTTGGAATAGGCACATCGTTGATGTGAGCTTCTAGCTTTTTCGAGTAGCTGTGTATTTGGACTGCTTTCATCATGTCCCCCTTAAAAATTAATAATCACTTTCCCTTTCGGTCGTCCATTTGCGACTAGTTCTAGCGCTTCATTTACGTTGTCTATGGTAAATAGTGTTGGATAAATCTCTGGAACAATGTTGTTTTCTTCAATGATTTTGGTAATCTTTTTAAGTTTGTGCGCCGTCAGAACGAAGATAAAATGGTATTCCACGTCGTGTTTTTTGGCTTTGTGGTCATACTTTGCGCCAGCAAGGGAAAATAGCTTTTGTTTCCACAATGGAAAATTTTTGTCTTTTCCGAAACGTTTATTTGGTCCTGTACGGAGAGACAAATAATTTTCGTATAGCCTACTGAACCGTTAATTCTGTTTTCACATCCTTACTCCCATTACTTCTACATAGTGACTTAAGGCCGCATAAATAAAGTATGTTTGTCGCCAAATGTATCATAGATACTTCAGCGGGGAACGCCCATATGGTCCACCAAGTCTTGCGTGGATGTTTTTTCATAACCCTGTTCCCAGAAAAGCCCCTTTGCTTTTCTTAATGCTTTTTTTCATCAAATTCTTTATTTCTAGCCATGTAATCCCTCCTTAGAACGTATTGCCTCTTATTTCTGAGAAAGGATTGACAACTTTAAATCATTCATCCCTCTCTCAATATATTCTATACCAATTGAAGAATGATCATTCTCATTTGAGTAGCAAAACAGTTAGATCTAACGAGTTTCAAGTATATCAAATTTAAGAACGATATCGGTAGAGAATTTAGAATTAATCATGTGTTTTATATGGCTATGTGTGGCTATTACCTGAATTTTAATGAATATCGCTCCATCTTATTTCTACTCAAATCAGTTCTGTAATGTCATTGATGCCAAGTCATTGCACTCCTACAAGGGAGTTTAATAACTCTAAAGCAAAAAACAATAAAGAAAATATAGATGATATCTTCTATCTTAGAAAAAGCCTCTCAACATAGTAGTGTAATAAAAAAGTTATTGCGGTCTCACCGAAAATTTAAATTGCGGTGCCCTATTGCCTTTTTCTGCGAACACAAACTTGTTAATATTTACATTACTAGTAGAGTTAAGGGAAGGGTGAATATCTTGATATCAATCACATCAGCTGAAGTGGGAATGAAAATTAATGAATGGCATAGGCATATTCAAAAATTCAACGTTACTGATGCTGAAATGTTAAAAGCTGAAATAGAACGTGATATAGAGGTTATGGAAGAAGATCAAGACTTGCTTATTTATTATCAATTGATGGCCTTTCGCCATAAGATCATGCTGGAGTATACGCTGCCATCTGATGAAATCCGAATGAAACTTTCAGAATATTTAAAGAAAATCGAAGGCCATAAGAAAAAACTAGATAATATGCGAGCTTATTATTATAACTTCTTCCGTGGGATGTATGAGTTTAGAAACGGTGAATATACAAAGGCTATTACATATTATAAAAAAGCTGAACGTAAAATTCCTTCGATCTCCGACAAGATTGAAAAAGCAGAGTTTTATTTTAAGTTATCCGAAGTCTATTATCATATGAAAATGACTCACATCTCAATGCACTATGCTGAACTTTCATACAATATCTATAAGAAACACGAGCTTTATTCTGTTCGGCGTATTCAATGTCATTTTGTGATTGCCGGCAACTACGATGACCTTGAAAATCATGAAAAAGCTCTCCCCCACCTTCAAGAAGCTTTAAAAGGTGCCGAGCTGCTTAAAAGTAAAAATACTCACATCTATGCCACTGCATTTTTCAATCTCGGCAACTGCTATCACAAAATGGACAACTTAAATAAGGCTGCACGTTACATCGAACAAGCCTTGGTTCAATACAGAAAAATAAACTCTGACGTACTTCCGCAAGCTTATCATGACCTAGCGTTGATTTATTTTAAACAAGGGAAAAAAGAACAAGCAATGGATTGCTTCCGCAAAGGAATCAGAAGTGCTGTAGATTTTAAAGACGAACTTTTTATGAACTTATTTGAAGCATTAGACGTTCTTTATATAAGAAATGGCGATACACCTAAACTCCTCAACATTTTTTCTCGTTTAGAGAACGGCAAAGGATACCCTTATCTGGAAGAGCTGGCATTGTTAGGAGGCAACCTTTTCGATTATAATGGAAAAATAGAGGATAGTATCATCTGTTTCAAGAAGATGGTATATGCTCAAAAACAAATATCGAAAGGGGAATGCATGTATGAAATCTAAATTGTTTATCAGTTTATCCGCCGTTTTAATTGGACTTGCCTTTTTCGGATCTATGTCTAATGGCGAAATGAAGGAAGCATCCCGGAATGTAACTCTAGCACCTACTCATGAATTCCTTGTTTGATTCGATAAACAACATTAGTTCTAATTCCCTTTAGCCGTTTCATAACGGCTTTTTCTTATTTCTGATACTGAAAAAATCCATCATACATAAAGCTTTTGAGGTGAACATTTTGGACTTATTTGATGAATGCTTAGAAGCTCTAGGGAAAAACAAAGAAATCTTATCAGAAGAATTAACGGCAAAATATTATGAACTGCTTTCAAACAGTTTCCCTTTACATCTTGGGGACGAATCAAGTGGAAAGAAGTTTGTTGTCATCAATCTATAGTTTACGAGGAAGAGATTTACGATTGGCTAGCTAAACACCATTTTAAAGATAGGAACATTATTATTCTTTGGGGTTACGGAGAACAGCCAGCATTAAAAACCAGTCTTGAGCATGCATTAAACGTAATTGATGATGTAACTGCCGTTGGATCAGATACTTTTATGTTTAGTGAATCTGGCTACGTTATCGAAATTTTTCATGATGGCGATGTTACAATTGGAAAGTCCCCTTTCATTGAAAGGATTAGCAAATAGGTAAAATGACACAGATCGAATGATTCATTTCCACCATTTGATCCACATAACAGTTAGTTTCATCATTCTTCCATGGTAATATTTTGTTATATGATTAAATGAGAGGGTATGATTATGAAAGTCTTTGAAGCTAAAACACTTATGTCTGAAGCTACAGACCGCGCCAAAGAATATAAAGAACTAAGGACGCAAATGGTCAACTTGAGAAAAGCTTTACAAAGCGTCGCTGAACTGGACGACAGCGAATTCTCAGGTAAAGGCGCTAATAACATTAAAGCATTCTATCACGATCATGTAGGTGTCACTGATCAATGGATCGACTACATTGACATGAAGATCGCATTTTTTAACAGCATTGCCGGAGCTGTCGAGGACAAAGGCCTCTCTGATGCTTATATTGAAGAGTCTTTTTTAGAACATGAACTGGCTAACGCCCATAAAAAATCCAAATCCATCATGTCTGAACAGAAAAAAGCCATGAAAGATATTCTAAACGATATCGACGAAATCCTCCCGCTCGACTTGTTTTCAACAGAAACCTTCAAAGATGAGCTTGCAGATGCCAATGATAAACGCAAAAAAACAATTGAAAAACTAGGTGACCTTGACGAAGATTTACTGACAGAGTATGCCCTGTCAGAACCTAATGAACAATTCATCAAATCCGACTTCCAAAAGCTCCAAGAAGCAACGGGCAAAGGCAAAAACGCTACACCCATTCACTACAACGCCAAGGCGTACCGTGAGAGTGATATACATAAGAAAAAAGGCGATATTGAAAAGCAAACGGCAGCTTATTTGACGATTAAAAAGAAAGAAGAAAAAGAACGGGAAATCGAAGAATTACAGAAAAAGCTCAATACGTTGGTTGATGATCCTGACGAGTATCTAAAAGTTGCTAAAGAGATTGGATACGACAACCTCACCACTGAACAACAGGAGTATGTTAAATCCCTCGAGTTTTGGGATAATCCTCTTCGAGCGACCAAGGATATTTTGAAAGAACAGATTGACGGTGTATATGAAGGTTTATTAGCCGGGATAGATGATACAGAGAAGACAGTTAAAGAATATTTAGCCCCTATAGATGCAGCGGGTAAAAAATATCTAGGTCCAGTATATGAATACTATAAAGGCAAACAAATGGCATATTATGATTTTTCGAAAGAAACTGGTGAAGGGCTCTTAGGAATTGGAAAATTCGGGATCGATCTCGGTTTAGATCCAAAAGGAACGATAAAGTCCGTTTTTGAATTCGACTATAAAAAAGCCTGGGATTCTACTTGGAATGAGGTAAAAGAAAGCTGGGATAAAAACTTTGTACACGGAGATATGTATTCACAATCGCACTACACCACATATTTCACTTTAAATGTAGCCAGCTTATTCATATCAGGTGGCGGTGGTGCTGTTACAAAGAGTGGATCCGTCGTTTCAAAGGTCGGGAGAGTCACAGAGAAGGGAATCAGCAAGTCGGGTAAAAAAGGGGTAAACAGCGCCGGAAATGTTGGTAAGTCTGCATCAAAAAAAGTAATAAAAGACACCAAAGATTTTGGGGAATTTTTAAAAAAAGGTTTAGAGTCAATACCAAATCCTTTTGCTAAAGAACTTCTGTTAGCTAGTGATGTTCCTATAAATGTGCTAAACTTACAAAAATCTGGACAAGATACAATTCAACAAATTAAAAAGTCTTTTGATCTTGACCATGGTTCTAAGGGGAATACTAATAGTAGCAAGGTAACCAGTGAAGCTAAATCAGTATCGAATATGAAAGAATTTTTTAATGATGGATTTGGAAAAAGTATAAAAAACAATGTTACAAAAACAAAAAATCAATTCCAAGGCCAATCAATCTATGAAGTTAATAAAAAATTGGATAATCCATATCTGAAAAAAGGAGATAGATTTTATTTAGATAATTTGCACAAGGATCATTTAGAAGTTTTCGATAAAAGAGGAAATTTAAGAGTAGTGTTGAATTTGGATGGAACATTGAACGAAGTTAAGACTAAGAATGCAATTGGAAGAAAATTAAAATAGGTGGTTATGATAGATGACAAATATTGATAAAATCTTTAGTACTTTAAAAGAATTAAATGAAAAATATAATAGTACATTAATTTCAAAAGAAGAACTTTTAGAAGAAGAGGAAAATATTAAAGAACTTCCGCAAATAGATGAAAGAATGAATAAAGTTTTAGCTAACTTAAGTCAAATTGAAGATAAAGAAAAACTAACTTCTGAATTAATACAGTTACATTTAGTAATAGGTGATATAGAATGGCAATTTGACCAAATACATGAGATGGTTAGACAGGTAATAGAAAATATTGAGGATTAATATTATAAAAAAGGCCCTCTTTTCAAGAGGGCCTTTTATTTCAATGACGGTTCAATTTTCTCTCTAGTCTTAGGTCCATAAATGTCGTCCTAAGTAACCCACACATAGACTAAAACCGTTTGACGCACTCTTGTGTTCTGCGAAACCTTATTTCACTAGCAAAAGTAGACCCTAATAAAAGAACTCCACCTATAATTTGTAATAGCGTGAATTGCTCTTGTAATATTAGACCAGAAATGAGAATAGCCACAAATGGGTCAACATAACTCAACACAGCTATGCTCTGACCCTTTAATTTTTCCATGCCAGAGAAAAACAACCAGAACCCTATTCCTGTGTTTACAATCCCCAGAAAGATTATAAAAGGAATTGATGATGATGATACACTTAGCATGTTAAGTCCTTCTGTAATAAGGACGTATGGTAGAAGAATTAAAGCTGTGACCAACAGTTGGAAAATGGTTACTTCCAGCCGATTCATCTCTTTAATAAACTTATTTAACAACATTAACGCAGCATAAAATGCAGCTGCAATTAACCCCAAAATAATCCCAATTAAATCCTCTCTTCCGGATGCACTAACACCATTTCCGACAATGAACATCATCCCTAATACTGCTACGAAGATACATATCACTTTTTTAAAAGAGAGTTTTTCCTTTAAAAAAATAGGTGAAAGTAACATCACAAAAACAGGTGCAAAATAATAACCTAACGTGGCATTCGTTAGTGTTGTATACTCATAGGATTGATAAAGAAATATCCAATTTCCTCCCAAAGCAATGCCCGATAAAAAAAGAAATATCCCACAACTTTTTATTTTTTGCCAGGAGAAGCTTTTTCTCTTATTAATAAACACAAGTGTTAAAAAGAGAAAACCAATTGAGCTACTTAAAAATGCTGTTTCACTCGAAGATAAGTCAATGTATCTCACAATTAAACCAATTGTACCAAAAATAATCATTGATAATATAAACTGTATGCTAGATTTCATTTTCTACTCCTTCGAATCTGCGAAACAGCTTATATTTCGCAGATTCTTAATCTGTTTTAAATATAAGCGTGTTTATGAGCAGAAACGGTGGTGGTGGAGAAGTAGCAAGTCTAACACTCGGATTTGTCATTGAATTTGATAATGGCATAAATAAACCAACCTCCAGTTTTTTTGGTTAGATAAGTATATAATAAAAATATTTGGATGTATATTAAGAATTTTTGGATATAAAGGTTGTAATGGCTAATGGCAAAAGTCACTCAACCAAAATTTTGCTATTTAAAAGGATAAGGAGCTGTTTTATTATTCTTAGAGCTTGTTCAGTTCCTCTTTGATAGAGCTTCAAGTTTGGCTTTAGTCTTAGGTCCATAAATTCCATCAGCAGATAGTCCATGCATCAACTGAAATCGTCTAACTGCATCTGCTGTTTTCGGTCCATATACGCCGTCGATACCGTTATTCTTCGCTCCTTTATCCGGGTAGAAATAAAGAGCCGCAAGTGCTTTTTGAATCTGCCTTACGTCGTCTCCTTTTCGCATCGGACTTGTCACTTTATAGATGCCAGAAGGCAGCGTATATGACGTTTTCTTGCTGCTTGAGCTTGTTGTTTTCTTTTTGGCTGTGCTTGTTTTGCTTGAGCTTGTTTTCCCGCCCAGCGCCTTCAATTCTTTTTCAATGGCAGCCTTAACCTCGTCCCATCTTCCCTCTGACAAAATACGGTGTGGGCAATACTTGCCGTTCCAGTCTTGGTGCTTACGGACACGATCAACACCCCATCCGCGTTCTTTCAGTAGCTGCGCCACAAACTTAATAGCAAGCTTTTCCGCTGCCTTATATCGTGCCCCTCCTGACTTGCTATAACAAATTTCGACACCAATCGACTTACGATTCCCTGTACCGTTTGTTCCATCTCCTGTGTGCCAAGCGTTACGATTCGTTGGAATACCTTGAATGACTTGCTTATCGTCTACTGCAAAGTGAAAACTCGTTGAGCTAGAGTTATTCTTCATGTAAGAAATTTCATTGGCTGCTGAAGCATCGTTCGCAGTGTTATGAATAGTGATATATTCAGCTTTCATTGGATTAGGACATTTCAATCCATACTTTGATTTAGAGACTAAATTCTTAACAACTTTAACGGCCATATATCCTCTCTCCTTCTGTCTGTGTAATAAAAAAAGCCACTGGCTTAGCCAGCAGCTTTGTCTGCGTTATTCTTACTCTGTTCTTTTTCGCTCTCAATTGTTTGCAATCGATCTGTTATCGTTGAAGGGATTTTAACACCGATCTGTGCTAAGTTTTCAGTTATTGACAAACCTTCATTAGCGATATAAAAAAGAACGAATTGTAAGGAAAGGAAAAACTGCTCCTAAATCTGTTTAAATCTGAACACAAAAGAACCGCGACTGGCGGTTCTTTTATTGTATATTCCTGTTTTAAATATACTGATTCATTATCATTGGACAGTACCATAATCAAAATCAATATCTTTCTTGTCTAAATCCCCCTTAAAATTTTTAGCATAAGTCATGGTTAAATGTACACTTTTATCTATCCACCAAGTTCCATCATCAGTGTTCGTATCCCAAGTAACATCTATATCCCTGCCCAAATTCTCAAAAAACACCAAATTTCCAACAGCTACTGTTTTTCCGTTGATCTTGTAATATATTAAAACAATTTTCTTATTGAATATACCTGTCCCGTGCTTTACGATTGTTAAACTGTAAGGCTTATTAGGACATTGCTGTTCAAGTATAACTTTAGGATTTAAAAATAAAACATAACAAATGAATAGAATTGGTACAATCATTAACCTTTTTAAGAATTTTTTATTGATATTCAACCCCTCCAACAGCATACTGATAGCGGTATAAAAAAACGTGATCCGTAAAATGCATTACTGGAACTTTCTTTGATTTTTAAATTTATTTTCTTATGCAGCTATCGCTATCCGTTAGTTTAATTAGAATTCAGATAATCCAAGACACGGTCAACTCTTTCATTGACTGAGTGATCGCCTTCAATCTTTAGCACTGGACAAGATAAATCTTCCATCCAATGTTCATGCAAAGCTTTACTTCTAACTTCCATTCCAGCATTATCATATAAAGAAGCCCACTCTAAAAATGCTTTTGATTGTTCATATTTACTGCCACCGGCTAACACTTCATTTCCATAACGCTGAAATTCCCTATGCCTTAATCTCTCAAGCCGTATTTCTTGTGGAATCCATAAGAAGACGACAAGGTCAAAATAACTTTTTAGATTATCGCCCCAGCCACACACTGCACCAGAAAGAATCCATTTCTCATTTATTGTTAAGTCTTTTTCAAGCAACTTTCTTCTTTCAGAAATTTCTCTTTTTTTAGTGAATTTATCTAACCAATAGTAATTATCAGTATCAAGATGCGTATGAGGCAAACGCTTTGATAATGCAACACCCAATGTTGAAGTTCCGACACCAGAGGCTCCCAATATGTGAATATTTATTTTCATACTTCCCCCTCCTTATTAATCAACCAAACTCCCTGTTTGTTGCATAAGGCACATACTATTATTTTGACATAAATTCCTAAAGACCTTTACTTTTCTAGAGAAATCCAGATGTGTGTTAAAATTATCATTCTTACGAAAACAGCCATTATTAAACGGATTCATATTCCATCTTTTTAGACGCATTTTCCTATGAAAAAAGTCTTGCTTTCCATATAATATTTAAACGAATCCAATTTTTAGATTGTCGTCTTTAAGGAGGTTTTTCATCTTGAGGTATACAAACAGTCATTTAGAGGATTGGATTGAAAACTTATACAGGAAGATTGATATTACAGAACCAGAACAAATTAATTTTGAACGGATTGCCGAGTCATTAGATATCAGGCTGTCGTTTAAACCTGTTACAAGCTTCGCACTTAAACACAGCGGAATTTATAATATATGCTTGGACAGTCGAAAAAGCCGAACTGAACAATGGTATGATTTCGCTCATGAATTTTGCCATATATATAGACATGAAGGTGATAAAAAAACAATGCCAACAACCTGGACTGATTATTTAGAGTGGCAATCCAATTATTTTACATATCACTTTTGCATTCCAACTTTCATGTTGCGTAATATTAATCTTTCGTACATACAATCACATGCAATTGAAAATATGGCTTGGCTATTTAAGGTATCCCCTTCGTTTGCGAAGAAACGTTTGAACATTTATTACAGGAAGCTGACCCAACATATATTTAATCAATCAGTGACGGGAAATCTGTGCACCCCCCTTTTGTAATTAATAATGAGATTGTAATTACAAAAGGGGGGTGCATACACCCCTCTTTAATAAGTTTCAATATATACGGTGTCAGAATCCACAACGGTAACTTCTTTCACGATAAAGTTAACAATGGTTTTTTTATCTTCA
>NZ_JAJFDG010000016.1:0-19764 GCF_020708615.1 Bacillus sp. LBG-1-113 | reverse complement strand
CCGCCACACATAGCTCTCCGGCCACGCCCTCCGGCTGAACCTGATGGCTTTCGCTGAGAATGTACACTCTCGTATTGGCGATCGCTTGCCCGATAGAAAGCGAGCCTTCCTCCGGATTGATCTCTGTACTTGTCGCAACGACAGTGTTTTCGGTTGGCCCGTAGTTGTTGATGAGTTTGTACGGCTGTTTGACCGCACGCTTCAGCTTGTCCCCTCCGGTCAAGAGCACGCGGAGTGACGTGTTCTCTAGCTCCATGAACTGTTCCGCCAGCTGTGTTGGCAGGAAGGTGATCGTCACGCCGTTTGTTTCGAAATAGTCATTCAGGCGGGTGATATCAAGGCGGATCGCTTCATCAATGACGTGAAGCTCAGCGCCGATCGTCCAGGTCGGGAACATCTCCCAAATGGAAGCGTCGAACCCGAAGCCCGCGTACTTCGCACTGCGGTCCTCCTCCGTCATGCCGAACGCGTCATGATGCCAGAAGCACAGGTTGACTAGCGCATGGTGCTCGATCATAACACCCTTCGGCTGTCCGGTCGTTCCTGACGTGTAAATCATATAAGCAAGGTGATCAGCAGTTGTGTCGGTCTGCGGATTTTCCTCATCGTTTTCATCAAGCGGCAGACTCAGGATCGTCCGGTTGCCGTCCAGAAGAATGACCTCGCCCGTATAGCTGTCCGGCACTGTGATGCCTTCCTGTTTCAAGAGAAGCTTCGCACCGCTGTCCTGCAGGATATATTCAATCCGCTGATCCGGATAGTCAGGGTCAATCGGCACAAATGCCGCTCCCGCCTTCAGGACACCAAGCACCGCGGCGGACATTTCAAGCGACGGCTTCGTCAGAATGCCGACGCGCTCATCCGCGCTGATGCCGCAGTCGATCAAAATCCGCGCCAGACGGTTCGCCTTCGCATTCAGCTCGCCGTACGTCCATGACTGCCCGTTATACGTGACAGCCGGGCGATCCTTGTGGCGCTGAACAGTTTCTTCAAACAGCTGATGAACCGTTTTGTCTGTCGGCACAGGCAGTGTTTTTCCTTTCCATGCCTCCAAGAGCGTTTGTTTTTCTGTCTCGTTGACGAGCGACAGGCTGGAAAGCGGCTGGTTTGGATTTTCTGTTACTGCTCCTAAAAGCTGAATCCAATATTGCTTCCATCGTTCAATCGTTTCCGGTGTAAACAGCGCCGTATTGTATTCAAGAACAAATGCGAGCCCTCCGCCGGTTTCGTCAGCTGTCAGCGTGATATCAAACTTGGCCGTTTTCCGTTCAAACGGATGCGGTTCAAGCTCGACTCCTTTCATTGTTAAATCTGTGATGCTCGCATTTTGCATAGAAAATACTGCATCAAATAAAGGATTTCTGCTTGTGTCACGGTGAACCTCAACTTTTCCGATCAGGTCCTCAAGCGGGTAATCCTGCGCTTCAAATGCGCTAAGTGCCGTTTCTTTCACTTCACCAAGATAATCCGCAAACGTCTTATCGCCCTTTGGATATGTGCGCATCGCCAGTGTATTGACAAACATTCCGATGACGCGGCTGATGTCCGCTTGAGAACGTCCGGCTACCGGCGAACCCACAATGATATCGTTTTGGCCGCTCAATTTTGATAAAAACGCGCTGTAAGACGCCAGAAGGACCATATACAGAGTGGAATCCGTTTCCTTTGCAAGCTTGCGAAGAGCATCCGCTTTTCCTGCGTCCAATGCAAACGCAATCCGATCTCCTTCAAACGTTTGAACAGCAGGACGGCTGTAATCAGTCGGAAGAGTCAGCACCGGCAGCTCTCCGTCAAGCTCCTTCAGCCAATGTTCCTCTTGCTTCCGGTACAGCTCGGACTGAATAAACTGCTGCTGCCACACGGCATAATCCTTATATTGAATATGAAGCGGCTCAAGGGTTTCTCCGTCGTACAGCTTCGAGAGTTCATCAATCAGCACGCCGACAGACGCTCCGTCAGAAATAATATGGTGCATGTCAAACAGCAGCAGATGCTCAGCTTCTGACAGCTTGATCAGCCCCATTCTAAACAGCGGCAGCCGGTCAAGTGTGAACGGACGGATAAACTCAGAAACGATCCGCTCGGTCTCTTCTTCTGGCGCTTCGAAATATGCCATATCAAACGCCGCTTCATCCCAGATTCGCTGCACCGTTTCTCCGTCTTTTATTTCAAAGGTTGTTCTGAAGGCTTCATGACGCTCCATTAACTGATTCATTACACATTTGAGCCTTTCAACATCCAGATGACCCTTCAGGCGCAGAACCGATGGCATGTTGTAGCTTGTGTTCGCTCCTTCAAGCTGCTGAAGCACGTACATCCGTTTTTGCGGAGAAGAAACTGGATACGTCTCTTGTGTCTTTGCCGGTCTTATGCTGACCGCTGTTCCTTTTTCTGCGGCGGCAATAACCTGTGCTAAGCTTTCAACGGTCGGTGATTGGAAAAGATCCTTGAGAGAAAGCTCAGCGCCCAGTTCCTGATGAATCAAGGCAAGCATCTTCATCCCCGCTAACGAGTGTCCGCCGATTTCAAAGAATTGGTCATAGATGCCGATCTTTTCAACCTGAAGCACCTGTGCCCAAATGTCTGCAACTTTTTGTTCTATTTCATTGCGCGGCGCAATATATGAAACACCATTTGAGATGTTGCCGTCAGGAAGCGGAAGCGCCCGCCGGTCGATTTTTCCGTTACCGGTCAGAGGCAACTCGTCCATTTGGATAAATACCGCAGGGATCATGTACGCCGGCAGATCCTTTGCCGTATGCTCTCTCAGCTCTTGCGCTGTAATTTCACCCTGCCCGACAAAGTACGCGCAAAGCAGTTTATCTCCCGCACCTTGATCGACAGCAAGCACAACGCTCTCCTGCACACGATCGTGGCTTTGCAGCTGGTGTTCAATTTCTCCGAGCTCAATACGCTGTCCGCGGATTTTCACCTGGTGGTCTATCCGTCCGATAAATTCGATATCGCCATTCGGCAGCCATCTTGCCAAGTCACCCGTTTTATACATGCGTTCGCCTTTTTTAAACGGATGCGGCACAAATTTCTCCTCAGTCAGTTCAGGGCGGTTGTAATAACCTTTTACGAGGCCTTCCCCGCTGACACACAGTTCTCCCGCGATGCCGGCAGGCTGAACATGTCCTGCGCGGTCAAGAATGTACACTTCCGTATTGCTGACCGGTCTTCCAATCGGAACGGACATCGTATGCTCATCCAATTCATCAACCGGATGATACGTTGCGAAAACCGTGCTTTCAGATGGGCCGTACATGTGAAGCAGCTTGCCTTTTCCAACAGTCTGCAGCGCTTTTTTCACATGATCTACAGAAGCCCGTTCTCCCCCGAACATAATCTTGCGCAAAGTCGACAAGCATCTCGGATTCAAGTCCACAAGAAGATGGAACAGAGCTGTCGTGATCATGAGGATGCTGATGTTCTCCCGCTCAATAACGCGAGAAAGACGAGCCATGTCCAGAACAGTTTCTTTCGGAACGAGCACAAGCTTGGCGCCGTTTAATAGAGAGCCGAATACGTCAAACATAAATGCGTCAAATACATAATTTGAGAGTCCGAGTATCGTATCCTGTTCCGTAATGCTGAGATAATTCGTCTGCTTAACCGTACGCAGAATATTGGCATGTGTCACAATATTTCCCTTTGGCGTTCCTGTCGTTCCGGATGTATACGTCAGGTTGGCCATGGCCGCAGAATCAAACGGCAGAGCGAGATTTTGCGCATCGCCGTGATAGCTTTCATCCTCATCAGCGAGCACGATGACACCCTTGAATTCAGCTTTTTCCGCTAACGCCTTTAATTTCGACTGGGTGAGAAGCACTTTCGCTCCGCTGTCTTGGAAGAAATGCTGCATCCGCTGAATCGGGTGTTCCGGATCAATCGGTACATAAGCCGAACCGGATTTTAATACCGCAAGGATGGACACAATCATGTCCATTGACCGTTCACATAGGACGGCCGCTGTCCTGCTTTCGCCTGCTCCCATTGAAAGAATGCCGCGCGCTAAGCGGTTGGCCCGTTCATTCAGCTCTCGATATGTGAGCGATTGCCCTTCATATTGAAGTGCCGGGCGATCCGGCGTTTTGGCAGCCTGCTCCTCAAACAGCTGAACAATCGTTTTGTCTTTCGGATAAGGCGTTCTTTCCGGGTTAAACTGCTGAACTTGTAAGGCGGCTTCCTCTTCAGAAAGAAGGTTGTACTCAGAAATCTGTTTCTCAGGCTCAGCAACTACATCTTCAAGCAGGCGCGCAAAATGCGTGAGCAGCCTGTCTGCCGTGCTTCGTTTAAACAGTTTTGTGCTGTAGTCTAAATCAAGATCAATGCCTCGGTCCGTTTCTCTTGCCTGAACCGTTACATCAAATTTGGCAATGTTGAAGTTGGTTTCATGAATCGACAATGTCAAATCACCGACAGCCGGAATGCCCGCCGCCGCGTTTTGGAGACTGAACATCGTGTCAAACAACGGATGTCTGCTTACATCACGCGGGATGCTCAGGTCTTCAACAAGCCATTCAAATGGATAATCCTGATGAGAAAAGGCATCCAGAACCTGCTGGCGCACACGTGTGAGCAGGCTGTTAAAAGTCTCATCCTGCTTCACTTCACTGCGAATAGCGAGCGTATTAACGAACATTCCGACAATGCCCTCTGTATCAGAATGATGTCTGCCCGCTGACGGAGTGCCGACAATGATGTCATCCTGCCCCGTATATTTAGACAATAGCGTATAGTAGGCTGACAGCATGACCATATAAAGTGTGGCGCCATTTTTTTCAGCTAAACGATACAGGCGATTCTTTAACTCTGCATCCAGCTTGATGGAAACCCGGTCTCCTTCAAAGCTTTGGACAGGAGGTCTCGGATAATCGGATAGAAGCTGAAGCACAGGAAGCTCACCCGCAAAGGCTTCCTTCCAATACGCCCGATCCTTTTGGTATCCTTCAGCAGCCTGCGCGCTTTGCCAGACGGCGTAATCTTTATACTGAAGACGAAGCTCAGGAAGCTGTTCACCGCGGTAAATCTGTGCCAGTTCCTCCAAAATAATGCCGATGGAAACACCGTCAGAAATCAAATGGTGCATATCAAACAGAAGCATATGACGGTTTTCTTCGAGCTCCATCAATCCGATTCTCAACAGCGGCGCTTTCGATAAGTCAAACCGGCGGACAAAAGAAGTCATAACCTCCTCATTTGAGCGGCCGCTTCTTTCAATCATCTCGATGTTGAACTGGACGCTGTCATGAATTTTTTGTCTCGGTATGCTGCCTTCAAGCACAAATGATGTCCTCAGCGACTCGTGGCGGCTGATTAACTTATCAAATGCGTGTTTCAGTTTTTGAATGTCTAAAGGTCCCTCTAAAATAGCTGCCGCCGGCATGTTATATCCGACTCCCGCATCCTCGAATTGGCTGACAATGTACGTCCGCTGCTGCGCCAGAGAAAGCGGGTAATGCTCCTGTTTTTCAGCCGGCTCAATCGCCGCAAACGTCCGGCCTTCTTTACGCTCGGCCGCCTCAGCAAGAGCGGCGATGGTCGGATGCTCAAACACATATTGCAGCGGGATGTCAGCGCCCGTTTCCTTATGAATCTTTGTTAAAAGCGTCATTGCCTTCAATGAATGACCGCCCGTTTCAAAGAAATTGTCAAAGACCCCGGCTTTCTCAACGCTCAGCACATCCTGCCAAATCTCGGCGATTGTTTTTTCCATTTCGTTTCGAGGTGCGGTATACGCTGTTCCCCTTACCGCTTTTACCTCAAGCGCAAACAGCTTGCGGCGGTCCACTTTTCCGCTTGGCGTGAGCGGAATTTCTGTGATTTCTGTGATGTAGTTCGGCACCATGTAGTCAGGAAGGTGTTTTGCCGCGTGTTCCCGCAGACGCGCAGGAGCAAATTCGCTTCCCGCTTTTTGCACAACATACCCACAAACCTCAAGATTCCCTTGGGCATCAGGCTTTGCCAAGACGACAGCTTTGGCAACATCAGGCGCCTGCTGAAGCACGGTTTCAATTTCTCCAAGCTCAATGCGGTATCCGCGAACTTTGACTTGATCATCTTCTCTTCCTAAATATTCGATCGTTCCATCCGGAAGCCAGCGCACCACATCTCCGGTACGATACATGCTGTCACCAGGCACAAACGGGTCTTGTGAAAATTTCTCAGCTGTCAATTCCGGGAGGTTTAAATAGCCTCGTCCAACACCGTCACCCGCGATATAAAGCTCACCCGCCACGCCTTCCGGCTCCAGACGGCCTTTTTGATCCAAAATATACAAGCGGTTATTCCCAAGTGCTTTCCCGATTGGCACATACGCAGATTGAACTGAACTGTCCGGGTGAACCGGATGAACAGATGCATCCACACACGTTTCAGTCGGCCCGTACACATTGGTTAAACGAGGAACGGCACCCGCTTCTTGAAACAATGTCAGAAGCTTGTCCGCCACAACAGAAGAAAGACCTTCCCCGCCAATCAGCAGGTGTTTGAGCTTAAGACCATTCAAATCTCCCGCAGCTATCAGCATTTGCAGATGGGCCGGTGTTCCGTCCGTCGCCTCAATCCCGTGTCTGCGGTAATAGTCCGCAAGAGCAGCGCCATTCGTCACCGTTTTCTTCGGTACAATATAAAGAGTCTGTCCCAAAAGAAGCGATGCGAAAATCTGTTTCACTGACGCATCAAAGTGGAACGGCGCAAGCAATGCCATCCGCAAGGTCTGGCTCTCACTCTGATAAATGGTCTGCTGCAGAGATTCAACCAAATGATGAACCTGGCGATGCTCGATCATCACTCCTTTTGGACGTCCGGTTGTTCCCGACGTATAAATAATGTAGGCAAGATCACTAGCATTCACATTGACATCCAAAATAGCATCTGCACCGCTTGCAATCGCCTGATCAAAGTTAATAAGCTCAGCAGATGCATCTGGGGACGCAACCTTCGATTCAGTCAAGACGAAGTCCGCACCGCAGTCCTCCAAAATAAATTGGATGCGCTCTGCCGGAAACTCGGGGTCAATCGGCACATAGGCTCCACCGGCTTTTAAAATCCCCATGATAGCCGTGATCATCCGTTCAGAACGTTCGAGCAAAACGGCAACCGGGCTGTCTGCACGGATCCCCTTCTCTTTCAGCACATTGGCAATGCGTGCGGATTGTTCATGTAACGTTCGATAAGACAATGCACGATTTTCAAACACAACCGCAGGCTGATCAGCAAGCGATTCCGCCTTTTCTTGGAATAGTGCCGGAATCGTCATGTTCTTGCGGTAATTAACCGGTTCACCGCCAGCCCGCAATAGCAGGCGCTCTTTCTCCGCCTCAGAAATCAGCGTCAATTCATCAATCGTATGATTCGGGTGCGTAAGTGCGTTCTCAAGCAATGTCATCATGCGTTCACAAACAATTTTAATTTCTTCACGCGTCATGAAATCAGTACGGTAGTCAAAGTCAATTGTAAGTTTCCCAGTATCCCATCGATCCTTCACATGAATCGAAACATCATTCAATCCGCTTCCGCTGAAAATGGGCTCAGTCAAAAAGGCAAGATTCTCTTCTTTCTGCCACTGCATCACCTGATATTCAAGCGAAACGGTAAACAGCTTTGTCACAGAGCTTTTTGTTTCACGTAGATTATTGATGAGAAGATTATACGGGTACTTTTGATGCCGAAGAGTCTTCATTAAATCCTTCATCCGGTCTTTAACAAAATCAAAAAACGCTTGTCCGCCGTCAATGTTTGCCCGAAGCGGAACCGTAGAAACAAACATGCCGAGCATCTGCTTCTCTTTCGCATTTGTCCGGTTGCCCATAAATGTACCAGTTACCACATCATTCTGCCCGCTGACTCTGTACAAGTAGGCGGCAAGCACCGATTGAAATACCGATAAAACGCTGACCTTGTGCTCCTCACAAAAGGATAAAATCTGCTGATGCAGCGCCTCAGGCACATCTTGAGAAAATCTCTCAGCATCTAAACTTTTGCCTGCAGGAGCATTCCGTTTCAGGGAAACGAGTTCAGGCACCGTCTCGAATTGCTTGTTCCAGAACGCTTTATCTTTTTCAAACCGCTTTGATTGAGCATAGTCCTGTTCAGACAAAACATGATCGATAAATGAATGCGAGATTCCTCTTTTTGTTTCTGAGCCGCCTGCTAATTCCAAGTAAATATGCATAATGGCGTTTCCGAGAATGTTCATGGAGATCCCGTCAGAAATCACATGATGAACATTTGCATAAAACCATACTTCATTTTCTTTGATGGTAAACAAGGAAAACCGGAATAAGTCACAATCGTACAGAGGCAGAGGTTTTTTCGTTTCCTCCCGGCCCCATTGTGAAATGGATTCTATCGCATGCTGATCTCCAGTGGTGTCAGTATGTTTTATATCAACAGGCTTATACTCGCTTATATATTGAATGGGCTCTCCGTTTTCATCGAGACGCAAACGAAGACGCATTGCGTCATTTCTGCGGACAAACTCTTGGATCGCTTGCTCCACAAGCTTCCAGTCAATTTTTTCAGTTGAAACCAGCTTACCAATACCCGCAAGATTTGAAATACTCGTGTGAGGATAAAATTTTTCTGTATACCAAATTCGTTTTTGTGCATCAGTTAAAGGATAAAAAGTTATTTCCATATTATCTTACCTCCCCTAATCTTCAATAATTTGTAACATGTGCAGGATGATTTCTCTTTCGTATCCATTGACAACTTTTGAATCTAATGGACTAACTGATCAAAAAGCCGAAAGTACTACATCTCAAAAGCGTTGCATCCAAATAAAAAACAACTACCGCTCTTAAAAGCGGGTGCCGTAAGCCTTTATTGCGGGCGGCCGGCACAGGCAGATAAAGACTGCAGTTTCTTTTTCACCAAAGAGAAACATTTTTGCCTAATTCTTCATTGTTTTCAATATTTTTAACCTTTCTAACGTTCACTTTAAATGAAAAAATTGTTTTTATCACCGAAAAATGGGTGAAAAGTTCCATGCGGGATACCGAAAAGATTCCAGTTCTTTTACAGGGGAATTTTTGCGGGATACCGCAAAAATTTCCACTAAACATTATTTACAGAAAAATAAAAATTTTTAAATTAAGCCACTTCGGTACAGCCCATTTACTGTGGGAAGCCATTTACAATCTTTACATCCCATATGTTTACCGCCCAAAAACTAAAAAACAGGCAAAAAAAAAGACACCCTTAACCGAGAGCGCCTTACAACGATTCCTTAATGACATTTTTGTCGATATCAATCAATTCCATATAGCCTTTCCCCCACTCATACATGGCATCAAGAATAGGCATCAGACTTTCTCCTTGCGGGGTCAAGGAATATTCAACCTTCGGCGGGACAACCGGATACACTTCCCTGTGAACAATCATATCCTGCTCCAGCTCTCTCAGCTGATTCACGAGGATCTTCTGCGTAATATCAGGAATCAAAGCTTTTAATTCATTAAAACGTTTTGTGCCTTCTTTTCCTAAATGCCACAAAATAAGCATTTTCCATTTACCGCCGATCACCGCTAGCGTCAATTCCTTCTCACAATTAAACCTTTTGTCGTCCATCCGGCTCAAAAGAAATCCCCCTTAGTATACTTTTTATATGTTAGATACGTATCATCACTTACTTACTTTTTAGCAGGCTCTTTTTATTATACTCACTCACAAAACCAAGCGAAAGAAATCTGATTGCCTCTTCTCACAGTATCCTTCAAGTAACTAGTTGACTTCAAAGTGCCTACTTCTCAGCTAAAGAAGGAACCTATAGAATGAGAAATAATTCGAATAAGGGAGTGGATCAACAATGGAATTACAGCTGGCATTAGACCTGGTAAATATCCCCGAAGCTATCGAGCTTGTCAAAGAAGTGGAACAATACATCGACGTGGTTGAGATTGGAACACCGGTTGTCATTAATGAAGGCCTTAGAGCCGTTAAAGAAATAAAAGAAACATTTCCGCAATTGAAGGTCCTGGCAGATCTGAAAATCATGGATGCCGGCGGATACGAAATTATGAAAGCGTCGGAAGCGGGAGCTGATATCATCACCGTGTTAGGGGCTACAGACGATGCAACGATTAAAGGTGCAGTAGAAGAAGCCAAAAAACAGAAGAAGAAAATCTTAGTGGACATGATTAACGTGAAAGATATCGAATCCCGTGCGAAAGAAATTGACGCACTCGGTGTTGATTACATCTGCGTCCACACTGGATATGATCTTCAAGCAGAGGGCAAAAACTCTTTCGAAGAATTAACGACAATCAAAAATACAGTAAAAAACGCAAAAACCGCAATTGCGGGCGGCATCAAACTTGATACACTGCCAGAAGTGATCAAACAAAACCCCGACCTTGTCATTGTTGGGGGCGGGATTACAAGCGCAGCCGATAAAGCAGAGACAGCTTCAAAAATGAAACAGCTTATATCCCAAGGATAATTCATATGAAAACGACTGAATACGTAACGGAAATTCTCAATGAGTTACACCGTTCAGCGGCTTATATTTCTAATGAAGAAGCTGATCAGCTTGCCGATCACATTCTTTCGTCCAATCAAATTTTCACTGCGGGCGCGGGCCGTTCTGGCCTGATGGCAAAATCCTTCGCGATGAGACTGATGCACATGGGCTTCAACGCTCATATTGTCGGTGAGGTTCTCACTCCGCCGCTCCGCAAAGGAGACCTCGTCATTATCGGCTCAGGATCAGGCGAGACAAAGAGCCTGATCAATACAGCAGCTAAAGCAAAAAGCTTACAC
The DNA here is from genome assembly GCF_020708615.1 of Bacillus sp. LBG-1-113. NCBI lineage: Bacteria > Bacillati > Bacillota > Bacilli > Caryophanales > Bacillaceae > Bacillus > Bacillus sp. LBG-1-113. The sequence continues at coordinate 8,997 of NZ_JAJFDG010000016.1, read as the reverse complement.
GGAGTCGTTGCCGTTTTAACCATCAATCCGGATTCGAGCATTGGAAAACAATCGGATCTCATCGTCAAAATGCCCGGTTCTCCTAAAGACCGGTCAAACAGAAGCTATCAAACCATACAGCCAATGGGATCATTATTTGAGCAAACATTGCTGCTATTCTATGATGCAGTCATTTTAAAACTCATGGAGAAAAAAGGACTCGATTCTGAAACCATGTTCACTTCCCACGCAAACCTTGAATAGCCTCACATAACCGGCCTGGAGATCAGGCCGGTTTTTGATATTCCTCTAAAATAAAACTTTAAACCCAAAAACCCGATAAGTAATATGACCTACAAATATACAAAGGGAGGAATTATATTGAAAAAGCAAATAAAACTGAAGCTTGGAACTAAAATTCTCGGCTTGGTCTTCGCGGTTATTCTATTGTTTTCTCTATCAGTCGGCGCCGTGATGCTTAAGGACATTACAAGCAGCATGAAAAAAATGGCCACTGACAAGGCGAAAGGCGATCTTGCTTTAAGCAGCACGTATATTGACGACGTGATTTTAGGGAACTGGGAGGTAAAAAACGATAAGCTGTATAAAGGCGAGACACAAATAAACGGAAATGAAGACATCGTTGATCTGCTTGGCAAAAAAACAGGTGACACCGTAACGATTTTTCAAGGAGATACACGGGTGGCAACCAACGTAATGAAAGACGGCGAAAGAGCTGTCGGCACTCAAGCTTCTGCTGAAGTCACTGACGCTGTTTTAAAAAACGGGAAGCAATTCTACGGACAAGCAGATGTGGCGGGCTCCTCTTATCAAACAGCATATATGCCCTTAAAAGATAAGGAAGGCAACATTATCGGTATGCTGTATACAGGAGCCAATCAAAGCATTTTAGCATCGCTTACCCAATCGCTGTTCACTCAATTTGTTATCGTTCTCGCTGCAGTTATTATTATATCTGTCATCCTTGTTCTGCTTTTCACCAGAAGAATCAATCGGCGGCTAAACGTGTTAAAATACGCCTTTGAAAGCGCCGGAAACGGAGATATGACAATAGAAGTTTCAGACAAGTCCGCTGATGAGTTAGCAGAACTGAGTGTCTACTATAATAAGATGAGATTGAAGCTGAATCAGACAATCCAAACCGTACAGCAATCGGCTCTTCAGCTTGCATCAGCCTCTCAGCAGCTTTCAGCCGGAGCAGAAGAAACAAATCAAGCTTCAGAAAAAATCACAGAAGCTGTTCAACATATTGCAAACGGAGCCAAGCATCAAATTACACGAATTGAAAACAGTGAAAAATCACTGGAGCAAACAACGGCTGACATACGGCAAATTTCTTCAAATACTGTTGCCATTGCTGAGAAAGGACAGCTTGCGCAATCTAAAGCAGACATTGGCCAAAAAGAAATTTCAAATGTTCAGGCACAAATGGATACCATTCACCATTCGATTGAAAAAAGCGGTGAGATCATTCAGCAGCTGGACGGCCGCTCTAAACAAATTGAACAAATCTTATCTGTCATCACCCAAATTGCCGATCAGACAAACCTGCTTGCCCTTAATGCGGCAATTGAAGCTGCCCGAGCCGGGGAACACGGCAAAGGCTTTGCCGTTGTTGCTGATGAAGTTCGCAAATTAGCAGAGGAATCTCAACGGTCTGTCGGACAGATTTCCAAATTAATCGCTGAGATAAAAAATGATATGACTGTATCTGCGCAGTCTGTTGAACATGTGAAAACAGAAGCTGCTGAAGGTGTAAACATGATCCACCGCACCAGAGACGCATTTAAAGAAATTGCAGCCGCAACAGATGAAATTACTGCGGAAATCAGCGATTTATCAGCATCTGTTACCAACATCTCAGCAAGTACGCAAAAAATAAATGAATCCTTTGCCGCCAATACAACAGACATTAAAGAATCAACAGAAAATACCCGGCAGGCAGCAGCTTTAACAGAAGAGCAATTTGCTGCAATGGAAGAGATTACTGCAGCCTCGGAAACGTTATCTCATTTAGCTGAAGAGCTTACCGGTATCATAAGCCAATTTAAAATGATTAATCAACCTGAAAACAGCTTATAATCTCGTATTAATATTTCAATTTGATAACGTTATTTTTTTAAAAATGAATATTTCGCTCTGCTAAAATGACGATTCCTGCAATAAACCTAGGGCAAAACAAAAAATGTTAATCTTTACACCAAGCCCTTTCTGCATTACTCTTGGAGCAGTTTTAAAAGTTGCTGACGCGGGAGGTGATCATCACGAATGGACATTATAAAAACTTTACTTCTCGTAATAGTTGTCATAGCAGCTGCAGCTGTTGGCCTGATTAAGGGAGACTTTTTCTCAGACGAACAAAAAACGTCTCAAACAGAAGAATATGACGAAACAATAGCCTTCCCTTCTGAGCGTTATCCTGAGACAGCAAATCATATCAAGGACGCAATAAGTGAGGGGCATTCAGATGTGTGCACTGTAGACAGAGACGGAGCTGAGGAACGCCGCGAACAATCATTGAAAGACGTACCTACCAAAACAGGGTATGACCGAGATGAATGGCCAATGGCCATGTGCAAAGAAGGCGGTGAAGGGGCCTCTGTAGAATATATTTCTCCCGCTGACAATCGCGGCGCAGGCTCCTGGGTCGGGCATCAGCTGACCGATTACCCTGATGGCACAAAGGTTTTATTTACGATTCAGTAAACAGTTAAAAGAGGAGGAACAGCACATTGATCAAATCATGGAAGCCGCAAGAACTGACGATTTCATATCATCAATTTACTGTATTTCAAAAGGGTTCCGCACCGCCTGTCATCGATTGGACAGATGAAGCGATTGAAAAAGGATATGTGGAAGCGGACGAAGCCATTTCGTTTGAGGCACAGCGAAATTCAAAGGTATATATTCTTTTGCGCCTTAACAGTTCAGAAACAGTAGCATCCTATGAAAAAAAAGTGACTGTTCCTTTTCACGTCACAAATGACGGAATTGAAATTGAAAGCATCATGTCCAAACGGCTCTCCTTCGACCTTCCTAAAGGGGACTATCAACTCACATGCTACACTGTACCGGCTGAGCTGTCAGATCTGCATGCTGACACTTACATCATTGATGCTGTTTCCGTCTAATGAAAAGCCCTGAGAGGAATACTCTCAGGGACTCTTTATATATTTTCTCCATTTTTCTTAATAACGTCCTGATACCAATAAAAGCTTTTTTTCTTCAATCGTTTTAAGTCATTTTCATTCTCTTCGTCACGATTCACATAAACAAAGCCGTATCTTTTTTGATAACCGTTCAGCCAGCTTAACAGATCAGTAAATGACCAGCTGCAATATCCGATCAAATCGACTCCATCACTAATGGCCTGTCTGCATTGCTCAAGATGCGATCGCAAATAATCAATTCTATAATCATCATGTATAGTGCCGTTTTCAACTTTATCGAATTCTCCTAAACCGTTTTCTGTAATAAACACAGGAAGCTGATAACGTGTCGTAATGCGGCGGAGCCCGATACGCAATCCTACCGGATCAATCGTCCAATCCCAGTTGCTCGTTGTGAGGTTCGGGTTTTTCTTAGTTTTAAATAGTCCCGGCATCCCTGTTTCCTGATTGGTCCCTTTTTGGCCCGTCGTATTCATTTTCCCTTCTGAAACGCCGTCGAGCGGATTTCGTTCGTAAGTAATCGTTTGATAATAGTTGACACCTACAAAATCCGGCTTCCCTTTGGCAAGCAGCTCCATATCACCCGGTTCGATTGTCGGCGCCCATCCCTGTTTTTCTAAATAGCGGAAAGGAATTTGCGGGTAGGTTCCCCAGCAATACATGTCCAGCCACCATTTATTCATAAATTCTTCAGCATTTTCAAAAGCTGTGATATCCTCTGGGTGACTGGTTAAAGGATATGCGGGAGAATAAGCAAAGCTAGGTCCTATTTTGCCTTCGGGCACATATTCTCTGAAGGACTCAATAGCTTTCGCATTTGCCAGAAACGCAATATGATTTGCTTCGTAAAATCGTTTTCTGTCCTTCACGCCAGGCGGATGCATGGCTGTAAGAAAGCCGTGATTAAAATTGTAGTTTTGTTCATTCAACGTTACCCAATATTTCACTTTCTGTCCAAAGCGTTTATAAAGAGTCATGCAGTAATGATTAAAATCCTCTATGATGTTTCTCGACTCAAATCCGCCATACTCGTCCATAAGTGCCTGAGGCAAATCCCAGTGATATAAAGTCAAAACCGGTTCAATGTTATGAGAAAGCAATTCATCAATCAGGTTATCGTAAAATGCCAGACCGGCTTCATTGATTTCTCCTTTTCCTTTTGGAAAAATACGCGGCCAGCTGACAGAGAATCGATATGCTTTCAGCCCCATCTCAGCCATCAGAGCGACATCTTCCTTATAACGGTGATAATGGTCAACTGCAACATCACCATTGGTGCCCTTAAACGTTTTGCCGGGGATTTTCGTAAACACGTCCCATACAGAAGGGCCTTTGCCATCTTCGTTCCATGCTCCTTCAACCTGGTAAGCTGCTGAAGCCGAGCCCCATAAAAAATGTTTCGGAAAAGATTCTGGATGTTGATGGATCATTGTGTTAATCACTCCTGAAGTATTTGATAAACCTATCATAGGCTATGAAACGCGTTTCATAGCAACACGATGTTAATCTCGGAACAGCTCAGCTAATATTTTCTCTCTTTGTTCAAGAAAATACCTGGTTAACTGGACGTGTTCAGTGCTTTCGTATTCTGTATGATGTATACTGCCCCCGTCAAAGCTGAAAATGTCAGCATTCGGATAGCCTAGCAAAATTGGGGAGTGAGTAGCAATGATGAACTGTACATTTCCGCCCTTCACTAAATCGTGTATGACTCTCAAAAAAGCTAACTGCCGTGCGGGAGAAAGTGCGGCTTCAGGCTCATCTAAAAGATAAATGGCTTTTCCTTTAAAACGATGATGGAACAGCGACATAAAAGACTCACCATGCGATTGCTTGTGCAGCGGCCTCCCGCCATAGGAGAGATATGGCTGTGGAGCATCTCGTTCCACTTCATCAAGATGAAGAGAAAGCTGATAAAACGATTCTGCTCTTAAGAAAAAACCATTTGTGATCTTAGGAAGCCATGATAAACGTATGTAATCTCCCAAATGAGAGTCTGACTCCTGCAATTCATAGATATTATTACGGCTGCCGCCCGCTGTATTAAATTCACACTTATCCGCAATTGCTTCAAGTAAAGTTGATTTCCCCGAGCCGTTTTCTCCGACAAAAAAAGTCACTTCTTTGGTAAATGAAATATCGTGTAATTGACTTACAGCAGGGATAGTGAATGGGTATCTGTCAAAGGACGGGATCTTATCTCTAAGGAGTGTGACCTTTTTTAAATACATAGCTTCTCCTCTCGCGTTAAATGAATATATTCAAAAAAATCTTTTGCAGTAGCAAAAAAGCGATCCATCCTAGGACTCCAAAGCATAGCGCTAACCAGAAGGGAACATTCGTTTTCAATAAAAACGCCATTACCGCGAGCAAACAAACCGTAGCAGGTATGCCCTTAAGCACACCAGACGCAAATTGACTCAATTGTGCTGTATTTTCGCCCTGCACTTTCATCCAAAACAGGCTTAACAAGCTGACTAATGGCAAAGCTGCAATAATTCCTCCATAGGTTGGATGTCTTTTTGATATTTCAGTAACGAATCTAATAATCAGTGCTGAGATGATTATTTTACTTATTACCGCCTTTGTTTAGCTTCCTTGCTTAAAATTTCAAATGCTTGTTGAATCAATTCCTTTTCCGATGAGCTTATTCGTTCAATTATTTCATTTAATTTCTCTTTGTCCAGCTGAATATGCTGTTCAAGAACAGAGCGTCCTTCCTTTGTTAAAACTACCAGAACCTTACGTTCGTCTTGCTGACTTCGACGTTTAGCTGCCAATCCCTTTTGAATCAACCGTTTTGTATGTTCAGATGCTGTATTATGAGAGACAGATAAATACTCCGCTAAAGCTCCTATTGTTGCCTCGCCTTGCTTTTCAATATGCTGCATGAGCCGTATCGCCTGATGAGAAATATTATCTTTTTGCTTGTAGTGTAATGAATAGTAGATGTCGGTCCATTGCTGATTTAATTTATTTATGAAATCCAGTTCCATTATTCACACCTCTCTTTATATCTTATATTACGATATATTCTTTTTGAACGATATAATTTTATAAAAAAACTTCAATATCATAATGGATAATACCTTTAATCAAAAAAGCATCCAACCTCAATTGGATGCTTAAAGCCTAATGTCTCTTTTCAAATTTATGCTGATGAGAATGGCGTTTCGGAACAAAGCCGTTTTGTTTCATCATTTCAAAGTGTTGGACCATGTGAATTTTGATGTGATCTCCTTTTTCTTTAGGCAGAACGCCGTATTCTACATACTTAGAGATGACATCCTTGCGTTTTTTTAATATATCTGCTTCCAGCTGTTCAATTTCTTTCTTTTGCTGTTCAGTCAGTGTAACATTTGCAGGCGGCTGTTGCTGTTGTTTTTCCGCCGCTTCAGCTGTGCCAGTTAAAGAAATAACAGCCGCGGCAATGAGCATTCCGATGATATTGACATTCACTTTTTTCATCCAGTTTATTCCTCCTATCTTTTTTTATATATTTTGCTTCATTGTGTTTTTTATGTATACAAAATAAAAAGAGCGAACCATTATTCGCTCTTTCTGATCTGTTCGTCCGTATAAAGTTCTTCTTCTCCCGGTGCTGCGTAAGTAACGTATGTTCCTGCGATAAAATCATGCAGCGTCTATTTGTCTTCTCTGGGGGAGTTACATGAACATCTACAAACCGGCCGGATTTTGGAAGACTAGGAGCTTCATTACTGGATTACATTATTGTCTCGGTGCCTCTTTTGCTGATCTACTATGGTTTCAATTTGACTATGATGTTGCTGTCTTCTTTCTTATCGAATATATCATATGCTCTAGGGGCATCAGCAAGACTTAATTTGTGCGTAATGATATCAGGCGCAGCCGGAATCCCGTTTTATCCAGATGAAGATCAGAGCCGCAAATACCTGTTGCCGTAATTCTGATAATAGCATCTCTTACCTCCTGAATCCGGGGAGCTTCAACCTCTTTGCTGCTTTTTAACTCACAGTCTCATTTGTATACACAATTCGAACTTTTTGAAAACGCCATCAACATATTGCAACCCCCTATGTTCAATGCTATCTTTTTAGTTGATTAACAGATTGGGGGAAACATAGGTGAAATCATTTAAGCAATCAAAAGCCATTATCTTTAGCTTAACAATGGCTTTCTTTCTTATATTGGCAGCCTGTTCCGGCAAAGATGAAGCCGGTTCCAAGAATACAGGCTGGGAGCAAATCAAAGAAAAAGGAAAAATCGTCGTTGCTACGTCCGGCACACTTTATCCTACGTCCTATCATGATACCGATGCAGGTAAGGATCAACTGACAGGCTATGAGGTTGAAGTTGTTCGAGAAGCGGCTAAGCGTCTCGGGCTGAAAGTTGAGTTCAAGGAAATGGGTATCGACGGGATGCTGACAGCGGTGAACAGCGGCCAGGTTGACGCTGCCGCCAATGATATAGATGTGACAAAGGACCGCGAAAAGAAGTTCGCGTTTTCTTCTCCTTATAAATATTCATACGGCACAGCCATTGTCCGAAAAGATGATTTATCAGGGATCAAAACGCTGAAAGATTTAAAAGGGAAAAAAGCGGCTGGCGCAGCGACAACTGTCTATATGGACGTTGCCAGAAAATACGGCGCCCAAGAAGTTATTTATGATAACGCGACCAACGAGCAGTATTTAAAAGATGTTGCCAACGGCCGCACTGATGTCATCTTAAACGACTATTACCTGCAGACACTGGCACTGGCGGCATTTCCGGATCTTAACATCACGATCCATCCTGACATCAAGTACATGCCGAATAAACAGGCGCTTGTCATGAAAAAAAGCAATACTGAGCTTCAGAAACAAATGAACGAGACGCTGAAAAAGATGAGCAATGACGGCACTTTGACCAAGCTGTCAAAACAATTCTTCAATAAAGCGGATGTATCAAAGAAACTGGATGTCGACGTTCAAGACGTTGACCTTTAATCAGACGCCATGATGTACAGCATTCAGTGGGAATATATTTTCAACACGCAGCTGGCGATAGAATCGTTTCCTTATGTTATAAAAGGTATTGGATACACGTTGCTTATTTCTTTTGTCAGCATGTTTGCCGGAACGGTGATCGGGCTGTTTATATCGCTCGCCAGAATGTCTAAGATTGCCCTGCTGAGATGGCCGGCGCGTCTTTACATTTCTTTTATGCGCGGCGTTCCGATTTTGGTAATCCTGTTTATCCTTTATTTTGGTTTCCCTTATATCGGCATTGAATTTTCTGCCGTTACAGCCGCCTTGATCGGCTTTAGCCTCAACAGCGCTGCTTATATTGCGGAAATTAACCGTTCAGCCATTTCATCCGTTGAAAAAGGACAGTGGGAAGCTGCATCCTCGCTCGGTCTTTCATATTGGCAGACGATGAGGGGGATCATTTTGCCGCAATCGATCCGCATTGCGCTGCCTCCGCTCGCCAATGTTTTGCTCGATTTGATCAAGGCATCCTCGCTAGCCGCGATGATTACGGTGCCGGAATTGCTCCAGCATGCGAAAATTATCGGGGGCCGAGAGTTTGATTACATGACTATGTATATTCTGACCGCACTCATTTATTGGGCCATCTGCTCCGTTGCGGCGGCGTTTCAGAATATCCTTGAGAAGAAATACGCGCATTATCTTTAAACAAACGTTTGATTAAAAAAAAAGCCGCTCCGCAGGGGACGGGACTGACCCCTGTTTTTGAGACAGGGATCAAAACACCTTTTATACAGCCAATTGCCGATAGCTTATTGGTGATTGGCTGTTTAGTTTCGTTTGAATACGAATGTTGTTATAATAATAAATGTATT
>NZ_JAJFDG010000015.1:0-46014 GCF_020708615.1 Bacillus sp. LBG-1-113 | reverse complement strand
CATCCATTGCATCTGCCGCAATATCTGTTTCTAAATCCTTAAATCGTTTTTCTAATTCATACTCACTTGGATACATCATCAAGTGAAAATCCTCATAAGATGTAATTTCTTCAAAAAGATGCTGCCACTTCTTTTTATACGATTCAACTTTTTCTTTATTTTGCATAGGAATCGAATTGCTTTTTATTCGGTAGTACGCCCACACGTCGCCCGTTCTTGTTAACAGAAAATTCTTGTGTATTGCCTTCATAGGCGTTTTTAGTCTCATTCGAATAATCCACCACCTTCACAAGTTTTCGAAACTCAATTTGTTTTTCATTACTTAAATCAACCTTTCGGTCATTGCAAAACTTCTTTTGTGGAAGCTTGATGAAGAAGTAATACTTTGCAAAATCAAAGAAGTATAAATAGATGTTTTTGCCTTCCGGCTTTATTTTCGTAACAAGCATTGTTAAAAAAATCGGTATTCCAAAAATCACGATGACAAAACTGTTATCAAAAGCGTGAGGAAAAATCATCCTCACGCCGTACCAGAATCCAAAGCATAGGCCAACAAAAATGAAATAGTTAATAGCCGGTATTAACTCAACTGCAAAGGGTAACGAATAATTTTCGGTTAATTGCTGAATTTTTTTCGGCTCTCTCATTGCCTTCCGGTAGTTGAACACCAGACGCCCCATTCATATGCCCCCTTACAATTTTTCCATTAGCGCATTGATCCAGCCGGAGAATTCTGACCAGTGTTTAATAACCCAAGTCACCGCACTGCCAATACAGCAAACAAAGATAATGCCGCCCATTTTTAATTTCATAAGATTCTTTGCGGCTATGAACATGACGACGATCGTAATGAATTGGATAACAACATCAGATGCCCATCCTTTTACCCCTCCAAGCGTTGGAAGGTCTGCGCCAAGAATAAAGAAATTCATGAATTCCATATTGATATTTACCTCCTATTGATGAGTAAGTTTTTTAACGTAATATTGACCACTGTTTTCCATAATCTTTAAGCTGAATTTTTCATTTACCGGAATGTTGTTTTCTTTTTCCTTAAATTGAACAGCACAAAAAACCTCGAAACCTTTTTTCGTCTCGAAGATTCTCATTGACTGCACTTCCCCAAATAACAAGTTTCCTTCCAACGCTTCCGGCTTTTTCATCATATAAACCATTTCTTCTTTCTTTTCAGAAGCGTATTTCTCAAAGAAAGTATGAAGGAATGATTCGATAGATTCTTTTTTCTCGCCTGCATATTCGTCTCTAGTTTCTTCTTTACTCTCAGAAGCAATATTGCCTTTAAGATCATAAATCTGTGTAAAGTAAGGGACAGCAGACACCGAAAAAGAATCACCTTTATTTGTGACTGGAATATTCAGCAACATTTGTTTTTCGGATTTTTCGTTTGTTTTAACCTTTTCTTTCACCTTCTTTTTCTTCTTTCCGTCTTTAACTTCTTTTTCAACTTCCTTTTCTACAGGGTATATATTTTCATATGTGACCTTATATTGAAAAAGACTGTTTTTATCACCTTCTTTCACGTTATATAAGCTGTAATCTTTTAACTCACGATCACCTTTCAAGCCATCTACATTAAAGCGATCTTCATTTTCAAAATGGTTATCTTCATGTTTCACCATGTAGCTTTCAAGGCTCTGCATGCGTTTTTCAATAGATTCTTGATCGTTTTTCACATTCACATATTCATTGATGAACCCTGACAGAAAGTTTTCAGCAGCAGTCACCGAAATTTTTTGTTTATCGTCATTTGTTGGCTTATTGGCTTCATCTTTCATGTCATTAAGTTGGGATCGTGTGTTAATTGATAGAAGCACAGTGAGCAAGCAGATAAACAGCAAGCCACCGACACAAGACCACAATGTGACGGCTATCAGCTTCGACCTGTCACGAGGAACTTTCTGTTTATCTTTTTCCGGTCTTTCAATTCGTTTCAGTTTTTGAAAGGCAGACCGAAAAAAGGACTCTTCTTTTTTATCCAAGCCAATTTCTTTATGGAGCAATTCGATTCACTCTCCTTTCATAGATTTCTAAGCACTTTCCTCCTGGTTAACATTCATGTTTCTTGTCATTTTCAAAATGGCTCTCGCCATTTTTTCATAGTTCGGTTCGTTTAACTCCGTCACGATCACTTCCACTGGCTTACCTTTAATTTCAACAACCTCAACACTCTGTTTCATGAAAGACCTCGCTTTCTTCAAACCTGTTTTGTTTTTTCAAGGAATAATAAAAAGGATGCTACACGATGTAACACCCTTTTTATGCTTTGATTCTCCACATAAACTTTTAAGCTAGTCATTCGACCGTCCGGCAAATATCTTGTCTTGTAAAATGTGTAACGATATTCAGCAAACCCTTTTATTCGTTCGCCTTCGACAACCAACATACAATCTCTGCTTAAACTTCTCACAAAAACTAAAGAGGGGATACCCACATTAAAACCCAAGCTTTTGAATCGTTTGTCTACAGCAGACACCGCAGATTTTCACCCCTTATTGGTAGTAGCTAATTCCTTCAAACTCCACAATTCTTTCATCTGTCTCAGCATCTTCATCCTCCAGTATGTTGAATGTGGCTTGAAGTTTGGCATTCACGTTATCTATAACCGCAAGAGTTTGGACTATGACCCTTTGAGCAACATCACTGTAAAAGACATCTTCCATCATTTTTTCAATCAATTCCTCAGCAATATCCAAACAGCCAAGAGACTCCAAATCACTCTCTAGTCGGGCCTGATTCAACAGATTAATGTTAAACATCTTATCCCTCCGATTTAAGTTCTTGGGTTTCACCCAAACCCACCAACGGAAGCCCGTTGGATTGCTGTTAATCTATCCCCCTATTCCCCCGAATCATCGGGGGACTCCCTCGCCGGTAGGCAGGAACAAACGGTTGTTTGTTCAATGCCAAGAGGGTTTTGGTGGCGCTGAATATGTCAACTCCTTATCCTCACTCCGTTCCGGTACCGTTGACACATACGTTTAATCGCATCACCTGTGTTTATAAAGATTTAGCAGCTTGTTTTTAAACGACCATGTCAGTAACATCAGCAAGAAACACATCTAACATTTTTTTGTGTTTGTCTGCCAGTTCAGCTTCTGCAATCATATCTGATAGATCGGTTTTCCCTAAATGTTCATCAGCTTCAAGCACCATTTTCATAGTGGGAGCACAAGAGTTACGAAGCCAGTTTCTTGATTTCTGATAGAAGTCTTTTTGTGGTTTGACGTACAAAGAAAGTCTCCCGATATCACCTATAAATTCAGACCAAAAAAGGCTCGTTTTCCAATGCTCTCTAGTGATGTTTTCATCAGCATCAACGAACCTTACATAATTATTAATGATTTGCATAGCGATTAAGGTTAAATCCTTTGTTTTCAATAAAGCATCTATGGCAACTTGTGCACGTTCATTTTTAAGCCGCAGTTCATAACGATTCCAATCGCCTAGTTCTTCCAACGGAATGTTATATTTTTCTGCTTGTTCATAGTTTTTTTCGTAAAAGCAAAGGTACGCTTCTGACTTTTTAGAACCGAAATATATTGTCGTTCCGCCTGTAATGCCATCAGATAGATCAAAGGAGCCATTGAAATCCGATTTTCTAAACCTTGAAATACATTCGCCCTTTTGGGCTTTTTTTAAAAGTTCTGGTATAGAAAAGTATGTCTTTTTATCATCAATAGCCAAATCAAAGCGAGTAAATGAACCGCCTTGTGCCATGCAATCTTGAAAGAAGTCGTACCATGTTTTCTTCCTGCATTCTAAAAACGATTCAAACTGACGACAACCTTGACCGGACATTTCTATCAAAACACCTCTGTTATCATCCGGCGCAGAATAAAAGACTTTGATATAGTCCAGTTCGTACGTGCCAACGTAGCCATAGAAACCAGACGATTTTTCAGTCATAAAGTCTTTGCTAAGGTGAAGAACCCCTTCGATAATTCGGTCAACATCATGAGTTTTAAAAGAGACTCGAATGTAGTCAACCATTGATACTAAAGGGCTTTCAACGTTTTCATTTTCTTCTTTTACGATTACTACCCCCCTGTTAGCGTGGGGGGGTTGTTTTAGCTCATCCATTCGCTTCACTCACTCCTTCGCCGCTGGCCGTCTGGTCGCTTACGCTGCCGCTGGCGACTGCCGTCGCCTGCGCTCCCTCGACTCCAACCAGCGCATTTTTAATAGATGACATAAAATCATAACCTTTCGGCACGATAGGGCTGTAAAACTCCAACACTGAACCAGTGCCAACATTGGCATATCCTCGCCCTGTCTCTTTTTTATTCACATATGCCTTATCAACATCGCCAAACATCATTCCGTAACCCGTATCGGACATTAAACCTAGCGACACCCGGAAGCTAAACTGATCTCGAATACCGTCAGCCAAATATTTTGCATCTGGACGTTGTGCCCCTAGAACGAGAAAGTAACCCGCCTGTCTCCCCAACATGACCAACTGTTTCATGTAAGAAAGGGCTTCATTTCTTTCTTTCATATCTAATAAATCCATAAATGCCACATATTCATCAAAGAAGATAAAAACAGGCTTTAATCCTAAATAGGCATAGTTTTCACCTGTCTTATAATTAGGCATTTTCTTCATTTCATCCATGCGCTCCATCATGCCATCTACAGACTTTCTCAGGCACATAAGAATACCGTTCTTTTGGGAATAGACCTTTTTCGGAAGCACTTCTTCCAAGTCTGCTAAATCTGCATTTTTAGGGTCTAGTATTCTTACATCTGCCCCCAGTCCAACACATGCCTTAATGATCGTTAGCATGAAGTATGTTTTCCCTCCACCTGTACCACCCGCAATAAGCATGTGCGGCAACTTATCAAATTGCCATGATATATGCTTCATTAACGGAAGGACTCCATTCTCAGCTACTGCATCATCAATGGAAATACGATTCTTTTTGACATCGTAAAGAAGTTTAAAGCACACAAAACCTTCTTCCATTTGTTTATCAACCAAGTCACAAAATAAGCCGTTTTCCAAATCCTTTCCTAAGTCTAGGAAGCGATTCTGAAAACGGCTCATGTCCATAGCAATACGAATATAGATGTGGTTGTTTTTGACCTGGTAATACATTCTTGGAAAGTATGTGATCTTTTCCTTTGAGTCAGTTTCATTTGAAAAGATTTTTCTTACTTTCACATTTTCTTTTTCGTAAAACTTGTTAGAAAAAATCATTCTTGCAAGCATCTGCCTGTGGTTTAACCTTTTAAAAAGTCCATTAAAAGTTAAATAGGCAACATACACACTTCCAATACCAATTGACAACGAGCAAACCAAACTTTTAACGATCAAAGGTACATTCCATTCAAAGTGATCAATCACTTGAAATACATCAAAGTGAAGAAGATGATCTTTCCAAAAGAGAAACATAGATAACAAAAAAACAGGCACAAAGATAATTGCGCCTGCTAATTTTACATTGTTTCTCATGTACGGGCGGATTCGTTTGCCCCTGTACTTCCAAAACCTTTTATTAAAGAAATCACTAATATTGATCATTAGAATTCATACCCCGATGATTTTTCTCTACAAGAGTGACAATACATTTCCCACACATAACCTCTCGGGACTTCTTCTTGATAATACTCTACGGCATTGTCCTCCTCACAACAATGACATTCGCCAAGTTCAATTGTAGGGATAACGACATTCTCAAAGTACACAGATTTAACGGTCTTCACTTCGCCATTACCTCCGTTTTCTTCAACATAATCAAAATAACTGTACTCGACTTATAAATTATTTCTTATCAGAAGTTCCTGGTGTTACTGTTTTGTTTACAGGACTAGACCCAGTGCCTTTTAATACGAGATCTTCTGCTTCGACAGTCCAGTTAACATTAGCAAAATTCCCATTTGCTCTAGCAGAAGCCATGATTTTCGGATTTTTCAATTCAACATCCTTAAAGAAATCAAATTCCTTCAAATCCACATAAGCAGGAATTGTCACTTCGATCTGCCCGCCTTGCACACTTGATCCTAGATTATAAATCCTCGATTCCAAAGTATCCGTTCTTTTTCCATCCACATAGGCATAACGCTCACGGTTTAAACCTAAAAATTTCAGTTCACCAAAAGTCATATTGATATCCGGTACAATAAAGTTTAAGTTCATTTTTCATATCCCCATTTCATTTTTATTATTTATTTTCAAAAGATCATTAAATTTCGATTTTATATTTTGGATTCGCTCCGGTTCTGTATCCATCTTGGTGCTTATCAGTTGCTAACGGCTTTATGCCCTCGTGGCAACCTAGTAGGCTATTTATAGCCATCAAGCTGACTACAGCTATTCCGCACGCTTATTCTAGCCTGCTACAGCATTTAAAGTGATTGCTGTTCATCACTCAAATACTCACGCATGACTTTTCAGCAAGAATGCCGTATAATAAAAGTGTCTAGTTTTTATTTGCCGGCGTTCTTGATGATTATTCGTCAAGGCGCTTTTTTTGTCTGTATATAGTTTTCAAAGAACAAACACCCCTAGCGACATAAGTTATACAATTCATCGTTATATAAAGTAAACACTTGGTTATCCTTCTTACTCAATGGACGAGTTGACCAGATACACCACCAATTCCAACCTTTTAACTGCTTGGATACTTGTTCATTAGCCCTTAAATGATTATCTTCATCAACAATAAAAGTTTCATGAATCACATAATCTTTAAAATGGTTCAAATCCTTATCAGCCTTTAAAGCTTCAACATCAGTAATGATTGTTGCATTCACCCTTATTTTCATCGCATGCCCCCTTTCAAAGGATTCTTAACGGCTCCCTATAGTGGTATATAACGTCACACTATGGATGATTACCGCAGCTTTTCAATGTCTTTTCTTCCAATGCCGTAATGCTTACATATCCTGCGATATGAAACACCTTTTCGCAGTAATTCATTAACATTTTCATTTGTTAACGGAAGGTTTAAATAATGATTTATGATGACCGAATTAAGAGCAATCTTCATTCGTGCTATCCAATCACCTTCCATTTGTCTGGCCAACGGAACAGCTTCTTTCATAAACAAATGAGTTTGGTTTAAACCGATGACACTCACCCCGTTGTTTTATAAATATATTTCTCTTCAAATCTGGCACGGCTGACTTTTCCTTTAACAACTTTGTATCCCTCTTGTTTGAGTTCTTTATTTAATTCCCTAATGATTTGATATGCTTTTGCCTGCCCTACCCCCAAAATGTTTTGGATGTTTTCAGCAGTTAAAAATTCTTTCAAACAACTCCCTCCTTTTCTGCCTTTTTCGTCTTTTCGTTTATAAGTTAATTATAATTAAACTATACGTTTAAGTCAATACAAAATTAAACTTTTTGCATAAAATCAATAAGCTTTTTTAATTTCAATGCAAAACCTTATATTACATATAATAGATGTAAAACCATTATATTTATGCATTAAGTTTAAGTCAACACTAATAATAAACTTATCGAAAAGATAATAGATAAGTCCTAGCTTGGTTACAATTAGTGGTGATAAGATTAAAATAAACTTTCTGTAGATTGGACGAATTAATATGAGTTTAGGAAAACGATTAAAAGAAGCGAGAAAAAAACGTGGACTTTCTCAAATTGAAGTTGCTCAAAAACTTAACATTTCTAACCAAGTCATTTCTAATTATGAAAGAGATTTTCGTGATCCAGACACAAAAACATTAAAGCAATTAAGCGACCTGTATAATGTTTCAACTGATTATTTAGTAGGTAAAACCCCCATTGAAAGCAACAATAAAGCTTCAAAATTGACCCAAACATTTAATGAAGTAATTGAGGAGCTAAAAGATGAGGATACACTACTCTTTAAAAATGACGGTGAGTTCGACGAAGAAACAGCCCTTCTAATTAAGAAGGCATTAAAAAATGGAATAAAGCTTGTTGATGAATTAAAGAGGAAAGAGTGATACCAATTTATACGAGCAAAAACATAAAACATAAAGTACAGTTAATCTTGTTAAGTTACGGAACTAATGATGTTTATGAAATTTGCGAACAACTAAATATAATTATAACCAAGAACAACTTAGGACAAGCCGAAGGTTTACTTCAACATCTTAAAGAAGAAAATCGTTATATAATCCATACAAATGAAAAACTAACGCACCAAACAATCCAAAAATTCATTGTTGCCCACGAACTAGGACATTATTTCCTCCACAAAAATTTAAATGCTTTTAAAGTGGCTAATTGCTCCGTTGTCTTAAAAGACAAGTTAGAACACCAAGCAAATATATTCGCTTCTGAATTGTTACTTCCGGACAAATTATTAAAAGAACATTTATTCGAAATACAAAACTTAACAATTCATCAACTAGCATCTTTCTTCAATCTACCTACATATGTCATACAGCACAAACACTCACAATTGAAACTTTTGTCAAGAAACCGAATGGAAACAGGAATTAATCATGTATGCGAAATCTCTATATAAAGAAAAAAGCCCACTCACGAAAAACGAGTGGGTTTACTTTAGCTTCCAAGCCGATCTGATGCAATACTAATTACATTTTCAGATTTAGCTTGATGACCAAAAGTATCTGAATTAAAGGATAAGCCCAGTATTGTCATCCCCATTAAAATCGTCATTGATAAGGCAATCATTTTTTTCTTCATGAATAATCTCCCCTTTTCGAATTTCGTTTCTGGCTGCTATTACCTTACGATAATATTCGTTAGAGAGTGAAGAATTTCCTTTTTCATAATAAAACTCTGCAACCTCATGAGCATATTCTTCAATATCAGCAAATAATTTCTTTGATTGAAAGTAATCTAAGGCCTCATTAATCAAAGAAACATCTTCATCGGAAAAATATAATCCCTTTAACAATTTGAATTTGGCTTGGTATTCATAATCATTGTTACGCATAGCTATGGCACTTCCTTGTTCAAAATAGAGAAGCGCTTTATTCATTTCCCCTTTTTGGGCTAATACATGAGACAAATTAAATAAAGTTTTAGACATAAAAATATGCTTTTCCTCTTGAAAGACTTGCAATGCCTTCATGAGATTTTGAATCGACAAATCATATTGACCAACACTCCTATAAACGATACCTAAATTCATATGAAATGTTGCAATGAGATATTTTTTTCCGATTTTAAAAGCATCCTGTAATCCTTTTTTCAATTCCTTAATTGCACTATTGTAATTTAAAGTATCAATTAAATTTCCAGCTACAATAAACCTGCAATGAAGTATTCTTTCATCATGAATGTCAAATTTCTGGTATATCTTAATAGCTCTCTTTGCATAACTCAGTGAAAAATAAGTTTGTTTCATATAGTAATATACTTCTGATACTTTAAAATAAAATTCTCCACGTTCAATCTCATCTTCAATCTCTGATAATTTGGTTTCAGCTAAACTATAGGCGT
Source organism: Bacillus sp. LBG-1-113 (assembly GCF_020708615.1). Taxonomy (NCBI): domain Bacteria; kingdom Bacillati; phylum Bacillota; class Bacilli; order Caryophanales; family Bacillaceae; genus Bacillus; species Bacillus sp. LBG-1-113. The sequence goes on along the minus strand of NZ_JAJFDG010000015.1, from coordinate 36,585 downwards.
TTATTGCAGAAACAAGTTCTTTTCTTCTGAATTCGTACATTCCCATGAAAAAGAAGAAATAATACTCAAGCATTTTTGACAAACTGCCTTCTTTTTCTTTCAAAATTTCGTAAGTATTCCTAACTTCCTCAACATCTTTTGATCTCAAATAAATTAGCATTAGTTCATGTCTAAAATCTAAAAGTTGATAATATAGGAGTACATCTTGCTTCATTTCGACTTCTTCTAAAAGAGATTCAATTTCCGACTTCTTCTTTTGGGCTTCTTCAATCATATTTTTCTTTATGGTGGTATACCATGAATTCAACTTAGATATTAAAATTTCATACGGAATCCTTTCTTTTTTTATAGATGTATGATCCAAGAAAATCTCACCCCGCAGATTTACAAAATTGTTCGAATATTTACATTAATTGTATTATGTCAGATCAAAAAGCCATTTACAATTCTTAATGTAAAAAGGTACATTTCGGCTACATGCAAGCAAATTAATTGCGTTTTTTTTGCGGTAATAGCAATACTTTTGTGGCTTGACAAGATATTGCAATGAAGAAAAAAATTAAAAGAGGATAACAAAAGTTATCCTCAGCTTTGAATATTTAAGTTCATGCTTTTCATGATATTTTTTTGTTTCGTTTTACCTCTAAATAATGAATATGCCGACCGTCTATTTTGTGTACTTTAAACACATATCCTTCGGCTTCTATTTCAGAACCAAGTTTGGCATCTATATTTTGAGTCATAAACCAGCCGCCTATTGTATCCACATCCGCACTTGTTAACGCGGTTTCCAATAGTTCATTTACATCCTCAATAAGCACTTTTGAATCTAAAATATAATGATTATCATTGATTTTTCTAATATCAGGAACTTCATGTTCATCAAATTCATCTCTGATTTCGCCTACTATTTCTTCAAGAATGTCTTCAACAGTGACCAAGCCTGAAGTACCACCATATTCATCAACTAGAATAGCGATATGAGTTCGCTCTCTCTGCATTTTCACCAATAAATCATGTATCGGAACGGATTCAATCACATGGATAACAGGATTGATATGATGTTCTAATTTGAAATGATCCTTTGTTTTCTGATCTGTATCAATATACGCTGACAAGAACTCCTTGGCATTTATAAAACCAATAATCGTATCTTTATCCCCATTTAGAACCGGATACCTTGTATAGCTCTCTGTCTTAATAGTCCTAACAACAGATTCGTATGATTCATCGATAGAAATCGCTAGTATTTCTCTTCTAGGAATCATGATTTCTTTGGCGATTCTTTCATCAAATTCAAAAATGTTATTGACATACTTTAACTCATTCTTATTGATTTCGCCGCTTTTATAGCTTTCAGACAGTAAGATACGCAGTTCTTCTTCAGAGTGAGCAAGATCATGTTCTGACGCAGGTTTTAACCCGAAGAGTCCGACGATAAATCGGGCTGAACCATTTAAAAACCAGATAAAAGGGTATAAGATACGGTAAAACCAGATAATTGGCTTTGCTGTTAAAAGAGTGATCGCTTCAGCTTTTTGAATCGCAAGAGTTTTGGGAGCAAGCTCACCGACTACTACATGCAAAAAGGTCGCCATGACAAAAGCAATGACTAAAATCAATACATGTGAGACGGGTTCACTTACATGAAAATAAGCAAATAAGGGATGCAAAATCACTTCAAAAGTCGACTCTCCAACCCAGCCAATCCCTAATGCTGTAACAGTGATTCCCAGCTGACAGGCTGACAAATATTCGTCTAAATGAGTAACGACTTTTTTTGCTGATACAGCACCTTTTTTGCCCTCTAATATGAGTTGATCGATTTTCGAAGTTCTAATTTTTACAATCGCAAATTCAGTTGCAACAAAAAATGCGGTTAACACAATTAAAATGGCAAATATAATAAGATTAATCGTTGTCAATAGTTTGCCTTACCAAGTAAGGCGAACACCTCCTGTATAAAGATCTTCTTTACATATTCCTTAGTATTGATAATTTAAACATACAATAACCAAACAAAAATATTTTATTTCCATTTCTGCTAAATATATAACACTTATAACATAATTATAAGTTCATTTGAACCTAAAATCAATTAAAATTATTAGAAGTAATCTGTATGAGAATTTTTTTTATCTGGTTGTGGTAAGTTAATATTGAGGATGTTTATCAAAGTCAAAATAAGAAAGAAGGTGATCCCATGCCCACTAACAATAAACCCAATAGATTAATCGCTGAGAAGTCTCCATATTTACTTCAACATGCTCATAACCCTGTGAATTGGTTCCCTTGGGGACAAGAAGCATTTGATAAAGCGAAACGCGAAAACAAGCCTGTTCTCGTATCTATTGGGTATAGCTAGCTCGGGTAGCTACACGCACATGTCATTGGTGCCATGTCATGGCTCATGAAAGCTTCGAGGACGAGGAAATTGCCCGCCTTCTTAACGAACGTTTTGTTGCGATTAAGGTGGATCGGGAAGAGCGCCCTGATGTCGATTCTGTTTATATGAGAATCTGCCAGCTGATGACCGGACAGGGCGGCTGGCCGCTGAATGTGTTTATCACGCCAGATCAGAAGCCGTTTTACGCGGGTACATATTTTCCGAAGACCAGTAAATATAATCGTCCGGGTTTTGTTGACGTGCTTGAGCATCTTTCAGAAACGTTTGCGAACGATCGTGAGCATGTCGAGGATATTGCAGAAAACGCCGCTAACCATTTACAGACAAAAACAGCAGCTAAAACAAGCGAGGGGTTGAGCGAATCAGCGATCCACCGGACATTCCAGCAGCTTGCCAATGGTTTCGATACAATCTACGGCGGCTTCGGACAGGCGCCGAAATTTCCTATGCCTCATATGCTCATGTATTTGCTTCGTTATTATCACACCACGGGGCAGGAAAACGCTTTGTACAACGTCACGAAAACACTGGACAGCATGGCAAATGGAGGCATCTATGACCATATCGGCTATGGGTTTGCCCGCTATTCGACCGATGATGAGTGGCTCGTCCCTCACTTTGAAAAAATGCTGTATGACAATGCGCTCCTGCTGACAGCTTATACTGAAGCTTATCAAGTTACGCAAAACAGCCGTTACAAAGAAATTTGTGAACAGATCATTACGTTCATTCAACGGGAAATGACCCATAAAGACGGAAGCTTTTTCTCCGCTTTAGACGCGGATACAGAAGGCGAAGAAGGAAAGTACTACGTGTGGTCAAAAGAAGAGATCTTGAAGACGCTCGGAGAGGATCTCGGCACGCTGTATTGCAGCGTGTATGACATCACAGAAAAAGGCAACTTTGAGGGCAAAAACATTCCCAACCTCATTCACACCAAGCGGGAACAAATCAAAGCGGATAGCGGCTTAACCGAAGAAGAGCTCAGCCGCAAGCTTGAAGATGCAAGATTGAAGCTGTTAAAGACGCGTGAAAAAAGAACGTATCCGCATGTCGATGATAAGGTGCTCACCTCATGGAACGCGCTGATGATTGCGGGTCTTGCTAAAGCAGCAAAGGTATTCCAGGAACCCCAATACCTCAGCTTGGCTGAAGACGCTATCACCTTTATTGAAAACAACGTAATCATCGACGGCCGGGTGATGGTTCGGTATCGCGACGGCGAAGTGAAAAACAAAGGATTTATCGACGATTATGCCTTTCTCTTATGGGCTTATCTCGATCTCTATGAAGCCTCGTTTGATCTATCATATATAGAAAAAGCGAAGAAGCTGTCAAACGATATGATCGATTTGTTTTGGGACGAGGAGCATGGTGGATTCTACTTTACCGGACATGACGCAGAAGCATTAATTGTCAGAGAAAAAGAAGTGTACGATGGCGCCGTGCCTTCAGGAAACAGCGTGGCAGCCGTTCAGCTCCTGCGCCTCGGGCAAGTCACAGGCGATTTGTCGCTGATTGAAAAAGGCGAAACGAGGTTTTCCGTGTTCAAGCCTGAAATCGAGGCATACCCGAGCGGCCACTCTTTCTTTATGCAAAGTGTGTTAAAACATATGACGCCTAAAAAGGAAATTGTGATTTTTGGGCGCCCGGACGATCCAGACAGAAAACAAATCACAAGCGCACTTCAAAAGGCCTTTATTCCAAACGATTCCATTCTGGTGGCAGAACATCCTGACCAGTGCAAAGACATTGCACCATTCGCGGCTGACTATCGCATCATAGACGATCAAACAACCGTGTATATTTGTGAAAATTTTGCCTGCCAGCAGCCGACAACAGACATAGAAGAAGCCTTACAAACCTTAAAAAGCAGCAGGGATTAAACACCTTGCTGCTTTCTTTTTGATCTCTTATGGTATTGTACAACGATAAATGCAAATAAAAGATTAATGACAACCGTAAAGAAAGTCTCCCACATCGGATTTCCCCGTGTGATGGCGAATAATGAAGGAATATCTCCATATACACTGTTTTTTTCAGTAATAAAAAGACATAAAAACATATTATTCGCGGCATGCACACCAAGTGAAATTTCAAGGCTGCCTGTTTTGACCGTATAATATGTTAAAAGAATCCCAATCGTTACATACTCAATGCCTGCCCAAAAAGCGCCATTATTCATTTCAGGATTGCCAAAGTGTACAGCCCCAAATAGACCGCCGACAATCAGCGTCAATACAAAAGGGTTCTTTATTACTTTTCCAAAAGCCTGCAATAAAAATCCCCTGAAAAACAGTTCTTCCGCAGAAGTCTGGAGCGGCACCAATAACAGAGATGCCACAAGCAGCCACAGAAAACGTGAGGCGTCAAAATCCTGAAAAGTGTATTTCGCCGGATGAACCGCATAATCAATCCCTTGAACCACAGCCATCAGCAAGAAATAAGCGATAAAGCCAAAGAAAATGCTGCGCCAGCTGATTTTTGCATGGGGTGTAATGACTGACCGAAACGGACGTTTCAGGATAAAGCGCACCGCCAGCCAAACCCCTGGGATTGCAAATACATAAACGATATGAGTTAAAAACAGATCAGCCAAAGAATCGGTTAACATACCTGTATCCACATCAAACGCGATATTTGGACTTAAAAGTGCCGTCAATAACATCATAAAGACATAAACAATGCTTCCAAAAAAGAATAAGCCAACCATCACCAACAAGGAGAAAAAATATCTCCACAATGTATTGTTTCCTTCTAGAGGACGGATAAATGAATTCATTCCTTCTATGACTCTTCCTTTCAATGAGAATATTACTATATATTTGCATAATTTGGTCTATTAATCTACTGTTTTGGAAATCTTTTAAGCAAAATTAAGGCGAAAAGTGTGAATTTAGTTCTTCCATCTAGTGATTTGAACACTGTTCCCAATGATTCCAGATACTTATAATAATGCCAAGAGGAGAATGTTCAGGCTTTCTCCCGCTATTAAAAAAGGGGGTTTTTTATGAATACGGGCGTCAAACCGAAACATGCACATCCTTTTTCAAACGCGGCAAACCGTTTAGACCGCCTCCCGATTTCACGTGTCCACTTCCAAGTATTAACTGCTCTCGGCATTGTTTACTTCTTTGATCTTGCGGATTTATTTACCCTCAGCAATGTAGCGCCGGCACTGATCGAGCATTGGGGCATCCAGCTTTCAACCATTGCCAATGTAACGGCTGCTTCGTTTCTAGGCATGTTCTTGGGAGCATCACTTGGGGGACGGCTTTCAGATCGAATCGGACGAAAAAAAGCCTTGAATCTATTTGTCTTCGTTTTTTCAATCGCATCGTTATGTAACGCCGCGGCTTGGGACATCCCATCCTTAATGGCGTTTCGTTTCCTCACTGGATTTGGCGTCGCAGCTGCCATGGTCATCACCAATAGCTATCTAGCAGAATTTTTCCCTTCAAGTGTTCGCGGAAAGTATATTTCTTTCTGTGCCATGATCGGATTGATCGGCGTTCCGATCACCAATATCGTATCAGCCTTTGTCATTCCGCTCGGCTCTTGGGGATGGAGACTTGTCTTTGTATGGGGCGCTGTTGGTCTTATTTATTTTTTCTTTATTCGGCGGCTGGAGGAATCACCCCGCTGGCATGAAAATCGCGGTGAATATGAAAAAGCCGATGCCATCCTGAAAAGGATTGAAGCAAGCGTTGAAAAAGAAAAAGGCCCGCTTCCTGCTCCGGCGCCGCAAACCGCAAGCGGACAGGTACAACATGCGGGTTACGCAGGATTATTAAAGGGGAGAAACCTGAAAATAACCATTGTGTTATCCGCGGTATGGATTTTTGAAACATTTGGATTCTATGGCTTTGCCTCTTGGGTTCCCAGCCTGCTAAAAAGCAACGGGGTCACGATGGAAAATACATTATGGTATAACGTATTGCACTCGGTCGGCGCTCCGCTCGGTGCGTTGCTGGGTTCAATGATTTCCGAAAAATTCCAGAGAAAATGGATATTGGCCGCCAGTGCGTTTCTGACTGCCATCGCAGGTCTTTTATATGGCATGACCTTCATTCCCATCATGATTATCGTGTTTGGTTTCATCGTTAATATTACGGAGCGGGTTTTCACATCAAACTTATATGCGTATACATCTGAGCCTTTCCCAACAGAGTATCGCTCGTCAGGCAGCGGTTTAGCCTATGGTCTCGGCCGCTTCTCGAACATCTTCGGATCATTGCTCGTCGGTTTTATCGCCGTTCAGCTCGGCTATGTCAGTGTCTTTTTCTTTATAGGCGGCTGCTGGCTCGCATGCTCCATTTTGTTAATCTGCTTCGGCCCCAATACGAATGCCAAGCAGATATAAAAAGTCAGTGCGGCGTTTAACCGCACTGATTTCAATTCAATTCATTCAGCTTTCTCGCAGGGTTTCCTCCTACAACCGTATTCGCAGGCACATCCTTTGTCACTACGGAACCCGAAGCAATCACCGCGTTATCGCCGATCGTCACTCCCGGGTTTATCACTGCCCGCCCGCCAATCCAAACATTATCTCCAATTGTAACAGGCTTACCGAATTCCTTCCCCGACTTCCTAACAAGCGGGTCGAGAGGGTGACCAGCCGTGTAGATATGCACCCCTGGAGCTATCAAACAATCACATCCTATACGAACTTCACAAACATCAAGAATGACACAGTCAAAATTAACAAATGTACGATCCCCCATATGAATGTGATAGCCGTAATCACAGCGGAATGTCGGCAAAATGGTGACTTGATCACCGATCGAACCAAGCAGATTTTTCAAAAGCTCCGTTCGCACTGACTCGTCTTCTGGTGATTCGTTATATTGTTTAATCAGATTTCTCGCATGTTTACGCTCTAGTGATAATTCACGGTCTTCCGAGTTGTATAATTCTCCGGCTGCCATTTTTTCTTTTTCTGTCAGCATTCAATTCACTCCAAGATGTTAAATTGTAATCTCTATTAGATTTCCTTCCTCATCTTCAATTACACTTTCATAGTAGCCGTCCCCTGTCGTCCTTGGGCCGCTTACTACAGCGAATCCGTCCTGCTTTAACCTTTCTGTCAGTTCATCAACATTCTCTTTGCTTCCAGTGGAAAAAGCGATATGCGCCCAGCCTGTCATCGTTTGTGACGGCTGATCAGTCACATCTCCTTTTTTCATGATTTCCAGCCTTGCTCCGGAATCAAACGTCATAAAATACGACTTAAAATCTTTCTTCTCATTATAATAAAGAGAATTGGCTTTGCCATTAAAATACGTTTCATAAAAAGCCTTCATTCGCTCTAAATCTCTGACCCAGATGGCCGTGTGCTCAATATGCATGTCTTCCTCCTCCTTTGTCTTTCAATGAAGTTATAAGGGATGAAATGCATTTCAGTTCAAGCTTTTTTTCATGAATTGATGCTGAATTTTTATATCTATGGGATGTTCCTGCAAAAATAACGAAAATGCTGCGGTGCCCAGCTGCTCAAGATTCAGGTCAAGCGATGGGAAACAGAGGGCACGGCTGATAGAGGAATGTCCTTCTCCAAGGATCTCAACATCCCAGTCTTTCTTTTTGGCAAATACATAAATTCCCGCTGCCACTTCATCACTGTTTGCATAAATAGCTGTTGGAGCCCGGCCGCTTGTATAGAAATACGCACCCGCCTGCTCTCCGTCGTCCATATGATTGCAGCCGGTCAGCATATGGCGGTCCTCCAGGCTGCCATAGACGGCCTGATAAGCTGCTGCTTTATCCGCCGTACTCGGACTCTTGTCGGCGCTTCTCACGCAAGTAAAAGCGATATTCTCATGTCCGCGATTCTTTAGATATCGAAAGCTTTCTATGTAGGCTGCTTTTCTGTCATTGTAAGCACAAGGAATATCAATGTCTCCAGTATCTTCACAAGCGATAAGCGGTCCATATTCTTGATAGGCTATTATACTGTCCCAGTGATTGGCTCGTGATGTAATAATGAGGCCATCTATTTTTTTCATTCTTAACAGCTCTAAATATTTGATTTCAATGTCGGGGTTATAGTTGGTAGGGAGGAGGGTTGTTGCATATTCATGTCTAAATGCCGTCTTTGTGATGCCGTTTACGATTTTATCAAAGCAAGGGTGATCGCTGTAAGGCAGGATTACACCGATCGTTTGAGTCTTGCCGCGAATGAGATCGATCGCAGTTCGATTCGGTGTGTAGTCTAATTCCTCCATGACTTGATGCACCAGCTTCCTTTTTTCTTCAGACACATACGGATGATGATTCAGTACGCGTGACACAGTCGAAACAGATACATTCGCCAGCCTTGCAATCTCTTTTATGTTTGCCATCTCTTTCTCCTTTTTCATCATAAAAAAGCAGTAAGGATCAATCCTTACTGCTATCACATCATATATTGATCGTAAGTTCAACAGGACAATGGTCGGAGCCCAAGACGTGTGCTGATATCTTGGCATCTTCAATCTGCCCCTTAAGCCGTTCAGAAACAACAAAGTAATCCAGACGCCAGCCAATATTTCTGTCCCGTGCCCCCGCACGATACGACCACCAGGAATATGCGCCTTCCAGATCAGGATATAAATAACGGAATGAGTCGATAAAGCCGACTTCTAAGAAGCGAGTGAATGCTCCTCTTTCTTGATCAGAAAAACCCGCGTTATTCCGGTTTGCTTTTGGATTCTTCAAATCAATTTCCTGATGAGCCACATTTAAATCACCGCACAGGATAACGGGTTTTGTCTTGTCCAATTCGAGAATAAACGCTAATAAAGCCTCTTCCCACTGCAAACGGTAATCGATGCGTTCCAGTCCTCTTTTTGCATTAGGCGTGTAAACGGTCATCACATACATGGTTTCAAATTCCAGCGTAATCACTCTGCCCTCTTGATCATGCTCTTCTATTCCGATTCCATACATGACGTTCAGCGGCTTTTGTTTTGAAAAAACAGCCGTGCCGGAATATCCTTTTTTCTCTGCATAGTTCCAATATACGTGGTAGCCTTCTGGCTCAAGATCCACTTGGCCGTCCTGAATCTTTGTCTCCTGCAGACATACAATATCGGCATCCTCGTCTTTCAAGTAAGAGAGGAAATCCATTTTTCTCATGGCAGCCCGCAGGCCATTCACATTCCAAGAAATGAGCTTCATTTTTTATCCCCCTATAAAAAAGAGCAAGAACCCGAAGGTCCTTGCTCTTTACGTATCAGCTTACTCACCAGTTACGTATGGAAGTAAAGCCATTTGACGAGCGCGTTTGATCGCTGCAGTCAATTTACGTTGGTATTTAGCGTTTGTTCCAGTTACACGACGTGGTAAAATTTTACCGCGCTCAGAAACAAACTTTCTAAGAAGATCTACATCTTTGTAGTCGATGTGCGTGATGCCGTTAGAAGTGAAATAACACACTTTACGGCGCTTCGCACGACCGCCTCTGCGTCCTCCTGCCATTGTCATTTCCCTCCTTTCTTTGTCAATTTAGTGATATTCTCATTAGAATGGAAGATCATCATCCGAGATGTCAATCGGCTTGCCGTCGTTGGCAAATGGGTCATCATTAAAGCTGTTCCCCTGATTGCGTCTCTGGTTGTTTTGATTTCCTCCGAATGGATTATCATTTTGGCCTCCGCCAAAGTACTGGCCTCCGCCGCTGTTTCCTTCGTTGTATCCACCTGAACCAGAACCGCCGCCGTTTTTCGGCTCAAGAAATTGAACACTTTCAGCTTGGACCTCGGTCACGAAGACACGCTGCCCTTGCTGGTTTTCATAGTTTCTTGTTTGTAAACGGCCATCTACGCCTGCAAGGCTTCCTTTTTTCAGGAAGTTAGCAACGTTTTCGGCTTGTCTTCTCCAAGTGACACAATTAATGAAATCGGCCTCACGTTCTCCTGACTGGTTCGTAAATGTACGATTCACAGCAAGAGTAAACGTGGCAACAGCCGCACCGTTTGGCGTATAACGAAGCTCTGGGTCTTTTGTCAGTCTTCCGACTAATACAACTCGGTTAAGCATAAGAAAGACCACCTTTTACCATTATATATTTCAAAATTGCTTATTCTTCTTCTTTAACAACAATGTGGCGAATGATATCGTCACTGATCTTAGCTAGACGGTCAAATTCTTGAACTGCCGCAGCATCAGCTTGAACGTTTACGATTTGGTAGAAACCGTCGCGGAAATCGTTGATTTCGTAAGCAAGACGACGTTTACCCCAATCCTTTGTTCCAGTGATCTCCGCACCGTTAGAAGTCAGAACGTTGCTGAAACGCTCGATAACTGCTTTTTTAGACTCATCGTCAATGTTTGGGCGGATAATGTACATAACTTCGTACTTTCTCATCTGTTTGCACCTCCTTTTGGACTAAGCGGCCCGTAATGGGCAAGGAGCAATAATTCTATTACTCACAATTTTATATTATACCAAAGCTCTTGTCCCTTTACAACTGCATCCTATACATTAAATCGGAAATGAATTACATCTCCGTCTTTTACCACGTAATCTTTTCCTTCAAGACGGACTTTTCCGGCTTCCTTCGCTCCTGCCATGCCGCCGCCCGCAAGAAGATCCTCATAGGCAACCGTTTCAGCGCGAATGAAGCCGCGCTCAAAGTCACTATGAATAATTCCAGCGCATTCAGGGGCCTTCATGCCTTTTTTGAATGTCCAAGCTCTGACTTCCTGTTCACCGGCTGTGAAATATGTTGCCAGCCCAAGCAGGGAGTAAGATGCTTTAATTAGCTGATCAAGACCTGACTCTTCAATACCCAGCTCTTCAAGGAACATTTGCTTTTCATCGCCTTCAAGCTCAGCGATTTCGGATTCAATCTTCGCACAAACGACGATGACTTCTGCGTTTTCGCCGGCAGCGTATTCACGAATCTTCGCTACATATTCATTGCCAGACGGATCAGCCACTTCATCTTCACTTACGTTCGCAACATACAAAATAGGCTTTGACGTCAGCAAATGAAGCTGCTTTACAAGCTTTTGCTGCTCTTCAGTAAACTCAACAGAACGAGCAGGCTTTTCATTCTCAAACGCTTCTTTCAGTTTAGACAAAATGTCAAACTCAAACACAGCCTCTTTATCTTTTTGCTTTGCAAGCTTGCTGACACGTGTAATCCGCTTCTCGACTGTTTCCATATCAGCGAGAATCAGCTCAAGATTGATCGTTTCGATATCATCAATCGGATCAACTTTACCGGAAACGTGTGTAATATTATCATCAGAAAAAGCACGGACAACGTGGCAGATCGCGTCAACTTGGCGAATATGAGAAAGGAATTTGTTACCGAGACCTTCTCCTTTTGACGCACCTTTTACGATTCCTGCAATATCAGTGAATTCAAAAGCAGTCGGCACAGTCTTCTTTGGTTGGACAAGCTCAGTCAGCTTTTGCAGACGATCGTCCGGTACTTCTACAATTCCCACGTTCGGATCAATTGTACAGAACGGGTAGTTGGCTGATTCGGCACCGGCCTGTGTAATTGCGTTAAATAATGTTGATTTCCCGACGTTCGGCAAACCGACAATTCCAGCTGTTAAAGCCATTCTTTCATCTCCTCTATATAAAACCGTCATTGCATTAACGTATTTTGAACCTAGAGCAATTATAAGGAGGTTCACTGGAAAAGACAAGCTGACAAAAAAGCATCTTCAGCCTGCTGAACCTTCTCATTATGCTTTTTTCAAGCCCACTAAACAGTCAAAAAGCGTACTTCCCATTCCATTATCAGAATTTGTATCATTTGTCAGCGTATTGACGGAGCCGCCAAAAGCCGCCCACATGCCTTCATCTATATTTATCGTCTTCGGATGAGCCTGTTTCATCACTTTCACTTTTCCATTCAAACGGCCCCGATCATTGAAAATGACAACCTCGTCTCCATCCTGAAGATTCTGCTCAGCCGCTATGTCTGAAGAAATATCAACCTGTATGTGCTGAAGCTTCTCGATGAACGGAATATGCTGTGAATGATTAGAGCGCTGCGGATGAATAGACAAAAGCGTGTATGGGTATTTTTCGGCAAGTTCTTCGTTATGGTAAACAGACTCCTCAGGCACTTCCAATTGAAGTGCACCGCTAAATCCTTTTTCTTCAGCTAAAGACGAGGTAAACTCAAATTTTCCGCTTGGCGTCAGAAATTTAAAGTCATCCCAAGGCACCTGTTTAACCGGAAGCGGGAGATGGCCTTTTTCTTTTAGGCGCTCAAGCGTTACACCGTCTGCCTCCAATGAAGAAAGCCCCATCTTCAGAAGTTCTTCAGTACTGTGTTCAAAAAGCTCTCCAAACCCAAGGCGTTTTGCAAGCTCTGCCCATATCCATCTGTCCGGCTTCGCTTCGCCCTGCGGTTCCACCAGCTTCTTCCCATACTGAACATAATGATGGTACATACTAGAATAGTAAATATCCTCTTCTTCAAAAACAGTGGCAGTCGGCAAAACATAGTCGCACAGCTGTGCCGTATCGGTCATGATGGAATCAATCGCTACGGTCACCGGAACCTTTTCAAATGCTTTTCTTACTTTATTTGTATTTGGCACCTGAGTCAGCGGGTTCCCGCATGTCACGATAATCATCTCGATCGCAGGATCAGCAGCGGTTAAAACCTCTTCAGCCTGTGTCATCATTGAAAAAGAACGTGATGTCGTTTTTAATTCCGGCATTGTCAGCTTTGTTTTTGCAAAGCTTTCACCAATCTGGACATTGCCAAAATTTGCGCCGCCGCCTTTAATACCAACGTTTCCGCTTGCCGCAACAAGCGCATCAATCCAGCGAATCGTCCCGCCGCCATTTTTGTACCGCTGCATACCAAGCCCCATAAAAGTAGACACAGGGCCATCGGCATACAGACCAGCAAGAAACTCCAGCTCCTCCATCGTTGTCTCTGTTTTCTCAGTAAATTCTTCTAAAGAAACGGTACTCAAAAGCTCTTTTACATCATCAAACCCGACAGAATGCTGAGAAATAAAATCCTCATCCGTTCTTCCCGTCTCGATCAGAACCTTCAAAACAGCCGCGGCAAGCCAGCCATCCATTCCCGGCTTTACAGAAATATAACGGTCAGCCAGTTTTGCAGTCGGATTAAAAATCGGATCAATCACCGTCAGTGTTGCGCCCTTTTTCTTTACCTGCTGCAAATGGTGATAAAGGTGCATATTTGTCCTTGATACATTTCTGCCCCACACAACGACGTGTTTGCTGTTGTAAATATCAAGCGGCCCGTGCCCATACGACCGGCCGAAATCCCAGCTTTGCGCCTCTATACCAGAGCCCCAGCAAATGCTTCCGACAATCTCTGTCACACCGCCATACGCATTAAAAAAACGCTGATCTAGCGCTTTTAACAAACCGTTATTGGCGTAATCATGGCTGTGCAAAACTGCTGTTGTTTCTGACGTCTCCTTAATGTCCCGAAGTTTATCGGCAATTTCATCAAGAGCCTGCTTCCAGGAAATCCGCACAAACTCGCCATTTTGTTTCTTCATCGGATAGCGAAGCCGATCAGGCGAGTTTGTTTTCGTCTCTAGCATTCTGCCGCGGCCGCAGATTTTTCCTTCTGTAATCGGATGGTTTGGATCTCCGTCCACTTTTGTTACCTTTCCGTCATCAACAGTCACCACAAAACCGCAGCTGTCCCAGCAATTCAGAGGGCATGCTGACTGATGCACTTTGCTCATCGCCGTCTTCTCCTTACCTTCTATATGAAAAAGCATGAGTGTCAGCCTTTTTATGAAGTAGGCTCCTCATGCTTGACCAGTACTTTTTTTACTTTTCTTTCAAATTCTTTTCTCGGAATCATCACACTGTGAGAGCAACCCTCACACTTAATCCGAATATCCATTCCCATACGTATGATTTTCCATCTGTTTGCTCCGCATGGGTGCGGTTTCTTCATTTCTACAATATCTTTCAGGCCAAAGTCTTTATCCGCCAAGACCCTTCACCTCTCTTCATAAACTGCTGAATCTATTGTACAAAAAAACTGATCACTAGAGCAATCATCATACCCAAAAAGAAGAACATCCTCTTATTTCCATTTACTTAAAATAGGATATAACAGCAAACAAACTAATAGATAAAGATTCAGCATTCCATAAATGGGATACAGAAAAGCGATTAAATCGGAAAAACCGAAAGAAGTAAAAGGCACCATCAACACTAACAGAATCAATACAATCATCCATCTCGGCATGTGAAGAAATGCCATGAGCCGACTGGACAATCCGAATAAACCAGCCACTGTCGTCGTATATATCGCAAGGCACAGCACCGCAGTCATACATAAAAAAAGAAAATAAGGGGCGCCTTCCAGAACGGCAAACAGCGGAATTTCAAATTGAGAAAGGGAGCCCGCCAGCTCCACTAATGTTTCATTATAAACAAAAGAGATCACGCCAAAAATAAGACCGCTGGCCACACTGGCGATTTTAGCTTCCCCCAGCCCTTTCATTTCTTTCCCGACAGACGATAGTATTGCGACCACCGAAAGAATATTTAAGGAAGTAAACGTAATGCTGGCAGGCCAGTTATACTGCCGGCTCAAATCTATCGTCCACGTATGGTGATGAGTGCTCTGAAATGAAAATAACGCGTACAGCAGACCCGCTACTAAAATAGGAATTAAAATGGCATTCACAGATAAAATCCCATTCACATCCCAAAAAAACAAACAAACCGTCACGATGCACAGCAGCGCAATCCCCCACCAAAAAGGGAGCTTGTACATCTGCAGCGTCACTCCGCCTCCTGCGATCATCACCATGGTTGTAGAAAATAAATAAAAGACAATGAGAATATCATAAATTTTCGCCAGCCACGGTCCCATTAAATGTTCAAGAACCGGCAGAAAGTGAGTGGATTGAACCTTAAAACTGATTTTCATCACAATATAAGACGAGAAAATGAACATTACTGTAAACAGCACAATAGCCAGTCCGCTTTCTGCGCCAAAAAACTGCCATATCTCCTGACCGCTTGCATATCCGGCGCCGATCAGACTGCCCAATATAAGGAGCATCCACCTCATTCCGGCTCTCCACAACATTATCACCTCATAGGTAAAGAGTTCAGCTTGTTTCCGTTATTGTTACTATATAAAACGCTAATAACAAAAATGCCTATTTTCATAGAAAAACAAAAAATAATGACTGGAGTGAAATTATCATACAAAATACACATCAAAAAAGACCGCCTAAACAGGCAGTCAAAACACAGAATTCCATTCTCCACTTTCTCCACCAAGCTATCCTGATACTTCCTAAAATAAATGTTCGACAGGCTCAATGCCAAAAATTCAAAAATTCCGGTATTAGAAGTCAATTTCAATCCTTCGATCTTTGTAAACTTCATTAGGCGTTCCGTATTCAAATGATTGCTTCATTACCAGAACCATAACCAAGTTAGACAGCAGACCAAATCTTGCGTCATCTGAAGCGCTGCGACACAATACTTGTAAACAACCTCTATCATCTCCTCTCTGTATTCAAAAATCCGTAAACAGACACAAAGCATAAAAAACCTAACTGCTGGATATAATGTAAACAACCTTACATACCAAAAAAACACATCCCTAGCAATTCCGATACCTAACAAGGAAGTGAAACCTATGAATCGAAAAGGCGGGCTTTTTTCTTCTCAGGAACGAGTAAAGCAATATGTTTCACATACAGATACAGCTGCAGCAAAACAAATACAAACGATTCTTTCTTCATCCTTACATAAAGCTGCCGGCAGACCAATTGTTGTGGTTTGTATCGGAACAGACCGTTCAACTGGTGACTCATTAGGCCCGCTCGTAGGAATGAAACTCAAACAGATGCAGCTCACCAGATTCCACGTCTACGGCACCCTGTCTGATCCCGTGCATGCTGTAAACATGAAGGATAAATTAATGGAAATTCACAAATTACATAAAAACCCATTTATTATAGCGGTGGATGCATGCTTAGGGCGTGTGAAAAGCGTAGGTTCATTCCAAATCGGAGAGGGTCCTTTAAAGCCTGGGGCCGGTGTACAGAAGGATCTTCCTGAGGTAGGAGATCTCCATGTGAACGGAATTGTAAATGTGAGCGGTTTCATGGAGTACTTTGTTTTACAAAATACAAGGCTTCACTTGGTCATGAGTATGGCAAATGTTCTTGCTGAGGGACTGAGTTTAACAGATCGAACAGAGTGGAGGCAGGAACGGCTTAGTCCGCTGCAAAGACTCACAGGACGATTATAAAACAAAAAACCATCTTCAATAGAGATGGTTTTCTTTCATTACGACTCTCGTTCTGATAAAAGCTCTAAGATCCGTTCAAGATCCTCGTTGGAGAAAAACTCAATTTCGATTTTACCTTTTTTCTTTTGTCTCTTAATATTTACTGTTGTACCAAAATAATTTTGGAGATACGATTCCCGTTCTTTGATAACCGCATCCTTCACAGGTTCTTTTTTCTTTGTTTCACGTGGAACATTCTCATTTAATTGCTGAATCAGCTGCTCAAGCTGACGAACGTTAAGCTGTTCTGCAATCACTTTTTGCACAAGCGGTTCAAGCTTGTTTTTATTCTTCAAACCAAGAAGTGTGCGGCCATGCCCCATAGAGAGCGTGCCTTCCGCAATCAGCTGCTGAATGTTCTCAGGCAGTGTCAGCAATCTTAAATGGTTGGCAATATGCGGCCTGCTTTTTCCTAGACGTTTTGCAAGCTGCTCTTGCGTAACATCTAAGTGCTTAAGCAAAGAGTCATAAGCCTGAGCCTCTTCCAGCGGTGATAAATCCTCACGCTGAAGGTTTTCCAGTAAAGCAATTTCTCTCATTAACGCCTCTGATAATTCACGGACAATCGCTGGAACAGTTTCTAATCCTGCAAGCTTTGCCGCCCGAAAGCGCCGTTCACCCGCAACGATATCATAGCCTTTTAAAGATTTTCTGACGATAAGCGGCTGGAGAATGCCATGCTGCAGCACAGATTCCTTTAACTCAGCTAGCGCTTCGTTGTCAAAGTGTTTTCTTGGCTGATAAGGATTAGGGCGTAAATCGGTAACTTTGATTTCCTCAACTGTCTCTTCAGACAAATCAACCTGATTAAACAACGCATTAATCCCTTTTCCAAGGCCTTTAGCCATTCGCAGCCACTTCCTTTGCTAAATCTAAATATACTTCCGCTCCTCTTGATCGCGGATCGTATAAAATGATGGGTTTACCGTGACTCGGTGCCTCGCTCAAACGGACATTACGCGGAATAACAGTCTGATATACTTTATCTCTAAAGTATTTTTTCACCTCTTCAATCACTTGAATGCCAAGATTTGTCCGGGCATCAAGCATCGTCAGCAATACGCCTTCAATCATTAAATCAGTATTCAAATGCTTTTGCACTAGACGTACTGTATTTAATAATTGGCTCAGTCCCTCTAAGGCATAGTATTCGCACTGTACAGGTATGACAACTGAATCTGAAGCAGTCAACGCGTTAATTGTCAGCAATCCCAATGACGGAGGACAATCAATAATAATATAATCATAATTCTGCTTCACTGCTTCAAGGGCTCTCTTAAGTCTCACTTCTCTTGAAATTGTCGGAACCAGCTCGATCTCAGCTCCTGCAAGCTGTATCGTCGCAGGAATCACATCCAAATTCTCTACTGAAGTTGCTTTAATAATATCTATTACATCTGCATCATCTACTAAAATATCGTACACACACTGATCTACATCGGCTTTTTCAATCCCCAATCCGCTCGTTGCATTCCCTTGCGGATCAATATCTACCAGCAGAACCCTTTTCCCTATGTAAGCTAAGCATGCTCCAAGGTTGACAGACGTCGTTGTTTTTCCGACTCCGCCTTTTTGGTTCGTAATTGCTATGATTTTTCCCACGATGTCACCTACTTTCACATGAACATGTACTGTCATGTTTCTATTTTATCAAAAAAAGATTAAAGCGTTTCACTTTTTTCATCATTTTGTCTTTTATCAGGAGGGAATATTTGAAAATTCAATCAGCGCTTTATTGCTTTCTCTTATAAATTCTAATCCTTATATGTTTTTTTGACTTAAAAAAGGGATTTTAAATAGAAAAAAAGAAGAAGTTACAAGACAGAAAGTACAAACAGGACGGTGATCATATGGTTTACAAAACAAAAAGAGATGCACCCGTTACTCTTATGATTGTGTTTCTCATATTACTGATACAAGCAGATGCCATAGTTCCTTTTGTGCTGGGAAATATGAGGATATCCGGCTCGATCATTTTTGTTCTTCTGACTCTCTTAAATGTGCTCATCATTTGGAGTTTCATTGATCTGAAATATGTATTGAAGGAGCACCGTTTGATCATTAAAGCCGGATTGATCAAACATCAAATTCCTTATGAAAAAATCGACAAAGTGATTCAACAAAAGAAGCTGTGGTCAGGTTTTCGGCTTATTGGCTCACGACATGCGATTACAATTTATTATCGGGGAGGCTGGGGACATGCAGTCATTTCTCCAAAAGACACGGAAGAATTTATCCAGCAGCTCAAAGAAAAGAATTCTAATATAATAATCGCAACTAAAAGTAATTAATTTCCTTTTAGCGAAAAAGCTCTCCTGGACAGCAGGAGAGCTTTTATTTTGGTATGCGAATCGTCAGTTGAATATATTCTTCAAATTCTTCTTCTTCCGTATTCAATTTTACACCGCTGTCTTCAACCATTGACAGTGACTGGCGAATCGTGTTCATTGCAATTCTAGTATCCCTGCTGAACGCTTTGCGTCTAGGCTTTGGTTTTCTCTGGCCTTGCTCCAGCATTTTAACCACGCGGTCTTCTGTCTGCTTTACATTTAAGCTTTTCTCAATTATCTCTGTGAGCAGTGTGACTTGGAGCTCAGGCTGTTTCAGGGGAATCAGCGCTCTGGCATGACGCTCAGTGATTTTCTTCTCCATGATTGCGTCTTGAACCGGCTGAGGCAGCTTTAATAGCCGCAGTTTATTCGCAATCGTTGACTGTCCTTTTCCTAAACGCTGCGCCAGTGCTTCCTGTGTTAAATCATGAAGCTCAAGGAGCCTTGCGTAGGCATGCGCTTCCTCAATCGAAGACAATTCCTCCCGCTGCAAATTTTCAATTAACGCCACAGAAGCGGTTTCCGTGTCGGAAAAATCCTTAATAATGGCCGGAATCTTTTCCCACTCGAGCGATTGCACCGCTCTCCAGCGTCTTTCACCTGCAATGAGTTCGTATTGGCCTTCTTCTTCTGTATGCCTGACAACAATCGGCTGAATAATGCCGTGTGTATGAATGGTCATTGCTAACTCTTTGATTTTTTCATCTGAGAAAATGGTGCGTGGCTGAAAACGGTTGGGAACGATAGCATTTACCGGTATTTCAAGAATCTCTTCTTTGTTTGTCTCATGTTCAGCAATCTCCGGTTCCTGTTCCTTCTCACCAAGCCCGAAGAAACGAGAGAATGAATGCTTCATGTACCTACACCACCTTTAAAAACTGCCATTTTTATAATTCTATTTTCTCATGGTTTTTCCTGCTGTACCGTCATTAATTTTGAAGAAAATATGATGGTATTGTCATATCAGGCTGTCTAAATTACCCTTCAATTGGCGATTTATTAGGAGTTCCCGGTTTTCTTGGATACTTCTTAGGTGTATTTTTAATCTTGCGTATCACCATAATATTACGATCGCTTTCTTCAATAGGCAGCTTAAAGGAATAGGTATTCTCCAGTTCTCCTCCAAGCGTTGTGATTGCTTTCTTCCCCGCATTTAATTCTTCTTCAGCAGATGCGGCTTTTAAAGCAACAAATAAACCGTTTTTCTTCACCAGAGGCAGACAAAGCTCGCTTAAAACAGATAGTCTCGCAACCGCTCGCGCTGTCACGATATCATAGCTTTCCCGTATGTCCTTCCGTTGCCCGAATGTTTCAGCTCTATCATGGCAAAATGTCGTATTCTCCAATTGTAAAGCTTCAGACAGCTTTTCTAAAAATGTTATTCGTTTGTTTAATGAATCTACGATTGTGACATGAAGGTGCGGAAAACATATTTTAATCGGCAGACTCGGAAAACCCGCTCCCGCTCCGACATCACAAATCGTATTCACCTGATTGAAGTCGACATAAAATGCAGCTGTAATGGAATCATAAAAGTGCTTCAGATACACTTCTTTTTTCTCTGTAATCGAAGTCAGATTAATTTTTTCATTCCACTCAACCAGCATATCGTAATACAGCTCAAATTGCTCCAGCTGACGAGGAGAAAGGGAGATCCCTTTTTCCGCCAGTCCAGAAGTGAATTCTTCAATATTCATGCCGTCATCCTTTCTACTCGGCTATCTTCGCAATGCGGCCCTGCTCTAAATATACCAATAGAATTGAAATGTCTGCCGGGTTCACACCGGAAATACGGGAAGCTTGGGCAACAGACAAAGGCCGTACGTTTTTCAGCTTTTGACGTGCCTCAGTTGCAATCCCCTTAATTGCATCATAATCAATTCGATCAGGGATTTTTTTGTTTTCCATCTTCTTCAGTTTTTCCACCTGCTGAAGGGATTTTTCAATATACCCTTCATATTTCACTTGAATTTCTACTTGTTCTGCCACTTCTTGCGGAACCGTCACTTCTGGCGGCGCAAGTTTAGTCACAGTTTCATAGTTCATTTCAGGACGTTTCATCAAGTCTGTGCCGCGTACTCCATCTTTCAATTCGCTTCCGCCAAGAGAACGGATATATTCTTGATTTTCTGGAGACGGCTTGATAATCACAGAATGCAGACGTTTTTTCTCCGCTTCGATGGCCGCTTTTTTCGTTTCAAAAGCCGCAAATCGCTCATCAGAAATTAATCCGATACGGTGGCCGATTTCTGTCAGACGCAGATCTGCATTGTCATGGCGAAGAAGCAATCTGTATTCAGCACGAGATGTCAAAAGACGGTATGGCTCATTTGTTCCTTTTGTCACAAGGTCATCAATGAGAACACCAATGTAGGCGTCAGAACGGCTTAGAATCACTTCTTCTTTTCCAAGCGCTTTTCGCCCTGCATTGATTCCCGCCATAATGCCTTGTCCCGCGGCTTCTTCATAACCGGATGTTCCATTAATTTGGCCGGCAGTGTAGAGATTTGTAATTTTTTTCGTTTCAAGCGTCGGCCATAGCTGAGTCGGTACAATCGCGTCGTACTCAATCGCATAGCCGGCTCTCATCATTTGAACGTTTTCCAGACCCGGAATCGTTGCAAGCATTCTTTGCTGCACGTCCTCTGGAAGACTAGTAGACAAACCTTGAACATAAACTTCCTGCGTATTTCTGCCTTCTGGCTCAAGGAAAATTTGATGACGCGGTTTATCATTAAAACGAACAACTTTATCTTCAATTGACGGGCAGTATCTCGGACCTGTACCTTTGATCATACCGGAATACATCGGTGAACGGTGCAGGTTGCTGTCGATAATTTCATGTGTCTCAGGGCTCGTATATGTCAGCCAGCAAGGAAGCTGATCTGTGATATATTCAACCGTTTCATATGAGAAAGCGCGAGGCACTTCGTCACCAGGCTGAATTTCCGTTTTGCTGTAATCAATCGTGTCGCTTTTGACGCGAGGCGGCGTACCTGTTTTAAAACGAACAAGGTCGAAGCCCAGTTCTTCCAAATGCTCAGAAAGCTTAATAGAAGGCTGCTGGTTGTTCGGACCGCTTGAGTAAGAAAGATCACCGAGAATGATACGCCCTCTCAAATATGTTCCAGTCGTCATGACAACAGCTTTCGCGCGGTAATGCGCACCGGTTTGTGTAATGACACCGCGGCACTCGCCGTCTTCAACGATCAGCCGCTCCACAATTCCTTGCAGCAGCGTTAAGTTTGGTTCTTTTTCAAGCGTATTTTTCATTTCGTGCTGATATTGGAATTTGTCTGCTTGGGCACGCAATGCACGGACCGCAGGACCTTTTCCAGTATTCAGCATTCTCATTTGAATATGTGTTTTATCAATGTTTCTGCCCATTTCTCCGCCAAGCGCGTCAATTTCGCGGACGACAATCCCTTTTGCAGGGCCGCCGACAGACGGATTACATGGCATAAACGCAACCATATCTAAGTTGATGGTCAAGACAAGCGTTTTGGCGCCTTGGCGTGCTGATGCGAGGGCAGCCTCAACACCGGCATGCCCGGCGCCAATCACAATCACATCGTATTGGCCTGCTTCATACCCCATGATTCTAATTCCTCCTTTTATTATTTTCCTAAACAGAACTGTGAAAAGAGCTGATCAATTAAGCTTTCGTGGACAGCGTCTCCAATGATTTCGCCCAGAAGCTCCCAGCATCTTGTTAGATCAATCTGCACCATGTCGATCGGGACATCCTGTTCGATGCCGCTAAGCGCGTCTTCAATGGCGCGTTTTGCTTCCTGTAAAATTGATATATGGCGTGTGTTGCTGACATACGTTAAATCTCCGCTTTCAATAGCACCTGTAAAGAACAGCGATTGAATCGCTTCCTCCAAATCATTAACGCCTTCTTCTTTTAGAAGGGAGGTCGTTACAACAGGACGTCCATTGGCCAGCTCACGTACACGTTCTATGTCAATTTTCGCCTCGAGGTCAGTCTTATTCATAATAACGATGACGTCCATTCCCTTAACGGCTTCAAAAAGCTTCACGTCTTCTTCAGAAAGCTCTTCACTATAATTGAGCACAAGTAAAATCAGGTCTGCTTCCTTCAAAACCTGACGAGAGCGTTCAACACCTATTCGTTCAACAATATCCTCTGTTTCACGAATACCTGCAGTATCAACAAGACGAAGCGGAACACCTCTCACATTCACGTATTCCTCAATCACATCCCGTGTCGTACCCGGAATATCGGTAACAATGGCTTTTGCCTCGTGAACCAGGCTGTTCAGAAGAGAAGACTTCCCGACATTCGGACGGCCGATAATGACAGTGGAAAGACCTTCCCGTAAAATTTTGCCTTGCTCAGACGTTCTAAGCAACGCCTCAATTTCTTTTTTAACGGAGCTTGCCTTTTCAACTAAAAGCTGATGTGTCATTTCTTCTACATCATCATACTCCGGATAATCTATATTTACCTCAACATGGGCCAGCGTTTCTAAAATATCATCGCGCAAACGGCGCACCAAAGCAGAGAGACGCCCTTCCATTTGATTCAAAGCGACGTTCATTGCCCGATCCGTTTTCGCTCTGATTAAGTCCATTACCGCTTCCGCCTGTGAAAGGTCGATTCGGCCATTTAAAAATGCACGTTTCGTAAATTCACCAGGCTCCGCCAGTCTCGCTCCCTCTCTTAAGGCGAGCTGGAGCACTTGGTTTACTGTCACAATTCCCCCGTGGCAGTTTATTTCTATGACATCTTCACGTGTAAAAGTTCTCGGTGCTTTTAACACCGATACCATTACTTCCTCCACGACCCGATCGGTACGTTTGTCTACGATATGGCCGTAATGAATCGTGTGTGATTCGACCGAACTGATCGTTTTCCCTTTCGGCCCTTTATAAATCCTGTCGGCAATCTGGATTGCTTCCGGTCCGCTCAGCCGTACAATAGCAATCGCACCCTCACCCATCGGTGTAGAAATGGCCGCAATTGTATCCATGTTGTTCACCTCTCTTTTCTATACTCTCATTCATCTATATAAAAAATATTTTATTATGCCAAAACTAAAAGATAACATAGTTTGGTTCGAAGTGGAAGATGTGTTATCCACAGACTTAGAAATTCATCCCTTATTACTTTAACTTATCCACATGTGAATAACAATTAATTTTATTTCCTGAACTTCCTTTTTATCAACAGGATACACCTAAAAAGGAAAAACTTAAACGGAAAAAGCTTGATATTACAAGGGAAAATAGATTTTTCTATACAAAAAAACCGAAGCTCCGATTTTTACCGGACTTCGGTTTTATGTTATCTTTTCTGGGAAATAACGAGGTGGCGATTATCGCCTTCACCCATTGAATACGTATTGATCTGCTGATTTGCATATTTGGAAAGAGCATCATGAATGATTTTTCTTTCACTGGACGGCATCGGTTCTAAATGAACATCTTTTTTCGTTTTCAAAACCTGGTCTGCCAGTCTCACAGCCAGCTGACTCAGCGTATCTTTCCTTTTCGAACGGTAGTTTTCTGCATCTACCGTCACATTTTTATACTGATCTGAATAACGATTAAGGACAAGCTGGGTCAAAGTTTGAAGGGCATTTAAGGTTTGTCCTCTTTTCCCAATCAACAATGCCGCTTTTTCACCCGTTATATGGAAACATACTGCCTTTTTGCTTTCTTTTACAGTCACATCAGACTTTCCGGCAATGGATTCGGCAATTCTTTTAAGATAAATCCTTGTTTCCTGAATCGGATCAAATTTTTCAGCCAGCTTTACGATTGCCGGCTTTTTGCCGAATATACCGAGGAAGCCTTTGTTTCCTTCCTCAATAACGGTAATGTCAACTTCATCTCTCGTTAATTGCAACTCACGTAATCCGGACTGTACTGCTTCATCGACATCTCGCCCTGCAGCAGTCACATTCCTCACTTTTTCTTTCCTCCGGCTTTTTGCGGCTGAGGATCTTTTTTAATATCAGGCCCTTTAATGAGGAAAGTTTGCGCAATCATAAACAAGTTACCGACTACCCAATAAAGAGAAAGCGCCGCTGGGAAGTTGATCGCAAACACAATGATCATAATCGGCATAATCCAAAGCATCATTGCCATTTGCGGATTTTGCTGCGCGTTGCCCGCCATCATTAATTTTTGCTGTACGAAAGTGGCAACCCCGGCAACAATCGGAAGAATATAGAAAGGATCTTTTTCCCCTAAGTCAAACCATAAGAAACTGTGCTCTGAAATCGCCTGTGTTCTCATGATCGCATGATAGAATCCGATTAATATCGGCATTTGAATTAAAATCGGGAAACATCCTGCCAATGGGTTGACGCCATGCTTTTGAAATAAAGCCATTGTTTCCTGCTGAAGTTTCTGCTGCGTTTTTTGATCCTTTGAGCTGTATTTTTCTTTAAGCTTTTGCATTTCCGGCTGTAAAGCCTGCATCGCTTTCGAGCTTCTCAGCTGCTTGATCATCAGCGGCAAAATTAATAAACGGATTAAAATTGTAACAATAATAATTGAAAGTCCATAGTTGTCTCCCGTCAATTTCGCAACATACGTAATGAGCTCAGACAATGGAAATACTACGTACTTGTCCCAAAAATGCGGACTATCTGCAGTGATCGGCTCTTTGACACTCGAGCATCCAGCCAAAAGCATGAATACGCCGACCATACTTAATAGCAACCATATTCTCCTTTTCAACAACATTTCCTCCTATAATCATTCTTTACACTCTCTTATTACAAAACATACTTGTATGTATTTTAGCATCTTTCAGTTTTAAATGGTGTCTTTTTCTGTTCAACCAGAAAGGAAGCGCTTTTAAAAGTTGTAAGAAAGCAGTGGCACCTACTTTTTTGACGAAGTTTTCTTATATAATGAGGCCTTCCTGAATAAATGCTGCAGACTTTTTTTCGTTTCCTCAAATGTCAGCTGACTTGCTGGTTTTCTGGCAATAATAATATAATCCTTTTCCTTCAGCCTGTCTCTCTCTTCTAGAAAAGCTTGCCGGATTAAACGTTTTATCCGGTTTCGCATTACTGCATTGCCAATTTTTTTGCTGACGGAAAGACCAACGCGCAGCTCATCGTTTTCAGGCTGATCAAGCGTATATAAGACAAACTGGCGATTCGCTACTGATGTGCCATGCTTAAACACTTTTTGAAAATCTTCATTTTTCTTTAAACGATTTCGCTTCTTCAAATTGACTTCACTCCGATACTGGCTGGCAGAAACTTTTAATTTTATTTGAAAATGAGATGTGCAGAGAGAGGGATATCCCCCGCTCATACACATCACATATATCTTTTCCCTTAAAGTGAAAAAAGACCACTGACATTATTCAGTGGCCTAAGCTGATAATACTTTTCTGCCTTTGCGGCGACGGCGCGCTAAAACTAGACGACCGTTTTTTGAACTCATACGGCTTCTGAAGCCATGAACTTTACTGCGTTTACGGTTATTCGGTTGGAATGTTCTTTTCATTTATGACACCTCCCTCGAGGAATAGCTGTTAAAGACAGTCTTACTTATTATATTTGCGTTACCTATTCATTGTCAACTTCACTAGTGCTTTTGTTTCTTGCAACCATAATAGGATACCATACCTTATCGACTTTCGAAACCTTATTTTTTCAGATTCCTGAATTTAACGAAAAAAAGTCAGATACAAATGACATTCTGAGCTGAAAATTCGTGATGTGGATATCTTTTTTCCCTTTTTTAATATCCACAAAGGTTATCGACAACATTTTCACACTGCCAACTCCTGTGGACAAATTTTTTTCAACAGGTTGTCTGCTTTGTGGATAAGATTGTGACAACCATTGCAAGCTCTCGTTTAATTTGGTATTATATTTGTGTTTTAACTCTTGATTACGAATCTTGCTTTCACTCTTTATCCACAAACTGTGGATAAGATGTGGATTGATTTCACACAGCATGTGTAGAAAGTTGTCCACAACTTGTGAAATTTGTCGAAAAGCTATTTATCTACTATATTATATGTTTTCAACATTTAATGTGTACGAATGGTTACCGCCATTTGCTCTTTTTTTGTGTTCTATAACAGAAAAAGGCGTTATTTTTTAGAAAAGGAGGGACGTGCCGGAAGATGGAAAATATATTAGACCTGTGGAACCAAGCCCTTGCTCAAATCGAAAAAAAATTGAGCAAACCGAGTTTCGAGACTTGGATGAAATCAACGAAAGCCCACTCACTGCAAGGGGATACATTGACAATTACCGCTCCTAATGAATTTGCCAGAGACTGGCTGGAGTCCAGGTACTTGCATCTCATTGCAGATACTATATATGAATTAACCGGGGAAGAATTGAGCATTAAATTTGTCATTCCTCAAAATCAAGATGTCGAAGACTTTATGCCAAAACCGCAAGTCAAAAAAGCGGTAAAAGAAGATACATCTGATTTTCCTCAAAATATGCTCAACCCAAAGTATACATTTGATACTTTTGTCATCGGATCTGGAAACCGATTCGCTCACGCAGCTTCCCTAGCAGTAGCGGAAGCACCTGCAAAAGCATACAACCCTTTATTTATCTACGGAGGCGTTGGATTAGGGAAAACACACTTAATGCATGCGATCGGCCATTATGTAATAGATCATAATCCTTCTGCCAAAGTGGTTTATCTGTCTTCTGAGAAATTTACTAACGAGTTCATCAACTCTATTCGGGATAATAAAGCAGTTGATTTCCGCAATCGCTACCGAAATGTTGATGTGCTTTTGATAGATGATATTCAATTTTTAGCCGGGAAAGAACAAACGCAAGAAGAATTTTTCCATACTTTCAACACGCTGCACGAAGAAAGCAAACAAATCGTCATTTCAAGTGATAGACCGCCTAAAGAAATTCCGACACTTGAAGACAGATTGCGTTCACGCTTTGAATGGGGTCTGATTACAGATATTACGCCTCCTGATTTAGAAACAAGAATTGCGATTTTAAGAAAAAAAGCCAAAGCGGAAGGCTTGGATATTCCGAACGAGGTTATGCTTTATATCGCAAATCAAATCGACAGCAACATTCGGGAGCTGGAAGGGGCATTAATCAGGGTCGTTGCGTATTCATCTTTAATTAATAAAGACATTAATGCCGATCTGGCCGCTGAGGCATTAAAAGATATTATTCCTTCCTCAAAACCGAAAATGATTACAATAAAAGAAATTCAGAGAGTAGTAGGCCAGCAATTCAATATTAAGCTTGAGGATTTCAAAGCAAAGAAACGGACAAAATCGGTAGCATTCCCGCGTCAAATCGCTATGTACTTATCGAGAGAAATGACTGACTCCTCTCTCCCTAAAATTGGGGAGGAATTCGGTGGCCGTGACCATACAACCGTTATTCATGCGCATGAAAAAATCTCAAAACTGATGGCAGATGATGAACAGCTTCAACAGCATGTAAAAGAAATTAAGGAACAGCTTAAATAATAGGGCCGGGGATAAATCGGGAGAAGTGTGAATAACTTTTCTAAAGTCATACACAGTCTGTCCACATGTGGATAGGCTGTGTTTCCTGTCTTTTTCGCAACTTATCCACAAATCCACAAGCCCTACTATTACTTCTACTACTTTTTTTAAAAAAAATATATATATTAATACATTATCCGTTAGGAGGATAAAAATGAAATTTACGATTCAAAAAGATCGTCTTGTTGAAAGTGTCCAAGATGTGTTAAAAGCAGTTTCATCCAGAACTACAATTCCGATTTTGACCGGTATTAAGATCGTTGCCTCAGATGAAGGGGTATCTTTTACAGGAAGCGATTCTGATATTTCCATCGAGTCTTTTATTCCGAAAGAAGAAGGAGATAAAGAAATCGTTACGATTGAACAGCCAGGCAGCATTGTATTACAAGCCCGCTTCTTTAGCGAAATTGTAAAAAAACTCCCGATGGCAGCTGTAGAAATCGAAGTGCAAAATCAATATCTGACGATTATCCGCTCTGGAAAAGCCGAATTTAACCTAAATGGACTTGATGCTGATGAATATCCGCATTTGCCGCAGATCGAAGAGCATCATGCGATTCAGATTCCTACGGATTTGTTAAAAAACCTAATTAGACAAACAGTGTTTGCGGTGTCCACCTCAGAAACACGTCCTATATTGACAGGTGTAAACTGGAAAGTGGAGAAAAGTGAATTATTATGCACTGCGACGGATAGCCACCGTTTGGCTTTAAGAAAAGCCAAACTTGATATTTCAGAAGACAGATCCTATAACGTCGTGATTCCGGGTAAGAGCTTAACTGAACTCAGCAAAATTTTAGATGACAACCAAGAACTAGTAGATATCGTCATTACAGAAACCCAGGTTCTGTTTAAAGCAAAAAACGTCTTGTTCTTCTCGCGCCTGCTGGATGGAAATTACCCAGATACAACGAGCCTTATTCCGCAAGAAAGCAAGACAGAAATCATTGTGAACACAAAAGAATTCCTTCAGGCGATTGATCGTGCATCTCTATTAGCCAGAGAAGGACGCAATAACGTGGTGAAGCTTTCTGCAAAACCTGCTGAATCAATTGAGATTTCTTCTAATTCACCTGAGATCGGAAAAGTTGTGGAAGCAGTTCTTGCAGATCAAATTGAGGGTGAGGAATTAAATATCTCTTTTAGTCCAAAATATATGCTGGATGCATTAAAGGTGCTTGAAGGAGCAGAGATACGTGTCAGCTTTACAGGAGCTATGAGACCTTTCTTAATTCGCACGCCGAATGATGAAACAATCGTACAGCTTATCCTCCCTGTCAGAACCTATTAATCCGATATACGGCTGCCGACCTGTTCGGCAGCTTTTCTATTCGGTATCTGCTCCGTCAAGTTTTCCCTTTCCCTAATTCGTTTTTTTTTAGTACAATTAGATATTAGTGATATTTGAAAGAGGTCGATATAATGGCAAATCCGATTTCTATTGATACAGAGATGATTACACTCGGTCAATTTCTGAAATTAGCCGATGTGATTCAGTCAGGCGGTATGGCAAAGTGGTTTTTGAGCGAGCATGAAGTGCTTGTAAACAATGAGCCGGACAATCGCCGCGGCAGAAAGCTGTATGTTGGAGATGTGGTAGAGATTGAAGGATTTGGTTCATTTCAAGTCGTCAATTAAAGCGGGTGACACTGATTGCATATCCAGAACTTAGAACTGACATCTTACCGCAACTACGAACATGCTGAACTTCAATTTGAAAATAAAGTAAATGTGATCATTGGAGAAAATGCCCAGGGGAAAACAAACCTCATGGAAGCGATCTATGTCTTGTCCATGGCAAAATCGCATCGGACTTCAAATGACAAAGAACTTATCCGATGGGACAAAGACTATGCTAAAATAGAGGGAAGAGTGATGAAGAAAAACGGAGCGATTCCGATGCAGCTCGTCATCTCCAAAAAGGGTAAAAAGGGCAAGGTCAATCATATCGAACAGCAAAAACTCAGCCAGTATGTCGGTGCCCTCAACACCATCATGTTTGCGCCGGAAGATTTAAACCTTGTAAAGGGAAGCCCTCAAGTGAGACGGAGGTTTCTTGACATGGAAATCGGCCAAGTTTCTCCCGTCTACCTGTATGACCTTTCTCTTTACCAGAAGATTCTTTCCCAGCGAAATCACTTTCTGAAGCAGCTGCAAACAAGAAAACAAACTGACAGAACAATGCTTGATGTTCTGACTGATCAGCTTATTGAAGTTGCCGCAAAAGTCGTCGTAAAACGTCTGCAATTCACGGCACAGCTCGAAAAATGGGCGCAGCCTATCCATTCGGGCATCTCAAGAGGGCTTGAGGAACTGACGCTGAAGTACCATACGGCGCTTGAGGTATCAGATCCTGAAGACTTGTCGAAAATAGGAGATAGCTATCAAGAAGCGTTTTCTAAATTAAGAGAAAAAGAAATTGAGCGTGGCGTCACGCTGTCTGGACCTCATCGGGATGATGTTCTTTTCTATGTGAACGGACGCGATGTGCAGACGTACGGTTCTCAAGGACAGCAGCGGACGACGGCATTATCCCTTAAGCTGGCTGAGATTGACCTGATCCATGAAGAAATCGGAGAATATCCCATTTTACTATTGGATGATGTGCTGAGTGAGCTGGATGATTATCGCCAATCGCACTTGCTTCATACCATCCAGGGCCGTGTACAAACGTTTGTCACAACGACAAGCGTTGATGGCATTGATCACGAAACCTTACGGCAAGCAGGAATGTTCCGTGTGCAAAACGGTGCGTTAGTGAAGTGAAGAAATGAGGTGGGCAATTGTATATTCATTTAGGTGATGATTTTGTGGTTTCAACATGCGATATTATTGGCATTTTTGATTTTAAAGCCAACATGTCGCCAATTGTTGAAGAATTTCTGAAAAAACAGAAACACAAGCTGGTGCCTTCCGTAAACGGCACACCCAAATCTATCGTAGTCACGGTTCAGAATATATATTACTCTCCCTTATCTTCAAGCACATTAAAAAAACGTGCGCAATTTATGGTTGAAATAGATTCTTAGTGATTTTTTATAACGAATATATTGTTTAAGAAAAGTGTAGGTGAATAACGTGGCTATGGAACAGCAGCAAAATAGTTATGATGAAAATCAGATACAGGTACTAGAAGGATTGGAAGCTGTTCGTAAAAGACCGGGGATGTACATCGGTTCAACTAACAGTAAAGGTCTTCACCATCTGGTATGGGAAATTGTCGACAATAGTATTGACGAAGCCCTGGCCGGTTATTGTACAGATATCAATATCCTAATTGAAAAAGACAACAGCATCACAGTAATTGATAATGGCCGCGGGATTCCAGTCGGTATTCATGAGAAAATGGGCCGTCCTGCGGTTGAAGTCATTATGACTGTGCTTCACGCCGGAGGAAAATTTGACGGAAGCGGATATAAAGTGTCCGGAGGTTTGCACGGTGTAGGTGCCTCGGTCGTTAACGCGTTATCAACAGAGCTTGATGTGACTGTTCACCGTGACGGAAAAATCCATCGTCAAGTCTATAACCGCGGTATCCCGGTTTCTGATCTCGAGGTTATTGGCGAAACGGATCATACCGGAACGACTACACATTTTGTTCCAGATCCTGAAATTTTCACGGAAACAACTGAGTATGAATATGATCTGCTTGCTAACCGTGTTCGTGAACTAGCCTTTTTGACAAAAGGCGTAAACATCACGATTGAAGATAAACGTGAAGGACAAGAACGCAAAAATGAGTATCATTACGAAGGCGGAATAAAAAGCTATGTAGAGTATTTAAACCGCTCCAAAGAAGTTGTCCATGAAGAGCCGATTTATATTGAAGGCGAAAAGGACGGCATTACGGTTGAAGTCGCTCTGCAATACAATGACGGCTACACAAGTAATATTTACTCATTTACAAACAATATCAACACGTACGAAGGCGGTACTCATGAAGCCGGTTTTAAAACAGGGCTGACTCGTGTCATCAATGATTACGCCAGAAAAAAAGGACTCATAAAAGAAAATGATCCAAACTTGAGCGGAGATGATGTGAGAGAAGGGCTTACCGCGATTATCTCGATCAAACACCCGGATCCGCAGTTCGAAGGCCAAACGAAAACAAAATTAGGCAACTCAGAGGCACGGACTATCACAGATACGTTATTTTCTGCGGCGTTGGAAACATTTATGCTGGAAAATCCAGATGCGGCCAGAAAAATCGTTGACAAAGGTTTAATGGCAGCAAGAGCAAGAATGGCTGCGAAAAAAGCACGTGAATTAACGCGCCGCAAAAGCGCTTTGGAGATTTCAAACCTTCCCGGTAAATTAGCGGACTGCTCTTCGAAAGACCCGAGCATCTCCGAGTTATATATCGTAGAGGGTGACTCTGCCGGAGGATCTGCAAAACAGGGGCGTGACAGACATTTCCAGGCCATTTTGCCGCTTAGAGGTAAAATCCTGAACGTTGAAAAAGCAAGGCTTGATAAAATTCTTTCTAACAACGAAGTTCGTTCTATGATTACTGCACTCGGCACAGGTATCGGGGAAGATTTCAACTTGGAAAAAGCCCGTTATCACAAAGTTGTCATTATGACAGATGCCGACGTTGACGGCGCGCACATCAGAACATTGCTGTTGACGTTCTTTTACAGATATATGCGTCAGATTATCGAAAACGGCTATGTGTACATCGCGCAGCCGCCGCTCTACAAAGTCCAGCAGGGTAAACGTGTTGAATATGCCTACAATGACAAGCAGCTTGAGGAACTGTTGCAAACTCTTCCTCAAACGCCTAAGCCTGGATTGCAGCGTTACAAAGGTCTTGGTGAAATGAATGCCACCCAGCTTTGGGAGACAACTATGGATCCGAGCTCAAGAACGCTTCTGCAGGTGACTCTAGAGGATGCAATGGATGCGGATGAAACGTTCGAAATGCTGATGGGAGACAAAGTAGAACCGCGCAGAAATTTCATAGAAGCAAATGCGAGATACGTGAAAAATCTCGACATCTAATAATAAAAAGCCTTATTTCCAATTAGAAATAAGGCTTTTTTCTGAACTGGACAGGACCCAGGAATTCTTGTAAAACCTATATATTCTAGTAATTTAATGTGTATAAGTATAAGTTTATTGATATAATGGAGAATAGCGAAATCGTATTGAAGATCATAATGGACAATCTACTCCCACATAATTTCATGTGATACTTCAGGGAGGTTTTTTAATGAGTGAACAAAACACACCAAAAGTTCGTGAAATAAATATCAGTCAGGAAATGCGCACGTCCTTTTTGGATTACGCGATGAGCGTTATCGTATCCCGGGCACTGCCGGATGTGCGTGACGGTTTAAAACCGGTTCACAGACGGATTTTATACGCGATGAATGATTTAGGCATGACGAGTGACAAGCCGTATAAAAAATCGGCTCGTATCGTCGGAGAAGTTATCGGGAAATACCATCCTCACGGTGATTCAGCGGTATATGAATCTATGGTCAGAATGGCGCAGGATTTCAACTACCGTTATATGCTTGTCGACGGTCATGGAAACTTTGGTTCTGTAGACGGAGACTCAGCCGCTGCGATGCGTTACACCGAAGCCAGAATGTCTAAGATCGCCATGGAAATTCTGCGAGATATTACAAAAGACACGATTGATTATCAAGATAACTATGATGGGTCAGAGAGAGAACCTGTTGTCATGCCGTCAAGATTCCCAAACCTGCTTGTAAATGGAGCAGCCGGTATTGCAGTCGGAATGGCTACAAATATTCCGCCGCACCAGCTTGGAGAAATTATTGACGGAGTGCTTGCCGTAAGCGAGAACAAGGACATAACAATCCAAGAGCTGATGGAATTCATTCCTGGACCGGATTTCCCGACTGCCGGACAAATTTTAGGCAGAAGCGGAATCCGCAAGGCATATGAATCCGGAAGAGGTTCTATTACGATTCGGGCAAAAGCAGAAATTGAAGAAACTTCTTCAGGGAAAGAAAGAATTTTAGTAACAGAACTCCCTTATCAGGTGAATAAAGCGCGTCTAATTGAGAAGATTGCTGATCTTGTCAGGGATAAGAAAATTGAAGGGATAACTGATTTGCGTGATGAATCTGACCGTAACGGTATGCGGATTGTCATTGAAATCAGACGAGATGCCAATGCGCATGTTATCCTGAACAACCTGTACAAACAGACAGCCCTGCAAACCTCCTTCGGGATTAATATGCTCGCGCTTGTTGACGGTGAGCCGAAGGTATTAAATTTAAAGCAATGTCTGGTGCATTACCTAGATCATCAAAAAGTCGTTATCAGACGCCGTACAGCTTATGAATTGCGTAAAGCGGAGGCAAGAGCGCATATCTTGGAAGGATTAAGGATTGCTCTTGATCATCTTGATGCAGTTATATCCCTTATCCGTAGCTCTCAAACGGCTGAAATTGCGAGAACAGGGTTAATTGAACAATTCTCGCTGACCGAAAAGCAAGCCCAAGCTATTCTAGACATGAGGCTCCAGCGTTTAACAGGATTGGAAAGAGAAAAGATTGAAGAAGAATACCAATCCCTTATTAAATTAATTGCAGAGCTTAAAGAAATCTTGGCCAATGAAGAAAAAGTGCTTGAGATCATCCGTGAAGAGCTTACAGAAATTAAAGAGCGTTTCAACGATGAAAGACGCACTGAGATCGTTACTGCCGGTCTTGAAACAATTGAAGATGAAGATCTCATCGAAAGAGAGAACATCGTTGTCACCCTGACACATAACGGATATATCAAACGTCTGCCTGCTTCGACCTACCGCAGTCAAAAGCGCGGAGGAAAAGGCGTTCAGGGAATGGGAACAAACGAAGATGATTTCGTTGAACATTTGATCTCTACTTCAACACATGACACGATTCTCTTCTTCTCCAACAAAGGGAAAGTGTATCGTGCAAAAGGGTATGAAATCCCTGAATACGGTAGAACCGCTAAGGGAATCCCGATTATCAATCTGTTGGAGGTAGAAAAAGGTGAATGGATTAACGCAATTATCCCAGTCACCGCATTCGAAGAAGATCTCTATCTCTTCTTCACAACAAAACATGGGATTTCAAAACGCACTTCACTGTCTCAGTTTGCTAATATCCGTAACAACGGCTTAATTGCGCTGAGCTTGCGGGAAGATGATGAATTAATGGGTGTCCGGCTTACTGACGGCACAAAACAAATCATCATCGGAACGAAAAACGGACTGCTGATTCGTTTCTCTGAAACAGATGTTAGGGAAATGGGAAGAACAGCGGCAGGCGTAAAAGGCATCACCCTTACTGACGACGATATTGTCGTCGGCATGGAAATATTAGAGGAAGAATCTGATGTCCTTATCGTGACTGAGAAAGGTTACGGTAAACGAACTCCGGCTGAAGAATACAGAACCCAAAGCCGAGGCGGAAAAGGACTGAAAACATGTAAAATCACGGAGAACAACGGCCATTTAGTAGCGGTGAAAGCTACCAAAGGTGAAGAGGATCTGATGATTATTACTGCCAGCGGTGTACTGATCAGAATGGATATCAATGATATCTCAACTACCGGACGCGTAACTCAAGGCGTACGTCTCATCAGAATGGCGGAACAAGAGCATGTTGCCACAGTCGCATTAGTTGAGAAAAACGATGATAATGAAGAAAATGAGCAAGAAGAGACGCAAGAAAGTTAAAGAAAAAGCGCGGCTATACCAGCTGCGCTTTTTTATATCAAAAACTCTTTACAGTGAGAAGAATTATGGTATAATCATTTCTGTTGTCTTTTAAAAAAGACATGACATTACTAGATGAAAACATTTTTTTAAAAAAGTGTTGACCTAGTTAACTAAAAATGTTACTATTAAGTAGTCGCTTCGAGAGAGGCGCGCAAAGTTCTTTGAAAACTAAACAAGACAAAACGTACCTGTTAATTCAAGTTTTAAATAAATCGCACAGCAATGTGCGTAGTCAGTCAAACTACTTTATCGGAGAGTTTGATCCTGGCTCAGGACGAACGCTGGCGGCGTGCCTAATACATGCAAGTCGAGCGGACAGATGGGAGCTTGCTCCCTGATGTTAG
>NZ_JAJFDG010000014.1:0-55424 GCF_020708615.1 Bacillus sp. LBG-1-113 | reverse complement strand
CGTTCGTCCTGAGCCAGGATCAAACTCTCCGATAAAGTAGTTTGACTGACTACGCACATCGCTGTGCGATTTATTTAAAACTTGAATTAACAGGTACGTTTTGTCTTGTTTAGTTTTCAAAGATCATTTTGTCACTTCGTCTAAGCGACTTTATTATTATAACTCTTTGTCTTATTGGAGTCAATAACTTTTTTGAAGTTATTTTTTTGTCATCGCCTTGTTTAGCGGCAACGAATAATAATATACCACCTTGTAAATAATAGTGCAATAGTTTTTTTGAAGAAAAACCAAAGGAATTATAAAAGAGCGTCATCCTTCTATTAGAAAGGTTGACGCTCTTTAACATTAGCGCTGTCTCATTTGCGGGAATAACAGTACATCTCGGATCGAAGGAGCATTCGTAAGCAGCATGACGAGGCGATCGATCCCGATGCCTAAGCCTCCTGTTGGCGGCATGCCATACTCCAGGGCTTCAACGAAGTCTTCATCCATTAAATGAGCTTCATCATTACCCTCTTCTCGTTCTTTTAATTGGGCTTCAAAACGCTCTCTTTGATCAATAGGGTCATTTAGCTCTGTGAATGCATTTGCATGCTCACGGCCTACGATAAACAGTTCAAAACGGTCTGTGAAGCGCGGGTCCTCTGGATTTTTCTTAGCAAGAGGAGAAATTTCTACTGGATGCCCATATATAAACGTCGGCTGGATAAGCGTTTCCTCGATTTTTTGTTCGAAGAATTCGTTTATAATATGGCCCACTGTCATAGAGTCTTTAATCTCTACACCATGCTTTTTTGCATATTCACGGGCCTGCTCAACAGTTACCTCTTCCCAGAAGTCAACGCCTGTCGCTTCTTTGACTGCGTCAACCATATGGATTCTTTTCCACTCAGGTTTCAGTTCAATTTGTTCTTCGCCGTATTGGATTGTCGTCGTGCCAAGCACTTCTTGTGCGATATGTGCGACAAGGTTTTCAGTTAAGCTCATGATATCTTTATAGTCAGCATACGCTTCATATAATTCAATCATTGTGAATTCTGGGTTATGGCGTGTAGAGACGCCTTCATTACGGAAAACACGGCCGATTTCATATACTTTTTCTAAACCGCCGACAATCAAGCGTTTCAGATGCAGTTCAATCGCAATACGCATGTAGAGCGGAATATCTAAAGCATTATGATGGGTAATGAACGGACGCGCGGAGGCTCCCCCTGGAATGCTGTGCATAGTTGGTGTTTCTACTTCTAAGTATCCGTGATCATCAAGGTATCTTCTCATCGCTTGAATGATCTTGCTTCGTGTGATGA
Organism: Bacillus sp. LBG-1-113; assembly: GCF_020708615.1. NCBI lineage: Bacteria > Bacillati > Bacillota > Bacilli > Caryophanales > Bacillaceae > Bacillus > Bacillus sp. LBG-1-113. Next base: position 54,117 of record NZ_JAJFDG010000014.1, on the reverse strand, counting down.
ACGTATGTTTGCTGTCCGGATTTACGATAAGATCCAGGTAGCGTTGACGGTAGCGCTGCTCAACGTCTTTTAAACCATGATATTTATCCGGCAGCGGACGAAGCGCTTTTGTCAGCAAATCAAATGATGTTGCTTTTACAGACAGTTCGCCTACATTTGTTTTGAACACTTTTCCGGTTACGCCGATAAGGTCACCAAGGTCGGAAGATTTAAAGATTTCATATTGGTCGTCACCGACACTGTCTTTTCTTACGTAGATTTGAATTTGACCTTCTAAATCCTGAAGGTGCGCGAAGCCGGCTTTTCCTTTACCGCGCTTTGTCATCATACGGCCTGCGATTGTGACTTCAATCGCTTTTTCTTCTAACTCTTCTTTCGTTAGATTTTGATATGCCGCAATAATTTGCTCAGATTGATGAGTTCTTTCAAAACGTGCGCCGAATGGATCTATACCGTTTTCTCTCATCTGGTTCATTTTGTCGCGTCTGACTTGCAGCTGGTCGTTTAATTCTTCATGATTATGCTCTTCTTGACTCATTGTTATCACTCCATTACAGATATTGTCTCATGAAAAAAGCAGAAAAACTGCCAGCATAAAACTGGCAGTGAGCAGCAAATAGAGGTGAGTATTATCCTACTTTTGCGTCTTGAAGCCCTTTTGCCTCAACTTCAGCAGTAAATGCATCTAAAAGCTGTACAAGCTCTTCTCTTGTCTCGCAATGATTGATTCCATTCCGAACCTCCGCATTTCCTCTTACGCCTTTCAGATACCACGCAGCATGTTTTCTCATTTCTCTTACCGCTACATTTTCACCTTTTAAGTTAATCAAGCGGTCAAGATGCAGTTTGCATACCGCCATTTTTTCACGTACTTGCGGCTCTTCTTTTAATTCACCTGTTTCAAGGTATTGAACTGTACGGTAAATCATCCACGGATTGCCCAGTGCGGCGCGACCGATCATGACACCGTCCACTCCTGTTTCATCAAGCATACGCTTAGCATCCTGCGGCGTCTTGACATCACCGTTTCCAATGACCGGAATCGATACAGACTTTTTTACTTCTTTGATAATATCCCAGTTTGCAGTTCCTTCGTACATCTGCACTCTTGTACGGCCATGAAGCGCAACTGCTTTTCCGCCCGCACGCTCAACAGCCTGTGCGTTTTTCACGGCGAAAATGTGGTCTTCATCCCAGCCCATTCTCATTTTCACTGTAACTGGTTTATCAACGGCATCTACTACTGCAGCAACCATTTCGTAAATCTTATCAGGATCCAGAAGCCATTTCGCTCCCGCATCGCATTTTGTAATCTTGGGTACCGGACATCCCATGTTAATATCAATGATATCAGCAGTTGTGTTCTGGTCTACAAACTTCGCCGCTTCCACAAGGGTTTCCTTTTTTCCTCCGAAGATTTGAAGGCTGAGCGGTTTTTCACGTTCATCAATATAAAGCATACCCATTGTTTTGGCATTGTTGTAAAGAATCGCTTTGTCGCTGACCATTTCAGCGCATACCAATCCGGCTCCGAATTCCTTTACAGTCAATCTGAATGCTGAGTTGCAGACACCAGCCATAGGGGCCAGCACAACCGGATTTTTCAATTGAATATCACCGATTTTAAACATTTTTCCCCTCCTTTCATTTGTTATTATTTTCTGGCGGCGCTAATTCGTCCGCGCTTATATTTAAAACATCTGCTGCGCTGTGAATGATGGCAGCTGACGGCAATCGGTTTCCGCGTTCAATTTCGCCGAGAATGGAAACTGATATACCTAATGCTTTTGCAAATCCTTCTTGAGTATAACCTTTCAGCTTTCTGAATGCACGAATTCGTCTACCCCAGATTTCTGCTTCCATACTCTTACACCTTCTTGGTCGGTTTCCGCGCTTTTTGCTTCTTTTTCAACCCACTTGCATATTTCCGCAAGCGGCGCAAGGACAAATAAACGCTCATACATTCTCGGATGCGGAACAATTAGTTGCTCTGTTTCAATATTTTCACGATTAAACAGTAAAATGTCAAGGTCTGCCGTCCGCGGACCCCATCTGACTTCTCTCGTCCTGCCCAATTCATTTTCTATATGCTGAGTTAGCTCAAGGAGCTGAAACGGATTCAGCGACGTCTCGATTTCAACTGCCATATTTAAAAATTCATCTTGGGCTTCGTATCCGACTGGGTCTGTTTCGTAAATAGAAGACACTTTTGTGACTGTTACTGCCTCATGGTGATGGAGCATCTCCACCGCTCGCCGTAAATACGTTTCTCTATCTCCAATATTAGATCCAAGTGCAATATAAGCGATATTGTTCATGATTTTTTTCTCGTGATTTCTATTGCTACTGATTTATAGTGGCCGGGAATGGGCGGGTCTGGCTTAATCACTTTTACAGTACATTGCTGTACCCGATGAAATTTCTTCAGGACAGTGTCCGCAATACGTTCTGCCAGTGTTTCCACCAGTTTCACAGGCTCACCTTCGACGATATCTTTACATACATGGTAAAGCTCGGCATAGTTAATGGTTTGCTCAAGGTCGTCTGTTTGTCCCGCCTTGCTTAAATCCAATTCTGCAGTTAAATCGACTTTAAAACGCTGTCCGAGCTTGTTCTCCTCTTTTAACACACCGTGATAGCCGTAAAACTCCATGCCTTCTACGTAGACTTTATCCATGATGCATCCCTCCCTTGTTCAGCATTGCATCCATCATTTTTGCCATTCTTGCTATTTGTTTTACATCATGGACTCTCACAATGTCACAGCCCTTTTGAATGCCTAGACACACAGTTGCACCTGTGCCCTCAGCCCGCTCCTCAGGAGGAAGATCCAGCACACGGCCGATAAATCTTTTTCGGGAGGTTGCAAGGAGAACCGGATAGCCAAGTCCGCTGAAAACCTCTAGCTTGTTCATGACTGCCAGATTATCGTGATAGTCCTTCGCAAAACCTATACCGGGATCGAGGATAATGTTCTTCTCCTCTACCCCTGCTTCAACAGCAATCTTTACACTTTCCATTAAATCTGACAGCATATCCGGTATTAAGTCGTTGTAGTTTCTTTCTTTGCGGTTATGCATGAGAACGATTGGAACATTGTGTTCAGCTGCGACAGACGCCATTTTCGGATCATACTTTGCTCCCCAAATATCATTGATAATCGAAGCGCCGGCTTTAACAGCTTCATCGGCGACAGAGGCCTTGTACGTATCTACAGAGATCGGCACTGCCAGCTCTTTTGTAATCCGCTCAATCACAGGAATTACTCTGGCCATTTCTTCGTCCTCGGACACATATTCGGCACCGGGTCTTGTCGATTCGCCTCCGATATCAATAATATGCGCACCGTTATCAATCATCTCTTTCGCGTGCAACAGGGCCTTGTCCAGGCTGTCATATTTTCCGCCATCCGAGAAAGAGTCAGGCGTTACGTTTAAAATACCCATCACCAGCGTCTTTTCTTGATATGATAATGCGCTGGGTTTGGTATGGATTACTTGTGTTTGGTTTATCGTTTGCTGCGCCATTCTCTTCCTCCCTGTCATGAATTCATGTTCTTTATTTCTTGATGGTATAGCGTTTGTAAAGCGGAAGTTATTTCTCCGTTTCTGCCCGGATAGGTCACTTCTTCTATTTGAGAAAACGGAATGATCTCAAGAACCGAGTTGGTCATCCATGCTTCATCTGCCGTCAAAAGGGCTTCAAGCTGGTAGCGGCCGGTTTTGACATCCATTCCTATTCTCTTAGCGTTCTCCATGACAAAACGTCTCGTGACGCCGTCAAGAATTCCGGTATCAAGTGATGGTGTATAGATACAGCTGCCTTTTCTCCAGAAGACATTCGAAATGATGCCCTCTGCTACAGCGCAATCCTCCGTTAAAAAGATCCCTTCAAACCGCGGATCATTTCCGATCTCCCGTTTCGCATACATATTATTTAGATAGTGATGAGATTTTAACCGGAACGGCCCCTCCGGTGTGTTTCTCCGTATCGACAAAACCTTCCCTTCTTTTTGCAAAGGAAGACTTTCTGGTTTTAGCTGGTTAACAAAACATAAGACAGTCGGCTTATCGTAAGTTTGAGCAGCGAAGCCTTTATCACTGATTCCGGCTGATATGTTCAGCCTGACGCGGGCATTGCCGTCTTTGATATCATTCAGCCCGAGCAGCTTGTCCAGCATCTCAATAACCTCTTGTTTTGTCACAGTATACTCGATCTGCAGATCCTTAAGTGCGCGTTCAAGCCGTTCTAAATGCCAATCAAGCAGGAACGGTCGCCCTTCATAAAGCCTGAAAGTCTCAAAAACACCGATCCCATATAAAAAACCATGGTCAAAAGGAGAAAGAACTGCATCTTTCTCCTCTATAAATCGGCCGTTTACATATATCATCACGCAATGACTTCCTTGCGGTACGTTTCAATAAAATTTCTGAGCATTTCTTTTCCAAAGGAAGTCATAATAGACTCTGGATGAAATTGAACGCCTTCTATCGGAAGATCATTGTGCCGTATAGCCATGATTTCTCCCTCTTTCGTTTGTGCCGTTACTGTGAAACAGCTTGGCAGCGTTTCAGACTTTACGATCAGTGAGTGGTATCGTGTCGCCACAAGCGGGTTTTGCAAACCTTTAAAGATCGTCTTGCCGTCATGCTCGATTTCTGAAGTTTTTCCGTGCATCAGCCGCTCTGCTCTGACCACGTCTCCGCCAAACACCTGTGCGATAGACTGATGTCCGAGACATACCCCAAAAACAGGGATTTTGCCTGCGAAGTGTTTAATTGCTTCAAGGCTGATCCCAGCTTCATCAGGACTGCACGGTCCGGGTGAAATCATTAAGAAATCCGGTGACAGCTCTTCAATTTGCTCTATTGTGATATCGTCATTGCGTTTTACAATCAGCTCTTCTCCAAGCTCGCCCAAATACTGCACTAAGTTGTACGTGAAAGAATCATAGTTATCAATCATTAAAATCATTTCTCTGCTCACCTCATCTAATTTTTGTCTCTACTTCGCTCAGCTCTAACGCCTTTTGCATCGCAAAAGCTTTTTTGAATGATTCTCTGTATTCATGCTTAGGGACAGAATCAATCACAACTCCTGCTCCGGATTGCATAAACGCCTGCCCTCCGGTTGCATAAATGGTTCGGATCACGATATTAAATTGAAGATCCTGATTATATCCAAACCACCCTATAGAACCAGTATAAAGCCCACGGCGTGTCGGCTCAAGTTCTTCTATAATTTCCATTGTCCTTACTTTAGGCGCACCTGTAATCGTCCCTCCAGGAAATACAGCATGAATAATATCGACAGCTTCGTATCCATCCTGCAGTTCACCTTGGACATTAGACACAATGTGCATGACGTGGGAGTATTTTTCAATTGCCATGAATTCATTAACCCGCACTGATCCGTAACGTGAAACTCTGCCCAGATCATTTCGTTCCAGATCAACCAGCATGACGTGCTCAGCGCGTTCCTTTTCATTATGGATTAATTCTTTTGCGAGCGCTTCATCTTCCTCATCCGTTTTCCCTCTGGAACGAGTGCCTGCGATCGGTCTTGTCTCTAACAGTTTGCCCTTTTTACTGACAAGAAGTTCAGGAGATCCGCAAATAATTTGGAAATCCGGTGTTTCTAAATATGCCATATACGGAGAAGGATTCACTTCTCTCAGCTTTTTGTAGATTTCATACGGGTGAGCAGACAGTGACTGCGACTGCCTGATCGATAGGTTAACTTGAAAAACATCTCCGCTGGCAATGTATTGCTTGATTTTCTCTACAGCCTGAGAAAATCCTTCTTCAGTAAATGGCGCTGCAAAGGAACCGTCAGTTGTATATGTCATCTCATGTAACGGCTCACCGGGAAGCTCAGTCAGCCACATATGTTCGAGCTGGGACAGCTTTTCGTCCGCTGATTCGTTCTCGTCATTCACATGGGTGACCAGCCAAAGAGATTGTTCTTCATGGTCATAGACGGCTATATCATCAAAGACAAGAAAATAGATATCAGGTGTCTCTAGGTCATCTAATGAGAGCATTTTAAAGTTTTCAATGTAGCGGGCGTAATCATAGCTGAGAAACCCGATTGCACCGCCTTGAAAATCTGGGAGCTCGTGATCTGTTTCTGTTTCCAGCGTTTTAAACCAGCTGTGGAAGGCACGTAGTGGATCACCTTCTTCAAACAGCATCTCATCCCCATGCTTAATGGTTGTAATTCCGTCTTTTCCTTTTACAGTCGCAATTGGATCGAGACCGGCTATACTGTATCTGCCGCCTCTTGCACTTTCAAGAAGCACGTGCTGTTTTCTGGATTGTGAAAGTTTCTCATATTGTTGCAAGAATGAATCTTTTTGAAAAGGTACTTTTCTGCCTGCCGGTCTGCGTTGTGCCATTTATATCATTCCTCTGTTTTCTTTTTCTGCTTTTTTTATTGTAAAGCAATATCATGAGTGAAAAAAGTGAATTTCTCTTCCAAGAATAAGATTCGTCGCGGACACGGCATATTTGATGCACAAATAAAAAAACTCCCGGGCTCCGGGAGTTTTTCGGATTTTTTAATCGAATTGATACAGCGGCGTACTCAAATAACGTTCGCCGTTACTCGGAATGATAGCTAATACTTTTTTGCCCTTTCCGAGTTTTTTCGCTACTTGAATAGCTGCATAGATGGCCGCACCTGATGAGATGCCTCCGAGAATTCCTTCTTCACGTGCAGCTCTGCGCGCATATTCAAATGCTTCTTCATTCTTCACAGGGAAGATTTCATCGTATACTTCAGTGTTTAAGATGTCAGGCACAAAGCCAGCTCCGATTCCCTGAATTTTGTGGGGGCCTGGTTTTCCTCCTGAAAGCACTGGGGAATCTGACGGTTCAACAGCGTAGATTTTGACGGAAGGATATGCTTCCTTCAGGACTTCACCCGCTCCCGTAATCGTTCCGCCTGTTCCGATTCCGGCTACAAAAGCATCAAGCTGGTCATCACCGAATTGCTCAACAATTTCTTTACCTGTTGTTTGGCGATGGATTTCAGGGTTCGATGGATTGTTAAACTGCTGCGGCACGAAGTATCCGTGTTTTTCTGCAAGCTCTTCCGCTTTCTTAATGGCACCTTTCATGCCTTCCGCACCCGGCGTCAGCACAAGCTCAGCACCATATGCGCGAAGAAGGTTGCGGCGCTCCATGCTCATTGTGTCAGGCATAACCAAAATCGCTTTTAAACCTTTAGCTGCAGCAACCATTGCCAGCCCAATTCCTGTATTTCCGCTTGTCGGTTCAATGATTGTATCGCCAGCTTTTAATTTCCCTTCTTTTTCAGCGGCTTCAATCATCGCTAAACCGATACGGTCTTTTACACTGCTTCCAGGGTTCATGTATTCAAGCTTCAAATATACATCCGCACTGTTTTCATCAACAAGGCGATTTAATTTAACGATTGGCGTATTCCCAATTAATTCAGTAATGGAGTTTGCTACACGTACCATTCTTGACACCTCAATTTCCGACTATTTGTATTGGTATTATGTATATAATCTATCAATTTCAAAATTTTTTGTCAATCATTTAGTTCTTTTTTCCCCATAGAACCAAGACACGTCAGCTTCTTTCCAAAGCGATTTTACAGTGGCTTTATCACCTAACTGATCCATGGCGATCTGCCGTTTAATCTGATTCTTCACTTCTTCGTATGAGAACGTTCTCGCATTTAACTTTTCTTTCAGTTGAATAATCGCATAGCCGTTGTTTACCTTGATCGGTTCGTCTGACCATTCATCTTGTTTTAGTGTCTTTGCTTCTTCAATGTATGATGACGGAATGTTGTCTGATGCTTCAGTGACAAACCCTAAATCTCCGCCGTATGGTGACGTATATCTGTCCGTGGATCGTTCCGCCGCAACAGCTTCAAAGCTTGAGCCGCCTTCAAGCTCTTTTAAAACTTGTCTGGCTTCTTCTTCATCCTTTACAACAATATGCCGAATACGATACGAATCATCAAACTGATACAGTTCTTTATTTTGATTATAAAATGATTTCATTTCTGTCTTTGAAATATCAATATCCCTTGTTAATAATTCTTCAAGAAGAATATTATAGCGAATTTGGTCTTTCCACTCTTTTTCAGTTGTATGCTCGTCTTCGTAAAATGAATTGTTTACCGCCTTAATCAGCAGAAATTCCCGTTCAATTTCGTTCTTAGATACTTTGAGATCGTTCTTTTTGGCAAGCTGCTCAACCACGCGGACATTGATCATATCTTCGAGTGTTGATTTTCCGTATTCATCTTCCATTTCCTTCAGCCATTCTTCTCTTGTGACGCTTTTGCCTCCAATAGTAGCAATGGACTCGTTGGACGGGGAAGCGCTGGCTTGAGATTTCGTCAGTGTATATGCTACCGCGATACAGCATACCAGCAGCGCGCCCCAAATGATTGTCCAGATTGTTCTTGATTTCAAATTTACTGTCAGCCCCTTTTCTTAAATTCAAAAAACCCGCTAAAGAGCTTAGCGGGTCGTTTGGTCTCGAAGCTCTTCCAGCTCTTCTTTTGTAAATAAGTACTTTTCATTACAAAAATGGCATACTGCTTCGGCTTGTCCATCTTCTTCTATCATATCTTGAATTTCTTTTTTGCCTAGTCCTAAAACGGCTGTTTCAAAACGCTCTTTTGAACAAGGGCAATGGAATTTAACAGGCATGTTCTCCAGAATCTCAGGCTTTTCTCCTAAGACTTCTTCCAAAATTTCTTCCGGTGTAAGCCCTTTTTGAATCAGTTTAGAAATAGGTTCTACTACAGATAGACGCTGTTCAATTTTTGTGATGATTTCATCATCTGTTCCCGGAAGAAGCTGAAGAATAAAACCTCCTGCCGCCAAAATGGTATTGTCTGGGTTAACAAGCACGCCGACACCTACAGATGAAGGAACCTGCTCCGATGATACAAGATAGTACGTGAAATCTTCTCCCAGTTCTCCGGAAACAATTTCTACTTGTCCTGTGAAGAATTCGCGTAGGCCTAAATCTTTTACAACACTTAATGTTCCATCTGTTCCGACAGCGCGTCTGACATCCAGCTTGCCGTGTTCATTCAAATCAAAATGAACATGCGGGTTTGAGACATATGCCCTGACTTCCCCTTTAGCATTCGCATCAGCAACAATCGCGCCGATTGGCCCGCCGCCTTCAACTTTCACTGTCAGCTTATCATCACCTTTCAGCATAGAACCAAGCATGAGTGAAGCTGTCATTGTACGGCCCAGTGCAGCGGATGCTGTCGGCCATGTGTCATGCCGTCTCTGCCCTTCATTCACCATATCAGTTGTCCTTGCAGCATATGCGCGAACTTTTCCGTCATATGCCAGTGCTTTTACTAAATAATCCATTACAAAACCTCCTATACACTTCCCACGCGGTTTCGTTCATAAATCAATTCCAGCCCTTTTAGGGTTAAGAATGGGTCAACGATGTCTATACAATCTGATTCGTTTGCGATTAATGGCGCAAGGCCGCCTGTCGCAATGACTTTCGGTTCTTGTTTTGCCTGCCATTTCATTCGTTTTACGATTCCTTCCACTTGGCCGACATAGCCAAATAAAATTCCTGATTGCATCGCGCTTACAGTGCTTTTTCCGATAATATTGTCAGGACGGGCGATTTCAATACGCGGAAGCTTTGCCGCACGCGAGTACAGCGCCTCTGTCGAAATTGTAATTCCTGGCGCAATCGCTCCGCCCATATATTGTTTGTTTTCATCGATATAACAGTACGTTGTGGCTGTACCAAAATCAACAACAATCAAAGGATTGCCGTATAAGTGGATTGCCGCAACAGCATTAACGATTCTGTCAGCTCCGACTTCTTTCGGATTGTCGTACTTTATATTTAAACCGGTTTTCATACCAGGACCGACAATTTGCGGTTCGATATGAAAGTATTTTGTGCACATTCTCTCTAACGAAAACATGATTGGCGGCACAACTGAAGAAATGATAATGCCTTCTATTTGTTCAAACATGAGACCGGAGTGATCAAATAAAGAGCGCAGAACCATCCCAAACTCATCTTCTGTTTTATGCCTGCTTGTTTCTATACGCCAGTGATATTCTAATTCACCATCATGATATACACCAAGTACAGTATTGGTGTTCCCCACATCAATAACAAGTAACAACCTCTATCACCACTTTTGAATAGTTTCTCTATCAGTACTTTTACAAACATTCTACAATACCATACACGATCGGCGGCTCATTTGTAAACAAATCGACACCATGATTGGCTGATTGAAAAGACGGCAGCAGAGGCTGATTCACATAAAAAAACTGCCAGCGTCAGCCGGCAGTTTTTATCAGAAAGCGTTACTCTTTTGTATCGTCTTTCTTTTCTTCTGTTTTTGACAGAATGTTTACTTTCACATCATCGTTCTTCTCATCATCAGAGAACTTACGCTCAGGCAATGTTCCATGATCGACAAGGTGTTTGATTTGTTCAGCATCCAGTGTTTCAACTTCCAGAAGCGTCTGAGCAATCAATTCAAGCTTGTCACGATTTTCTGTCAGGATTGTTTTCGCACGCTCGTAACACTCTTTGATAATGCGCTGAATTTCCTGATCAATTTCGTAGGCAATTTGATCACTGTAGTTTTGTTCGTTGTTGAAATCACGGCCTAGGAATACCTGGCCACCCTGAGACTGTCCAAATTGGAGCGGTCCCAGTTTCTCTGACATACCGAATTCTGTAACCATTCGTCTTGCAATATTCGTCGCACGCTGGAAGTCATTGTGCGCTCCTGTGCTGACTTCGCCAAAGATAATTTCTTCAGCAACACGTCCGCCCAAGAGACCGACAATTTTATCAAGCAGCTCCGGCTTTGTCTGGAAGTAACGGTCTTCTCTTGGAAGCATAACGGCATAACCGCCAGCCTGACCCCGAGGAACAATCGTTACTTTATGAACCATATCAGCCTCATCTAAAACGAGTCCGATAACGGTGTGTCCGCCTTCATGATATGCCACGATATTGCGTTCTTTCTTCGAAATGACGCGGCTTTTCTTAGCTGGTCCGGCAATAACCCGGTCCGTAGCTTCATCAATGTCGCGAGCATCGATTTTTTTCTTATTTTGACGAGCCGCCACAAGAGCAGCTTCATTCAATAGGTTTTCTAAGTCAGCGCCTGAGAAACCAGGTGTTCTCATGGCAATCGATTTCAGGTTTACCGTTTCATCCAGCGGTTTGTTTCTCGCATGGACTTTCAATACAGCTTCACGTCCGATTACATCTGGGCGGTCCACTGTGATTTGACGGTCAAAACGTCCCGGACGGAGTAAGGCTGGGTCCAAGATGTCCGCACGGTTCGTTGCGGCAATGATGATAATTCCTTCATTGGCACTGAATCCGTCCATTTCAACAAGCAATTGGTTGAGCGTCTGTTCACGTTCATCGTGTCCGCCGCCGAGACCCGCTCCACGCTGGCGTCCGACTGCGTCAATCTCATCAATGAAGATCAAACAAGGCGCATTCTTTTTCGCGTTTTCGAACAAGTCACGCACACGGGAAGCACCGACACCTACAAACATTTCAACGAAATCAGATCCGCTGATGCTGAAGAATGGCACACCGGCTTCACCGGCTGATGCTCTTGCTAGAAGTGTTTTACCGGTACCCGGAGGTCCGACTAAAAGCACACCTTTAGGAATTCTTGCGCCAAGCTCGGCAAACTTGCGGGGATCTTTCAGAAATTCAACAACTTCCACGAGTTCTTGTTTCTCCTCGTCTGCCCCTGCAACGTCTTTAAATTTGACGCGTTTCTTTTCCTCTGTATATAGCTTCGCCTTACTCTTACCAAAGTTCATGACACGGCTGCCGCCGCCTTGAGCTTGATTGAGCAGGAAGAAGAACAGAATAAAGATAATGACAAATGGGATGATGGTCGTCAGGAACGTCACCCATCCGCTTGTTTCTTGAGCGGGATCAACCTTTACATCTGTCTTTTTTAAAGCATTAAAGATCTGGTCTGCTCCCTTTCCTTCAGGAACATGAGTCAAAAAGTATTGATCCTTGTCGTAATTTTTCAGCTGTCCTTTTACCTCATAAACACCTCTGACAGGCTGAACCGACACGCTATCAACTTTCCCGTCATCCAGGTTTTTGATGAACGTGCTGTACGACATATTTTCTGTTTTCGGATTTGAGGTCTGGAAGTAGCTCACAACCCCGATTACTACTAATAAAATAAGTAAATAAAAAATGGTATTACGGAAGACCCGATTCATTCCTTACCTCCTCCCACAGTAAGCACAACTATGTTCAATAGTACCATAGAAAATCATTCCAATACAACCAATAACCATCTCGGAAGCAGGCTGCCGATCAGCTTTCATAAACTGCCGGTTTTAACACTCCGATATAAGGCAGATTGCGATAGCGCTCAGCATAATCAAGTCCGTAACCCACTACAAACGCGTCAGGAACTTTAAAGCCGACGAAGTCTGCTTTAATGTCCGCTTTTCTTCCGCTTGGTTTATCCAAAAGGGTAACAATCTTAATTGATTTTGCTTTACGGTATCGGAAGAGCTCTACTAGATAACTTAAGGTTAACCCACTGTCGATGATATCTTCAATAATTAAGATGTCCCGGCCCTCTACAGATGTATCCAAATCTTTTATGATTTTTACTTCTCCAGATGAAACCGTAGATTTTCCGTAGCTTGATACATCCATGAAATCCATTTCCAAATATGTATCAATATGCTTGATAAGATCCGCCATAAAAGGAAGAGCTCCTTTTAACACACCGATTGCCAACGGAAATTTATCTTGATACTCGCTTGTTAAGTCTGCACCTAACTCTTTTACTTTCTCTTGTATCTCTTCCTCTGAGATCAGAACTGTTTCAATATCATGTTTCATCATGATTATGCTTGCCCCCTACACTTTTCATGCTGTCTATATTGTAATACAATGCGGTCACTGTTTGGAATCACAAGATCTTCAAAAATGGATTTTTTCAAGCCCGGTATCCAGATAATTTCACCGCTTGCATCCGTCACAACCGGCCAGTTGTCTCTTTCTTTGAGAGGCAATTTCTTATCAATAAATATATCCTTTACCTTTTTCGAGCCGTTCATCCCTTTTAGTTTTATCCGATCGCCGGCTTTTCTTGTCCGGATCGTCAAGGGAAATCTCACCTTATCTTGACTTGTAATAAAAACAGAATTCCCATGTCCTTCAAGAGATTCCGCGTTACGCTTTGCCTCTATCAGAAATCCGTTTGGAAGCACTGCCGTCTCATCGGCAGCTCCGCTTATTTGATATTCAAAGGGAACATTTTTCCACTGCCATTGTTCAAATGTAAACAAACATGTCTGATATGATTTGACCACCTTCAGTCCTTTCGGAAAGTCCAGCACTCCTGAAGGACCGCCCTTATCCGCCCAATCCAAAAACTGCTGAATATGATGAGCTGAAAAGGATGATGGAACGTTTTCATAAAGATAGTTTAATATTAGTTGAACTCCTCTTCTTTGTAAAGGCATCGGGAGGGCAAGCAATTGAGAGGAATTGATTTCAACTGATATTTTAGACTGGCTTGTGATTACTTTATTCATTTCTTCTTTCGTTAATGACTGTAAGAATTGCTCATCTTCAGTCAGTGCTTCGCTTACTTTCTGAAACCTTTTATGCACATCCGGTGATTCTTGTTTCAAAAAAGGGAGCACTGCTTTTCTGAATCTGTTTCTAGTGTAATCATCTTTGGCGTTGCTTTCGTCCGTCCGGTAGCTCAAAGCGTTTTCATGGCAATAATGAAGGATCTCTTCTTTTGTAATGGCTAGAAATGGTCTGATAATCCGTCCCGTTTCAAACCGCCTTACCGGCTGCATGCCGGCTAGTCCAGCTCCGAGTGTGCCTTTGGCCAGTCTCATAAGCATTGTTTCGACCTGATCATCTCCATGATGAGCAAGTGCAAGATAATCCGCTTGATGCTTGGACATCACTTCCTTTAAAAACTGATATCGGCAATCACGGGCAGCTGCCTGCTTATTGAGACCGTTTTTCTCAGCATATGCAGTTACATTGATTTGAGCCGTTTCACATTTGATCTGTTCAGCCTCACAATACGCTTGGACAAAACGCATGTCTTCCTCAGATTGCGCCCCTCTGAACCGGTGGTCAACGTGAGCCGCAATCACATTGGCTGAACGGCCGTATAACGCATGAAGCACGTGAAGGAGAGCCATCGAATCCGGACCGCCGGAAACGCCTACAATAATTGTCGCCCCTTTTAACGTAAGATTGTGTTTGATAAAAAAATCTTTGACACTGTTCACAATGTCCTCCTCACAATGAGCAGGTATTTTAAAGATATTCATATCCTATCACTTTCAATCCTTCCAAGCAAAGAAGAAGCATGGGTATTGCAGATTGCGGCTATCAAATAAGGAAAAAGATAATGTAAGCGAAATAAAGCGCCAAAACACTGATTACGATAAGAGCCGTTTCGAATAACCCTCCGGACTTTGAGCCTTTCTTTTTAGGTGCATATCTCGTCTGTGTAACTTTTCCCTGGCGCATGTTTTGCTGTCTTTGTCTTGAGATAGATTGCGTCGAATTTGGCGTTTTTCCAGCTTGTTTTCTCTGCGCTGCCTTTTGCCCTGCTGCGAGCATCTCTCTTTTCATCTCGTCAGCGGAATCATAATGGCCATTTAAAGCAGCAACAAGCACTTTTTTATACTTTTGCAGCACCGGACTGCCTTCGATTAAAGACCGCAGCTGTTCCTTTGGCTGGCTTGTTTTTTTGAATTCCTTTTTATGTACGCAGTTGATCATAATCATAGCAACCGCAAACAAGTCGTAAGAGGGCTCTGCTTTTCTCGTCCCATACCCCCAATATCCTCTGTCGTAAAACTCGGTATACTCTTTTATTGCCCGGCCCTCCTTGGTTGTTCCCCCTACATCTATGCAGCGGATTCTTGCCGGCGGGCCAGTGACAATCAGATTATCCGGCTTAAGGTCGCCGAATATCCATCCTTGCTGATGAAGCACGGATAAGCTGGTTAACAGTTGAATCATCAAAACCGGAATCCATTCTGCTCCTTTGTCACTGACAAATTGTAAAAGCAATGGGCCTTTTATGTATTCCATTGCATAAAACGAAACCTTTGTATTAGCGCTGGGAATAAAGGCATCATCAGTGTCAAAAAAAGAAGGCCCCATCGTTACGGACTGGGCCTTTGAAAAAGATTTTAAGACATTCACTTCAGAAGTAATAGACAGGCTGTCATCACTTACCTTTAAGGCAACATGTCCATCTGATGCTTCTGCCAAATACACAATTCCATTGGCCCCTTTTCCAAGCTGTTTACGCAATGTGTAAGTATTTCCATTCCACTTGCCTTTCACTCTCGTTCCCGGCTTGAGGCTACATGCCAAACTCGTCAAAGTGTCGTTCATCATCTGCCAGCATGCTCCTTCTTGAGCGGATTTTTTCGAATTGCTGTGTTGCTTCACGAATCGCCGGACCTGTCGGCGTGATGCCGCCTGTCGATAGCTTCGCAAAGAGTGTGGAAAGAGATTGCAGCTTCGGTGTCCAATTTAGCACAAGCTCGACCTCTTGTTTTTTCCCGGGAAATATACACATCGCAAATTCGTTATTCCCTATTCGGGAGTTAAGACTCACGGACAAGTCAATCAGTGCTTCTTTCACTGTAGGGAGCTTTGGCGCCATACTAGCGCTTGTATCAACGAGAACCAAAACCTGAAGGTGCACCGTTTCTCCCAGTTCATCTACCACTTCCATGACTTCGCCGCGTTTTTCCGGAGAAAGCTCCTCCATTTCCACATTCTTTCCTAGGATTTGCTTCAGTTCTTGATTCACCACCCCTTGCAGGGTTTGCGTCATTGCTTTTTTTGTTACCATCTGAACCGTTTGCGAAAGCTGTGATGCGTAGACGACCTGATGCACGCCGCCTCCAGCAAGCGCAATCCCTTCGACTTCTTTCATAGCCTCTTGGTCAATTTTGTTTTCTTCCATTATACCTATGACATTTACTGTAATCCCTTGCTCTTTAGCAAAAGCAGCCATAGCAAGCGGGTCTTCACCGTGATTTGAGCAGCCATCCGTTATCAGCAGAATTTGATTCAAACGTCCGTTGTTCACATTCATTCCTCCTGGAGAATACGATGATTCTCAGATTCATATAGTTCCATCATCGCCAGAAGAAAATTGATTTATACGGAAGCGTTATGAAATTTCTTGTTTGCTTTGAAAGATGGCCGGAACTGGAATAGACGCCCACTTTGGTGTATTGTGATCAATACGGACGACAACAACTGTCATATCATCATCAATTTGGCCTGACCTTGTGCGAATCACTTCCTCCATAAGTAAGTCAGCAATTTCCTGCGGATCATCCGTTTTTAACCCTTTCATTTTGCGCTTCATCCATAAATCATGATTTTCCACATGTTTAGGGCCTTCGAAAATACCGTCACTCATCATGATCAGGAGGTCTCCCGCCTTCAGCTGTTCACTCACAACCTCAACATCGAACTCGTTAATAATGCCGATTGGCAGATTGCTCGCTTGGACTTTCATCACCTGCTCACCCCGTTTGATAAAGCTCGGTGTTGATCCAACCTTTAAAAACTTACAGCTCGCATCCTGCAGATCGATAATAGAAAGATCGAGCGTGGAATATATCTCATCCGTTGTCCGCAGAGACAGTATGCTGTTGATTGTTTTGATTGCTATTTTTTCATCTATTCCTGATTCAAGGATCTTTTCAAGAAGTTTAATCGTTTCATTGCTTTCAAAGTGAGCCCTTGCGCCATTGCCCATCCCGTCACTGATAGCAGCTGCATATTTTCTTGCGCCCAGCTCCATCATGCTGTAGCTGTCGCCGGAGACAAGGCCGCCGCCCTTCGCTGCATGAGCCGCACCCGTAGACACTCTGTACGATTTGGTTGAGCCAAACGCGACATGGCTGTATCCATTTGGATGAGGAGAATGCTGCTCGGCTTTCACGAGAACCTGCTCTTCCAAAATGTCAGAAAGCATAGGCGCTATGATTTTTTCACTTTCTCCATGTCCGCTGAATGGGATTGTCATTTCTATATCAATGTTCCCCTGTTCAAGGCTGTAAATCTCCACCTGCTGAATCTCTATTCCAAAATGCTGAAGCGCATCAATAATTTGTTCTTCTTGGATAAAGTGCTGCTCCCTCTCCCTTTTTATTTCCCGAGAAAAGTCTGCCATGACCTCTGAAACACCTAAAAGCTGTTCAGCCACAAGCCGCCTGCTGTCCTGCACTTTCTTCTTAAGGGTTAAATGCGCATGATGATAGGCAAGTTCATCCTCTATCAGCTCTTCAACCTGACGCGATTTAGAGCAATACTGGTGAAACTCTTTTTTCAGCCTTCGGTTTGAAGCATACTGTTTTTCCTCTGTTTCAAGCATAACTTGTTTCATTAAATCATATGTTTTATCAAAGTTCTGAACCCAGCACCTGTTTTTCTTGTAGCACGTTTGACAGGAATGCTCTGTAATTTTGCTTAAAAACAGATCGACCTCGCTGTCATCTGTTTGTTCGTCAGACGCTTGATAAAAGGTTGCAAAGCTTTCTGACAATGCATGAAATACATTGGAGAACTGGTCCACCTTTTGAGCAGTGACATCTCTGATTTTTCTCGCGTATTGCTGCTGCTCCTGAAGATGTTCCACAGTGCCCGGAATATATCTCGCCACTTTTCTTGTAATGGACTGAGGCGTAAGCAGGAACAGGCCGACTGCTATTAATGACTCATAGAGCGTTGTCA
This sequence comes from Bacillus sp. LBG-1-113, assembly GCF_020708615.1. Lineage (NCBI taxonomy): Bacteria > Bacillati > Bacillota > Bacilli > Caryophanales > Bacillaceae > Bacillus > Bacillus sp. LBG-1-113. The sequence goes on along the minus strand of NZ_JAJFDG010000014.1, from coordinate 36,307 downwards.
TCAGACCGGCAGAGCCTTCTCCATATAGAGAAATAAGAAGCGATCCGATAATCAGCCCGATTGCCGCACCTGCTTTTTTTCCTTCTTTCAGCAAACCGCCTAATAAGCCCGAAAAAGCGAGCAGACTCATTTGATAGAGATTTCCGATATTGGCCAAGCCGAGAATCAGGCCCGTCACGACACCCACTGTACAGCCGATGCTTGCACCGCCGATGAAGGAAAAGCTTAATACAACATAACGGGCCAGTATATGTTCTGCCTGCATCCCTTGATAGGACAAGCCTGCTAGTCCGGTCAGCACCGAAGCAATCAAAATCATAAAGCAAATGATTTCTTCTATTTTTAAGGATTGTTTTACTTTCTTCACTGTAAAAATCGGAAGGCTCTGGAGAAAAATCAGCGTTAAAATAAAGGAAAGCCCCGCTTCTACAACAGCCATCACATAATCATAGGTTGTAAACGCGCCATTCTGGGCGTAAACAAACCCGAATCTTGCCGCCGCCATGGAGAAGAACACGACAATCGGAAGTGCTTTCACACGATCATCTGTGATAAAGGATGCTACTTTAGAAAACACGAAGAATGCAAGCAACGCCGCTAATATCAGTAATGAGTGCTTCGGAGAAATTGTCATTGCACCTGCAAGCACAGCCAGCACTGCATACAGCGCCTTGTCTCTTCTGATCAGAAGCATTGCCCCAAAGAAAGGAAGGGCGAAAGGAAGGACCTCGGATAATATGAAAGCTCGTCCAAGCAAAAATCCGATGACGACATAAATGAATCCTTTATAGAAAAACAGTGAATGCAAATGATGAGTCACCAGCTTCGCTCCCCTGTTAAAAAACGATTGGAGTTTTTCAAAAGCTTGTCCCGCCATTGGCCCGTTCACTCTTCTTTCTGCTTTTTCCATTTCTCTCATCTCCCACCTGTTATATTCGTTGCCTGTCATTATAGCGAAAGCACAGATAGGATTTTGTCAAAAGAAGGTAAGTATACCAAAGAAGTCTTCGACGGTTTCTGCCCTGAAATTCGTTTATGCGGAGAATTTCCAGAAAGATGTCTAAAAATGAAAAAAATCGGCTTCTGTAACAGAAACCGATTTTCAGTATGACCCGTACGGGATTCGAACCCGTGTTACCGCCGTGAAAGGGCGGTGTCTTAACCGCTTGACCAACGGGCCTAACAAATATGGTAGCGGCGGAGGGGATCGAACCCCCGACCTCACGGGTATGAACCGTACGCTCTAGCCAGCTGAGCTACACCGCCATAATGTTTGGTGCTTCTAAGCACAAGTTATATAATACAAAGGTTTGTCCTTTTCGTCAACAGAAACTTTAATGTTATAATTTTCTGACTCTTACCTTGAAAAGAGCATATAAAAAAAGCACCCGTTGGGAAGAACGGATGCTTCATTTATTTATAGAAAGCAGCAAGTTATCCTCTTCTTGCTCCGCGCCCTCCACGTTTTGATTCCGTATTGCGTTTTAAAGATGACAAGCGATCTTCGCTATCTTTTAAAAACTTGTTCATTTTCTGTTCAAAAGATTCTTTCGGACGGAAATCATTTCTAGGTCTGGCTTGCGGACGGTCTTTAGCTTTTTTAATAGATAAACCAATTTTCCCGTCTTTTTCAACGTTGATGACTTTCACTTCAACTTGGTCGCCGACTTTTAAGTGATCATTAATGTCTTTAACATAATTATCGGCTACCTCACTGATATGAACGAGACCGGTTGAGCCTCCAGGCAATTCAACAAATGCTCCAAAATTTGTAATACCTGTAATTTTCCCTTGCAACTTGCTGCCCACTTCAATCGACATAAAAAAAGTGCTCCTCCTTAGGCTTATAAAAAGATCGTTTGCTTAATTATACCTAAATAAAAATTTAAGTGTCAACAAGGCTACTTGTTCTTCTTCTCCACATTAAAAATTATTTCACCGTCTCCAGACATGAATAAGTCCCTTCTGGCAAGCTCTGTGACGTAATCTTCATCTTTTAATTTGGATATTTCTTCTTTTAAATCTGTTTGCTTTGTCTTTAAATTCTTCAGTTCTTTTTCAAGCTGTTCTTTCTTTTCTTCTTTTGCGCTAAGGGAAGATGTTTGGCTCCATACTGAGCTTGCCAGTACAATTGCCGTCAGAAATACGAGGGCGCCGAATACAGTCAACCGTCTGTACAGCCCTTTTCTTCTTCTTTTCTTCAGCTGATTTTGCCGCTCTACTTTTTCTTTATAGTCGTTTTGTATTTCAGTTATCGTTCGTTCCCTGGAAAAATTCAAATCAGACGGTCCTCCTTTCATCTCTTCAAAAAACGTGTAATGGTCGTTCTTATGGTTACCAATAGTTTCTTCTTCTTTTTTAGAAATCCTGCACCTTTTTGAAAATATCGTCTGAAAGTTAGACGCAGTTTTTCAGGAAGAAGTTTCATACATTGTTTAACGATAAAGCGGATCGGAAAACACAGAACCATGACTATTTTATAAAGACATAACAAGAGAAACACGATCAGGCGGTATGTTCTCTGAAAGAGAAACGTGACCAGCCAGATGATGACTCCGCATGTCCACACAATAGGACGAAATAACACGTGCTGAATGAGCTTCTTTAAGAATTGATAAACAGAAACAAAAAGATAAATGACGAATTTCAGTATTTTTATATAGATTCGTTTGCAAAGGCTTTGATACGTCGCAACGCCTAGCAGAACCGCCAAAAAAATGTACAGCCTGAATTCTCCCTCATTTACATGAAGCAAGACATAAAAGAAGAGCAGCCCTTGCACAATCCAGAAAAGAATATCATGAATAAATAAAAGCCATCTGGCTGTTCTGGCACGAATGACAAAGAGCCTGTACGTATCAAGCGACGCGCCAAGCCAGAGGCCCATACCGGACATCGCCAGCATTGTATAGAATTGTGTTGTCAGCGTCATTTAAACAACTTGCTAAAAAACCCTTTAGCTTTATCCCCTTGTTGCTCGTCTAAATACACTAAATCAAATACCCTGCCTTTGATCGAAACAATCCCTTTTTCCACATCTAGATTTTTCATTTGAAGGTTTTCGCCTCTGACTGAGAGCATTCCCATCACTGTTTCCAGCAGGAATTCTTCGTTATCAAAGCTTTCAACATGCTTAACCCCAGAAATATCTAAATGTTTCCGGCCTTTCATTGTCACATCATGCTGTTCCGGAACAGACGAAGAACCTTTTTGCTCATAATATGAATTCATCTATTCAGCCCCCATATCCTCGATACTTTTAGCATTATTACTGCATTGTATGAGGCGGGGGCTTCTTTTAGAACAAGCCTATTCGCCGAGTTTTTCTTCCTTTAGCACTGTATACATGTTCGCGGCTTCTTCTTTTTTCGTCGTGTCTTTGAGCTCATTTATTTGAACCGTTACAAGCTTTTGGCCGAAGCGGACCGTTAATTCATCTCCAGGTTTTACGTCTGAACTTGCTTTAGCCTGATTTCCGTTAATGGAGATTCTGCCTTGATCAGCTACTTCCTTCGCTAGTGTACGTCGTTTAATCAGCCGTGATACTTTTAAAAATTTATCTAATCTCATTTTATGATCCCCTCTCAGTTTCTTTTGCTTCATTCCACAGGTTGTCCATGTCCTCAAGAGACATATTAGCCAGCTCGATTCCCTTTTCCTTCGCTGTTTGCTCAATATAAGAGAAACGTCTCCTGAATTTATCGTTCGTCATCGCCAATGCTTCCTCCGGTTCTATCTTGTAGAAGCGGGCTACATTCACCAAGGCGAAGAGAACATCGCCAAATTCAGCCTTGAGATTGTGTTCATGAGGGTCTTCAGTAGCCTCTGAAGAAAATTCCTTTATCTCCTCATTCACCTTTTCCCACATATCACTCACATCTTCCCAGTCAAAACCGACTTTTGCCGCTTTTTTCTGCAATTTAGCGGCTTTAGAAAGCGCAGGAAGGGTTTTCGGGACGGTGTCTAACAAGGATGCATCAGATGTACGTTTTTCGGCTTTTTTAATATCTTCCCAATTTGCTAAAACATCGTTTTCATCCTGAACCTTAACATCTTTAAACACATGGGGATGTCTTCGGACCATTTTTTCACTGATCCCTTTAATTACATCATCTATTGTGAAATAACCATCATCTTCACCAATTTGCGCGTGAAGCAGGACCTGAAGCAAAACGTCGCCAAGCTCTTCGATCATATGGTCTGTGTCTTCTTCGTCAATTGCTTCGAGAAGTTCATAACACTCTTCAATCATGTATTGTTTTAATGACTGATGAGTCTGCTTTTTATCCCACGGACAGCCGTTGGGCCCGCGAAGCTCTCTAATGATGCGCCGAAACTCGGAGAACTCCTGGTACAGCAGCTTCTCTTCTTTAATCGGCGGAATATACACACTTGTTAAGTTATTCATGGCGACATTGCGGTCCAGTTCAAATAAGGGCACTCTCCGAATATCCTCATCACGGCTTCCGGCAGCTGTTACAATCACAACTTCATAATCATCGGGCAGCTTCTCCATTAATGTCAGCTTCACTTCGGATGCAGTCATTTGGTCGTATACCTGACAAATGATCAGGTGATGTCTGAGCTCAAGCTCATCCGCGCTCAATGTCCCGGCATCCACAAATTGAAAGCCTTCAATGGGATCAATTTGCAAGGCATTAAAAGTGGCATCAAGAAAGCTTTGTCCTCCCGCGACTTTCACCTGAATGTTTTTTTCTTCCTGCCGCTCCGTCAGCAGCTGTACTGTTTTTTCTGCTACAAATGGATGCCCCGGAACAGCATAAACAACGTCCTGATGCTTCGCTTCTTCAAAGAGAATATCAGTAATTTCCTCGTATACCGCATCAAACTGGTCGTGTTTCTCATATATATCATCAAAATAACGAATGTTCTGCGTTTCGCTTTCTAGCTCTTGAATTAAAGGATGGTCTTTGGTTCTGACAAACAGAGTGTCCGCCTTTGTCAGCAGCTTATGTATGCCAATTGTCAACTGGTCCATGTCTCCGGCGCCAAGGCCGACGACTGTAATATTACCTGCCATTTTGTTCTCTCCTTCTGGTGAGTTTGCTTAACTTGCTGCCAAAAGGCACACTGTTAAGCTCTTCATTCGTAAATATTCCCAACTTCATCATACAATAAATAAACACCGCGCCTCCAATGGCGACAGCCGAAACACTTTCAACTGCCGCATATCCTCTTCCTTCCGCATCAAACAGAAAAGACCAAAGGCGTAAATAAGCAAGCAAGACAGCCGACATTAATATAGCGGATCCAATAATCGGAAGCATAGTGCTCTTTAGCTTGTCCATCCATTCTTTTTGCCGCAAGCGATAGAGATTGAGGCCTGCGACAGTTGCAAAAGAAGCCGCTGTTGCAAATGCCGCCCCTTCAATTCCATAGTGCGGAACCAAAAAGGTATTTAACACCCATTTCACAGCCACACCTACGCCTACTGCTATTGCAGGGAACACCGTGTTTCCCGCTCCCTGTAAGACAGCGGCAGCCGTTACCGCCAAAGACGCAAACAAAATGGAGGAGCTAAATATCTGCAACGCAGCTGTTCCTTCGCCATCTTGAAACAGCATAATGTTGACCGGCTTGAGGATGCAGATGAGGCCAGTAGACGCCGCAACGCCTATCGCAAGACACAGCTTTAAGGAAGACGTCACTTTTTGTTTCATCACCTGCAACTGATTCTCCTTTACCGCCTTTGAAATCAACGGTACGAGTGAGGTCCCGATGCTCATTGCGAAAACAGAACCGAGTTGCAACAGAGGCTGCCCCCGGTCATAAATTCCTTTCAGCCGCTTTGCTTCTTCACTCACCTCACCGCCAGACAGCAAAGAATATAAATTCAGTGCATCGACAAGCTGGATAAACAAAAGCAACAGGCTGCTTACACAGATCGTTACTGAATATAAAAGCAGTTTCTTAATTAATTGATTTGTTGTAATGTGATTTTCTTTTTCTATTTCCGCTTTTTCAGGCTTTTTCGTTTTGAACCAAAAAAAGACGAGGATGATAAGTGCAATCAAACTCCCGGCAAGAGAACCAGAAGCAGCTGCCGCTCCCGCAGTATAAAGCGAGGCACCTTTTTTGATGAGCCAAAAAGATAACCCTAAGAGCACCGCCACCCGCAGAAACTGTTCCATAATTTGCGATAAAGCGGATGGGAGCATGTCGTGTCTCCCTTGAAAAACGCCTCTGAGCAACGCGACAAATGGAAACAGAAGAAACGCATATGCAGTTACTTGAATTAACTGGGCGAGATGAGAATCACCCATAAACAGGGCAATCGGAACAGCCCCCATATATAAACACAGAAATAAAAGACCGCCTATTACCGATAAAACCAGCGATGACATTTTCATTATGGTGTTATGGCTTTTTTCACTATAATCATTCATCAGTTTAGAAATAATCACGGGAAATCCTGATGTTGAAAGCATGACGGCAATACCAAGAAAAGGGTATACCTGCTGATATATATAAAATCCAACATCGCCGACAATGTTTTGAAAAGGGACTCTGTAAACGGCGCTCAATATTTTTGAAATAACGCCTGCCAGAATTAAAACAAAAGCCCCCTGCCACATCCAATGCCGTTTGACGCGTATTGAATCATCCATCCAAAAGCTCCTTCCCAACGTCAGGGGCAATGCAAAGTTTGCAATGGCCTTGGTACACATAAAAACGTGGTTATTATACCATATCCCAACCCTTGGAATCCTTTTTCGGCCTGCACAAAAAAGAACAGCATCCCAAGGAGAGCTGTTCTTTCTATACCTATTTTGATAATTGTAATAAGACCTACTGTTCCATTTGACGAGCCAAAAACCCAGCTGCTGTTTCAACGGCTTTATGCTCAACTTCGCCCATCGTCTGATCCTTTGAAAAAATCACGACAGCACCTATCGGGTCGCCATTCGCGACAATCGGGCCGACAGTATACGAACTCATATCTTCATCTATGCCATTTACAAGCTGCACGGATTTTGTATCACTCTCAAGCACAGAACTTCTCTGATCCATTGTTCTTTCCAGCATTTCGCTGATCGGCTTGTTTAAGTAGTCTTTTTTGGAACTTCCGGAGACGGCAATGTAGACATCTCTGTCACAGATAAGCACTGAATGGCCAAGACTGTCATAAAGCGCGTCTGCATACTCCTTTGCAAAGTCTCCAAGCTCACTTATCGGAGAGTATTTTTTCAAAATGACTTCTCCGTCACGATCTACAAAAATCTCAAGCGGATCTCCTTCCCTGATCCTCAGCGTTCTGCGAATTTCTTTAGGAATCACTACCCGTCCTAAGTCATCAATACGACGTACGATACCGGTTGCTTTCATCTCTGGTGCCTCTCTTTCATTTGATGGTATATACAATGTGGGAAAGACCTAAAGCAGTTACTTTATGTACCTTCCGCCTCGCTTGAAATTAGTATCCGTCACATCAAATGTAATATACACCAGAGAGTAACAAAATTTACGTTGATGAAATGGTTTGTTTTTTCACATCTTTAAGGCCCTTCAGCATGCCCAGCACGGTTTCGAGCCACTCATCCGTACTCTTGCCTTTCGTTTGAACGGAAATTTTGAGCTTTTTCCCTTCCATTCCCAGTCCGATTTGTCTGCCGTATTTGTTGCCAAGCTCAAACAGTTTCTGGCCGTCAATATCAGCACTAGCCTCTTCAGAAATGGTCATCCTGACTGCATCTTTATCTTGCTTAATCAATTCGACCCGTTCATTTCTCGCATAGACCTTCATTTCTGCTACGGTAAACAAGTATTCAACTTCTTTTGGATAATTCCCAAATCTGTCAATCATCTCATCTTGGAGTTCATTTTTTTCGTCGATTGCAGCCACAGATCTGAAGCGTTTATACATATCAATTTTCTGTTTGCCGTCTTGAATGTAGGTTTCCGGAATGTACGCATCAAGCTCAAGATCAATTTCTGTTTCAAATTGCTCCGTTTTCGCTGTATCGCCTTTCCGCTCTTCAATGGCCTCCTTCAGCATTTGCGAGTAGAGGTCAAATCCGACCGAATCGATAAAGCCGTGCTGCTGAGCGCCAAGAAGGTTTCCGGCTCCGCGAATCGTTAAGTCGCGCATCGCGATTTTAAAACCAGATCCCAGTTCCGTAAATTCTTTAATCGCCTGCAGCCTTTTTTCAGCTACTTCAGTAAGCACTTTATCCCTGCGATACGTGAAATACGCATACGCTACACGGTTAGAACGGCCGACACGTCCCCGCAGCTGATAAAGCTGAGAAAGACCCATCTTGTCGGCGTCAAACACGATCAGCGTATTCACGTTTGGAATATCTACACCCGTTTCAATAATTGTTGTGCTGACGAGAACGTCTGATTCCCCTTCCAGGAAGCTCAGCATGACAGCTTCTAATTCATTTTCTGTCATTTTTCCGTGTGCATACGCAACCTTTGCGTCAGGGACAAGCATTGAAATCTCATCGGCTTTCCGTTCGATATCCTCTACCCTGTTGTATAAGAAATAGACTTGGCCTCCGCGCGCAAGCTCGCGCTCAATTGCCTCTCTGACAAGGGCACCATTGTATTCCACAACATACGTCTGTACAGGGAAGCGGTTTTCCGGCGGCGTCTCGATCACCGAGAGATCCCTTACGCCAAGCATAGACATATGCAGCGTACGGGGAATTGGCGTCGCTGTTAATGTTAATACATCCACATTGGCTTTAATCTGTTTGATCTTTTCTTTATGGGTGACCCCAAAACGCTGCTCCTCATCAATGATGAGCAGCCCTAAGTCTTTATAAACAACATCTTTTGATAACAATCGGTGCGTCCCGATGACGATATCAACTGTTCCGTTTTTCAATCCTTTAATCGTTTCGTTTGCTTCTTTTCTTGTTCTGAATCGGCTAAGCAGGCCGATATTCATCGGGTAGTCCTGAAAGCGCTCTGTAATGGTCTCATAGTGCTGCTGAGCCAAAATGGTTGTCGGGACAAGCAGTGCGACCTGTTTTCCATCAGCAATTGCCTTAAACGCCGCACGGATGGCAACCTCTGTTTTACCGTAACCTACGTCTCCGCAAAGCAGGCGATCCATCGGCCGCTCTCTTTCCATGTCTTTTTTGATTTCGTGAATAGAGCGGAGCTGATCTTCCGTCTCTTGATAAGGAAACGCCGATTCAAATTCACGCTGCATTTCATGATCAGGAGAAAACGCGTAGCCCTTGCTCGCTTCCCTTTCGGCATACAATTTAATTAAATCATCAGCGATGTCTTGAACCGATGTTTCTACTTTTTTCTTAACCCGCTTCCATTCGCTGCCGCCTAATTTATACAGCTTCGGTTCTTTTCCTTCAGAGCCGACATACTTCTGTACCTGGTCAATTTGTTCAACCGGCACATAAAGCTTGTCGCTTCCCTGATAGTGAATGTTCAAATAGTCTTTGTGAATTCCATTGATTTCAAGGGTTTCGATCCCTAAATACTTTCCGATCCCGTGATTAATATGAACGACATAATCACCGATTTGAAGCTCAGAATAGCTTTTGATGCGCTCTGCATTCGTAAGTTTCTGTTTTCGAGGCTTCTTTTTCACGCGGTTTTTAAATAATTCCTCTTCAGTAATGACAGCAAGCTTCATTAACGGCAGCTCAAATCCTGATTGAAGCTCGCCCTCCATGATATAAACCTGTCCCTGAACAAGCGCTTTTTTGCTGTCCGTCACGGCAGCTTCGATTTCATAATCAGCCAGAACAGATGATAATTTTTGTGTACGTTCCTTGTTTGCTCCTAAGAATACAACGGTGAAATTTGATTTTTTAAAGCGCTCCATTTCACCCGAAAGTACGTTCATTTGGCCATGAAAACTCTGCATTTGTCTGCTTGACACATTGACGATATTTTGCGGACTCGTATGCTGTACGTGCCGCAAAAACAAAGAATAGTACAGCAGAGGCCGTTTTTGCTCAGCCACTATTTTTTGGAAGCTGAATGACAAACTGAGGTCATGCAAAATCTTCCCTTCCTCGAGAAGGTTTGTTATGAACTCCGCTTCTTCTTTCTGCAGCTGATCTTCCATCTCATGAATCCGGCTGACCTCATCCAAAATCAGAAGTGTGTTATCAGGTGTATAATCTAGTAAACTAGCGGGCTTTTCATAGAAATATGAGAGATACTTCACCAGTTCTTGATCTGTCTGGCCTTCAGATAAACGCTCTTTATCATGAGAAATATTCATATGCAGGATTTCTTTTTGCTTGTCGAGCTTTAATTTTTTCAAGCTATCGGCAAGACCTTTATCCATCTTCTCTATTGCACGTGCTTTTTCTTCAGTTCTGATAATCAGTTCCTTTGCCGGACCGATACGGATAGAGGTCAAGGTCTCAATTGACCGCTGATCATCGGAGTTAAAGCTGCGGATGGAATCAACCTCGGTGTCGAATAATTCGATTCTGACCGGATGCTCAGAGGTCAGCGGATAAATGTCGATAATTCCGCCGCGAATACTGAATTCACCGGGTGCAGAAACCATATCAGACCGCTCGTATCCCACCTCTACCAGTCGGGATGCCAGCTGATCCGGTTCGATATCATGACCCACCTGAATGAGCATTTGGCTGTTTTTCCACACCTCTACCGGCGGCAGCATTCTTCTGACAGCCGCCACCGGAGCAACAACTATAGGCGTTTCTCCGTTTGTTAATCTATTAATGACATCTAAGCGCTGCGCCCGCAGTTCAGGGCTAGCCACCGCGATTTCTGATGATATGAGTTCATTGACGGGGTACAGAAGGACAGACCGATCCTCAAGAAGTGAAGTCAGGTCATCCGTTACTTTTTGAGCTTGGTATAAATTATGGGTGATTAGAAAGATAGGCTTATTCGTTTCATTAGCCAAAGCAGAAGTAAAAACAGAACGCGCGGAACCTGAAAGACCCGCGAGCAGCTGCTCCTTCAGCCCCTCGTTTAAACCGTTGACGATGGATTTGAAGTCATCGCTTTCTTTAATAAAGGTTTGAATGTTGTCCATATGGCCCCTCCTCTCTGTTTTCTGTAAGAACAGAAAAACGCTTTGGTCTAGTGTCTACACCAAAGCTTTTTATTGAATAAATGTGTGATGTTCGTGGTAATGCGGATTTCGTTCAAGTGCCTCTTGGCAATCTTCACATATGGTATGAACATGGACATCTCCATTGTCTTTATATGAAATCATATCGTTTCTTTCCTCGTTTGTTAAGTGGTGAAACCCAAGTGAATTTGTCGATACCATGGAAGATTCCAGACTTCCAACTTTTACTCCGCAATGACGACAATAATAATGCAAAGCCATACAAGGGACCCTCCTGATGAAAAAGTCATTTTGGTGTAGTATGGACTCTGATTATGTATTTTATACCTTCGCGTTGAATTCGTTCATAACCTCTAAAAACGGTTTGCTGAGAGAAGCCTCACAAGCCTTAACGGACCTTTCAATTGCTTCTTCAATTGCTGGTGTTTCATCCTTTGAAAAAGCGCCTAAAACATAATCAACCACCTTCATCCCGTTCACAGGCCGCCCGATTCCGATGCGGATGCGATCAAACTCAGGCGTTCCGAGATGCTGGATCAGTGATTTGATTCCATTATGCCCGCCCGCACTGCCTTTCGTTCTTAGACGGATCTTGCCAGTCGGCAGATCAAGGTCATCGTAAATAACTTTTAAATCTTCGTTGTCTACATCATAATAATCCATTAAAGGCCGCAAACATTCTCCTGATAAATTCATATATGTAAGCGGTTTAACAAGTAGAACCTTTTTGCCGGAAACAAATCCGGTTCCATATAATCCGTTAAATTTGCTCTGGTTCAGCTCAATATTCCATTCCTTCGAAAGCTGGTCTATTGCCATAAATCCGACATTATGCCGTGTATTTTCATAGTTCTTTCCCGGGTTTCCGAGACCGGCAATTACAAGCATGGAAAATCCTCCCTTAGTCACATAAGCTCCCGCTCTAATACGGGCTATAATTCTTCTCATTCTAGCACAAAAGACGTAACCGCGGGAGGGTTACGCCTTAAGCTATTATTGATCTTTGTTTTCACCTTCAGGCTGAGCATCGGCAGTTTCCTCAGCGTCTGTTTCTGCAGCATCCTGCTGCTGCGGAGGAAGAATGGAAGCCACAACCTCATCTGATTCGTGATTAAAGGAGTAGTCACCGCCAGCAGGCAAGTCCTCAATCGTGAGTACATCATTTACATCAAGACCGGAAATGTCTGCCTCGATTGATTGCGGAATTGCTTTTGGCTTAGCCTTCACAGTAAGAGCGTAAAGCGGCTGCTGCAATACGCCTCCATTTTTCACTCCAATTGCTTCTCCAGTCAGATGAATCGGCACTTCCACTTCAATTTCCTCACTCATATTAACGACTTGGAAGTCAGCATGAGTGACCTCATTTTTCAGCGGGTCCGTTTGCAGCTCTGTTACCATGACAGCGTGCTTCTCTCCGTTGACGTCAAGAGTAAGGACTGTATTCTTGCCTTCATCCCTCAGTGTTTTAATAAGTTCCACACTGTCTAAGGATACCGGTTTGTTTTCCGTGTCTTTTCCATATATGATACCTGGAACATGACCTGAAGTACGGATATCCCGAAGAGACGAACGGGTGAAACCTGTTCTTTCTTTTGCCGTTAACGTTGCCATATTCAGCACCATCCTATTATCGTTTTATTGTCTTATTAGAAACAATACCCAAAACGATAAAGGTTTAAACCTTTTAAAACATCGGTTTAGCTGAACAGGTAGCTGACAGATTGCTGCTCATGAACGCGAATAATCGCTTCAGCCAGAAGCGGTCCGACTGAAAGCTGCTTAAACCGTTCAATTTTCTTTTCTTCAGGAAGCTTGATGCTGTTTGTCACAACAAGCTCTTTAATTGTTGAGTTATTAATTCGTTCTACAGCAGGTCCTGATAGTACCGGATGTGTACAGCATGCGTATACTTCTTTTGCTCCGTTTTCAACAAGCGCATTAGCTGCAAGTGTAATGGTGCCGGCTGTATCGATGATATCATCGATAAGAATAGCGATCTTCCCTTCGATATTACCGACAATATTCATGACTTCTGCCACATTCGGTCTCGGACGGCGCTTATCAATGATCGCAATCGGCGCTTTTAGTCTGTCAGCCAGCTTGCGGGCGCGTGTCACACCGCCGTGGTCTGGTGAAACAATGACGATATCTTCAAGGTTTTTGCCTTCAAAATATTCTCCTAAAATCGGAACACCCATTAAGTGGTCAATCGGTATATCAAAGAATCCTTGAATTTGCGGTGCATGCAGATCAAGCGCGATGACACGAGTCGCACCGGCAGTCTCAAGCAGGTTTGCGAAAAGTTTTGCTGTGATTGGCTCACGGGATCTAGCTTTTCTGTCTTGACGCGCATAACCGTAGTAAGGAATCACAATGTTAATGGTTTTTGCTGAAGCGCGTTTCAACGCATCTACCATAATCAACAGTTCCATAATATGCTCGTTAACGGGGTCACTTGTAGACTGGATGATGTAACAGTCACATCCGCGAATACTTTCTTCGATATTAATTTGGACTTCCCCATCACTAAATCTTGTGACAGAACACTTCCCTAATTGAACTCCAACTATATCTGCGATTTCTTTTGCAAGCTCTGGATTAGAATTCAAAGAAAAAATCTTTAAATTCTTATCTCCGTATTGATTAGACATGGATAAACCTCCGAATTTAGGATTATTTTTTATGAATTTTTTTCACATAATCGTCTTTATTTACTTGTCTCGCTCTGGCGATAGCAAGTGCTTTTCCAGGTACATCTTCAGTAACAGTTGAGCCTGCCGCTACATAAGCGCCTTCTCCGACTGTGACAGGGGCAACCAAATTGGAGTTGCAGCCGATAAATGCGCCGTCTTCAATTTTCGTTAAATATTTGTTCTTTCCATCATAATTAACAGTAATTGAACCGCAGCCCAAGTTGACGTCTGTACCTACCTCGGCATCCCCGACATAGCTTAAATGAGAAGCCTTGCTTCGGTCTCCGAATTGCGTCTTTTTGATTTCAACAAAATTCCCGATCTTCACTTCATTCCCGATGACAGAATCAGGTCTGATGTGAGCAAAAGGTCCTATGTTTACATCATTCCCCACTTTACTGTTGTTGACTACCGATTGTTTAATCACAGTACGGCTTCCAATGGAACTATTCATAATCTCAGTATGAGGGCCGATAATCGTATCTTCTCCGATTTGCACCTCACCTTTAATCACAGTTCCAGGATAAATCACAGTATCGCTTCCGATGACAGCTTCAGGAGAAATATACGTATTCATCGGGTCAATCAGCGTAACACCATTTTGCATATGCCGTTTATTAATCCGCTCTTTCATAAACAATTCAGCCTGAGAAAGAGCAACTCTATCATTAACTCCGAGCGTTTCTTGGAAGTTACCAGTCTGGTAAGCGGCAACAGTTTCGCCTTCATTTTTGAGGATCTCTATCACATCCGGTAAATAATACTCGCCTTGAACATTATCGTTCGATACAAGGTCTATGGCCCGGAATAGAGCTTCATTATCAAAACAATACGTTCCAGTATTAATTTCAGTCACAAGACGTTCTTCTTCTGAAGCGTCCTTGTGCTCCACGATTTTTTGAACCGCTCCGCTCTCGCCGCGAATGATTCGGCCGTATCCAGTCGGATCTTCTGCAACAGCAGTCAAGATTGTAGCTTTTGCTTCTTTTTGTGTATGTTCTTTCAGCATAGCTTCCATTGTCTCCGCTGTTAAAAGCGGCGTATCTCCGCAAATGACAATCGTTACACCTTTTTCGTCAGCAAGAAATGGCTGTGCCTGTTTTACAGCATGAGCAGTGCCAAGCTGTTCTGCTTGAAGCGCATACTCGCTTTTATCCCCAAGCTGCTTTTTCACTTCTTCCGCACCATGTCCGACAATCGTGACAAGCTTCGTTAAAGAGAGCTTTAAAGCTTCGTCTACGACGTGCTCTACCATAGGCTTACCACAAACTGGATGAAGGACTTTGTAAAGCTTTGATTTCATTCTCGTTCCTTGTCCAGCCGCTAAAACAACTGCAAACCGCTTATCCATTTAATGGCCTCCAATATCCCTTTTATCCATAGAAAAATATATCCTAAATATCAGTTGATTTCAAGGAGACTTCATGAAGTGCAAGAATTTTCTATTGGTGCATTTTAGTTTGAAAAATCAGAATTAAAAAAGGACTGCCGGAAAAAGGCTTGTCTCAGCCCCATCAGCAGTCCTTGCTTTTTGGTTATTTTTTAAGAAGCTCCAGCTTCTTCGAATTCTAATGCTTCAGTGTCACCCAGACGATGATACTCATTTAACACGGCATCTTGAATCTTTCCACGCGTGCTTGAATTAATAGGATGAGCAATATCGCGGAACTCTCCATCAGGGGTGCGTTTACTCGGCATCGCAACGAAAAGACCATTGTTTCCATCAATCACACGAATATCATGTACAACAAATTCGTGATCCAGCGTGATGGATGCAATCGCTCTCATGCGACCATCGGTATTCACGCGGCGTAATCTTACGTCAGTAACTTCCACAGTAGTTCACCACCTTTTCCCTATATAAAAGCATTAGTGTATCAATTCCACGATTTTTTCTGAATTCCTGCTGTTTTTTAAAATATTTTTTGAAAAATTAGGATATAAATACACAATTAGGTCATAACGCTTTTATTTCAGGCATAAGGTAAATAAAAAAGTGATTCCGAGCAAACCCAGAATCACTTTTCTTATTATTTTACTAACGCAATCACTTCGATTTCGACTAATGCATCCTTTGGAAGTCTCGCAACTTCAACGCAAGATCTCGCCGGTTTGTGCGTGTCAAAATATTGCCCGTACACTTCGTTCACTTCCGCAAACTGTTCCATGTCCGCGATAAATACAGTTGCCTTTACAACTGTTTCAAAAGAAGCACCTGCTTCTTCCAACACCGCTTTTAAGTTGCTGAACACTTGATGCGTCTGCTCCTTAATATCACCGTTCACCATTTCACCTGAAGGCGTCAAAGGAATTTGGCCTGAGCTGTAAAACATATTATTGACGATGATCCCTTGTGAGTAAGGTCCGATTGCCGCTGGGGCATGTTTTGTGTGGACTGCTTTTGTCATAATTCTGTCTCTCCATTCTTCAAAAGATTGTCTTTAAAAAAACGCAGAAAATTGCCATTCTGGATTTCAATGGACTTATCTTTCATGTTGATCGTTGAAAGAGTTAGAAGTGACATATACTCATCAACAAGACGTTCATTTACTCCTTCGGCTTCGACCAAGACGCCGATCCCCGCTACATTCGCATTAAACTCATCCAACAGGCTAATCATACCATTAATTGTGCCGCCTGCTTTCATAAAGTCATCAATAATGAGTACGTTTGAACCCGTCTTCATGCTTCTTTTTGCAAGTGACATCGTTTGAATGCGGTTTGAGGAGCCTGACACGTAATTAATGCTGACCGTGGAGCCCTCAGTTACCTTGTTATCCTTGCGCACAATGACGACAGGCACATTCAGATAACTCGCAGCTGCATACGCGAGAGGGATGCCTTTCGTGGCAACGGTCATGACAACGTCAATTTCGCGGTCCGCAAATACAGAAGCAAACAGCTTTCCAACCTTGGAGAGTACAGATGGCTTTCCTAAGATATCCGTTAAATACACATAACCGCCCGGAAGGATACGCTCAGGATTTGCCAATGACTGTCCAAGTGTCTGAACGAATTCTTCAGCTTCAGCCTGCTTCATTTTCGGAATATATTTGACACCTCCGGCAGCACCGGGAACAGTAAGCAAAGTACCGATCCCTTGCTGCTCAAAGGTTTGCTTTATAATTGTTAAATCTTCACTGATCGATGATTTTGCAGATTCATACCGCTCAGAAAAAAAGGTTAACGGTATTAACTCGTGCGGATGGGTTAACAAATAATTTGTTAAGTCCACCAATCTGCCGCTGCGACGAAACTTCATGAACTTACCCCCAAAATCCGAATATTTTAAGATCAATATAACTTAACATACGGATTTAATCAAGAGCGTTCTGTTCGCCGATCATTCTCACTGCATATACCTGATCGCAGAAGCCTCTTAACCCGTTATAAATCCTCTGTACCTTAGACTCATATTGAACCAGTCCAAACACAGTCGGACCGCTTCCGCTCATTAACACGGCATCTGCGCCAAAGCGTTTCATCTGGTTTTTGATCATCGCGACTTCTGGATGCATATCAAGCGTTACAGACTCAAGCACATTCCCCAAACGTCTGCACATGTTTTGAAAGCTCTTTTCCTCAATCGCGTCAATCATACCGTTTACATCCGGGTGTTCCACCTCATCAAGCTTTAGCTGTCTGTAGACCTCGGCCGTAGAAACTCCAATTGTTGGTTTCGCCAAAATGACCCAGCAATGCGGAGGCGGGCTGATGTGTTTAATCTTTTCACCGCGTCCAGTGGCAAGCGCAGTTCCGCCATAGACGCAAAACGAGACGTCTGAGCCAATTTCCGCTCCCAGCTCCGCCAGCGTTTCTGCAGAAAGATTTAAATTCCACAGTCTGTTCAGTCCTCTGAGCGTTGCGGCCGCATCACTGCTTCCGCCGGCAAGGCCCGCAGCCACGGGAATCACCTTCGTGATCATGATGGAAACTCCTTTTTTCACGTTGTATCTGTCTTTGACGAGCTTGGCAGCCTGATAAGCTAAGTTTCTCTGATCATCGGGCACAAAGCGGTTGTGGGATGAAACCCTTACTACATCTTCTGCCAGCTCCGTCAATTCAATCCGATCCGCTAAATCAATTGTCGTCATAATCATTTCGACTTCATGATAACCATCCGGGCGTTTTCGGGTAACGTCAAGTGACAGATTAATCTTGGCTGGCGCTTTTTCTAAAATACGCATAGCTTTCACCTACTTCTCCATCTAAACATAAGTATGAACATTGTATCACATTTGAAGTGCGAGATGAACTTATCCATATTGGAGCTATTATGTATTTACAAACCAAAATCAAAAACCGGGGAACCATACGTCCCCCGGGTCACATTCCTTATCGGTTATTCTGATTCTGAGCCATCTGCTGTTCGGCGATTTCAATTGCCCGTTTTACCATGTTACCGGCATCGCGGGCACGAATGCCTCCCCAACCTTCATTTTTTACAGTGTCGTAAAAACCAAGGTCCTTAGCCAGCTCATATTTAAACTCATCTGACATAACTCCACGACGTCTGCCCAAACGAAACAACCCCTTTTTTAGAGATGATAACGATTCGT
Source organism: Bacillus sp. LBG-1-113 (assembly GCF_020708615.1). Classification (NCBI taxonomy): domain Bacteria; kingdom Bacillati; phylum Bacillota; class Bacilli; order Caryophanales; family Bacillaceae; genus Bacillus; species Bacillus sp. LBG-1-113. The sequence continues at coordinate 17,999 of NZ_JAJFDG010000014.1, read as the reverse complement.
GCACGTCACGATAAAATGTGACCGTTTTTATCTTTTGTTTAATGACAGTGAAAGTATCGAGAGAATTAATGGAAATCAAAAAAAGTCAAAACAAAAAGCAGTAAACAAAAAGTTCACTGCCCGTTAAAATGCTACTGAGCTTGCTGCGTCATCATTAAATGTCAGTTCAACAGTCTCAGTCAAAATATCAGCATAACTGTATGAAACTCTTTCAAACGAGTTCTCGTCTTGATCTAGTTGTATCACAAAAACAGCAGGGTACGTCTCAGCTAAAATGCCCGAACGCTCAATCGTTTTTCGGCGGCCACCGTTTGCTTTTAACGTCAGCCTTCTACCTAAATTCCCATCAAGCGACCTTTTAATATCGGACAACGTCTTCGCCATTGCATCCACCTCACTACATTTATTGTACAACACGAGCCTATTTTTGTCAAATAAAATTTAAATTATATCAACGTTAATAAGACGTTGTCAACAAAATTATTTTGACAAAATTCTATGATTCCTCAAATATTTTCCGCAAGTTTCGGTAAATTATGTATCATTATGTAAAATAAAAACCCCGAATAAATCATCTATCCGGGGCTAATTGGACTTATAAGGCATTCCGACCCTCAATACTCCTCTTGTTTCAATGCCTCCAAGTCCTTTCTCTCTTGTCAGTGTATTCCGGAGCACTTCCCATACGTTGACTCTTTCCATAAAAGGCGTAAAGCTGATTTTCGCCACGATATATACAGGATCAAGAGCATGAATGTTTACTCTTGAAGGAGAACTCGCGAAATTGGCTCCCGCTCTTATAAGTGATTCAAAATGGGATTGGCAAGCCCCCGCAAAAATAACTAGCTGATCTAAGTGAGGGATTTTTTTTCGGGCTTTCTGAACGGTTTCGACAAAGTGTTTCGAATGTCTGTATGCGCTCAAATCATCAATGCCACCCTTTTGCTTGGAGTATGCATCATGACCGGTAATCACTAGGATGTCAGGTCGATATTTGTCGAGCAATTCTTCTATAGAAGCAGACATTTTCTTTTCGTGACAATGAATGCCGTAAACCGGCACACCGATCTTTTTATAGACACTCAGGCATTTTTTCAAATACGCCTCATCACCGTCCATATGAAGCACCTTGCCCGGCATATGAAAATAATGCTCCTGATGCTGGTACTGGCTTGTTGCATAGTACTCCTGTTTCTCTCTCAGCAGCTTATAATCCTGACGGAGCAGCTCAAGTGATTCATTCATTCTGCTCTCATCTTTCTTTTTTCGCATCAGCTGCTCATCTTTTTGCACAGCCACCAAATCAGAAAAATCCGCATCAGCAATCAGCCTGACTTCGTCACCATGCAAAATGGCGATTGAATTCCCTGTACTTGTTTGTTCTATCGCTAAAATGCGAAACAAAACATCCATTTGATAGGATTTTCTGGCTACCATATCCCCTATTTTAAATTGCACGTTCCTCACTCCACACATAGACTAAGCCTCATCATGAAAGAAAGAGCCTTGAGAAAAGCGCCTTTTTTCGCTGAGTGCAAGTTTTTCTTATCATTGAATTTAAGGTCCTTCTCTAGCCTATGTAGCGGCAGTCCATGTGGTGCGAAAACAAAAAGCCCTTTTAGAAAAGGGCTTTGTACAATCCGTTAGACAGCGCAGCGAATTCCTCAATAGACAAGGATTCACCTCGGCGCTTGCCGTCAATATTCGTTTCTTCCAGCACTTGCTCAATCATTGGTTTTTTTGCTTTACCATCAGGCAGATTGTTCACTAAGTTATTAAGCAACGTTTTGCGGCGCTGAGCAAAGCTCGCCTTAATTAACTGAAAGAAAAAGGCTTCGTTTTCTACATCCACTGCCGGGCCGTCGCGGCGAATCAGCCGAATGACTGCTGAATCTACATTAGGCTGAGGAACAAATACCGTTTTCGGAACGATCATCACCGTTTTGGCTTCTGTATAAAATTGCACAGCAATAGAAAGTGAACCGTACTCCTTAGATGAAGGATCAGCTGCCATACGTTCAGCTACTTCCTTTTGCAGCATAACGACAATCCCTTTCAGCGGGAGGTTTTCTTCAAGCAGCTTCATGATAATCGGCGTTGTCACATAATAAGGAAGGTTGGCTACAACCATTACCTCATCACAGTCTTTAAACTGCTCTTCAATGACCGATTTCACGTCAGCCTTAAGTACGTCTTGATGAATGACAGTGACATTGTCATATGGGGAGAGCGTGTCTTTAAGGATCGGCAATAAACGCTGGTCAATTTCAAATGCCACGACCTTTTTCGCCCGCTTGGCAAGCTGTTCAGTCAAAGCCCCGATCCCCGGGCCGATTTCAATGACACCGGTTTTCTCCGTCACTTCGGCGTGGTCGACAATTCTGTCTAAAATGTTCGTATCAATTAAGAAATTCTGCCCCAAACTCTTTTTAAAAGAAAAACCGTATTTTTTTAGTATCTCTTTCGTTCTTATCGGTGTCGCAATATCTTTATTCATCCTGTTCCTCCCGCATGACGGTATCGAGCGCACTCATAAAATCACTTTTTTTAATTTGAAACATTTGCAGCCGTTTTTGAAGCTGTTTGCCATTTGTATATCCAATTTTCAGCAGATCACCAAGACGTTCACGGCGGCGTTTTGCTTCAGATCCGCCAATCAGCCCGGCGTGAATCAGGTCTTCAGCAGAAATTTCACTCGGCTGAGCTTCCATTTCTTCATGCACGTTTTCTAAACATGCCCGGATGCTTTCAATTGATGCGTGTTCTACGCCAATTCCCCGTTTGTTTTTAGGTTTCGCAAGGTGCTTTGGCAGGAATGCATGCTTACAGCCGGGTACAGCCTCGGAAATGGTTTTGCGTATTTTTTCTCCCGGGAAATCCGGGTCCGTTAAGATGATAACGCCTCTGGTTTCCTGAGCCAAACGGATTTGTTCAATCACATGATCACCGATGGCTGAACCATTTGTTTCAATTGTGTCTGCATCAACAGCCAATTTGATGCGGGCCGTATCGTCACGCCCCTCGACCACAATGATCTCTTTAATTTTCATTATTTCCTCCAAGACAAAATAAAAACTTTTGTATATTGATGAAACTTTTTCATATGTCGAGCGTCTAATAAGCAGAAAATACACTTCGTCTATTATAACGAAAAAAACAGAGGGCGCAAAACCCTCTGTATAGATAAGTATATATTAATTCAAGATTTTAATTTTGACTGTTTTATTTCCCCATCGGTAAGCCGATGATTTCTCAGGGAAAAAGACGTCTATTTTATTCCCTTTAATCGCTGAACCCGTATCAGCAGCAACGGCGTATCCATATCCTTCAACGTGGACTTTTGAGCCTAGCGGAATGACATTTGGATCTACTGCGATGACTTTTGCATTAGGATTATTTTTCAGATTAACGCCTGTAGCCGTATGTCCTGAACATCCGCTGCAGCTTGCCGTATAAGCTGTAGATGATACTGTCATGACTTTACCTGTTGATTCATTGCTCCGAGACACAACTGGTTTTGAATCGCCGGAAGCACTGACCTTTTCAATCTTCGGACTGCTTTGCTTTGTGCCGATCGCAACCACTTTATCTTTGCTTTGCTCGGCTGTTTCTTCTTTTACAAGCTCTCTGGAAACTTCTTCGCCGTTTTCCTTTACGACTTCATAATGTTTTTTGAGCTTGCCTTCTTTTCCTTTTTGGACGACCTTTTCTTGCCCTTTTTCAAGAGAAGCGTCTTCTTGTTTTTTCACATCAAACGCTATTTTCTCTTCAACTACATCGGTGACCTTTTCGATACGAGTTATTGTAATATCAGCCTTTCCTTTCGTTAGCTTTTCGTCTAACGCAGGCTTGATTTTATCTTCGTCTTTTATGTTCATCTTTTGCTGTTTTAAAAAGTCAGCGACCGTAGTCGAAGTCGTCCAGATCTTCTTTTCTTTCCCTGCATCATTCACAGTGACTTGGAACGCAGGTTCTATGTTAATTTTCATGTCTTTCGAAACTTCTGTATCTATTGCGGGATCAATCTGATCGTGTTCTTTTACATCAACATCTTGTTCGTCCAGTAATGCACCGACCGTTTTTGCTGTTGACCATAATGTCTTTTCTTTCCCGTTTAAAGTAAGCTTCACAGGTTTTGCAGCCTCATACACAACATTCATATCTGCTGTTATCTGTGTCTGTTTAGCAGGTGTGATCTTGTCTTCATCTCTTGTCTTTATATCAAGTGCTTCTAAAAGATCACCGACTGTTTTTGCATGTGTGCGTATATTTTTCTTTTTGCCGTTGATAGAAACTGAGACTGATTGTTTCGTCAGCTCATGAGCTGCGTACGCAGTCCCGCCTCCCGCCAGCAGCAAACAAGCAGCAACCAGAATGACTTTGCTTTTGCTAAGCTTTACGGAAAACAGCTTTTTCATTTTTTGTGTGATGAAAAACGCCTCCTTCTCCTCGGAGAGATTATATAGAGTATCTAAAAGGCTGTCAACCCTCCCTTCTCCTTCCCCTAAAAGCTCAGTGTCTTCTTCATTATCCTGAAACACACCGAGAAACGGAAGAAAGACTTGTCGACAAACCTATCCTATGAGGAGAAGAAAGCATGTAGAACATTTATGGAAAAACCCCGGAACGGACAAGCTCTTACAAAACCCGCTAGCGTTTTTTGTCAGTTTATACGGAAAAGTCTTTTTGCATTTTCAGTCGTAATTGATGCAATTTCTTCAAAGGTTGTTCCTCTTAATTCAGCAATCTGTTCTGCCACATATTTCACATAGCTTGGCTCATTTCTTTTACCTCGAAAAGGAGTTGGGGTAAGAAACGGACAGTCAGTTTCAATCAGCAGCCTATCATTCGGAATTTCCTTTACAACTTCCTTTGGTTTCTTCGCATTTTTGAAGGTGACAGGACCGCCAAATGACAAATAAAAATTCATCTTCATACATTCTCTTGCCACTTCAATACTGCCCGTAAAACAATGCATGATGCCGCCGACTTCGTCTGCGCCTTCCTCTTTCAAAATGGTAACGACATCCTCTGTTGCATCACGGTTGTGGATAATAATAGGGAGATTGACCTCTTTTGCGAGGGCAATTTGTTTTCTAAATACTTCTTTTTGAACATCTTTAGGAGATTTATCCCAATGATAATCCAGACCCATTTCACCTATGGCTACCACTTTTTTATGAGCAGAAAGCTCTTTAATCCAAGCCAAATCTTCCTCAGTCATGTCAATGGCGTCAACTGGGTGCCAGCCGATGGCAGCATATATAAAATCATATTCCTCAATCATTTCCATCGCCCGGGTAATGGTCGGCCGGTCAAAACCGACGACTACAATCCGGTCAACTTTTTCAGCTTTCGCCCGCTCAATAACCTCTTCTAGATCTGTATTGTATTGTTCTGCATTTAAATGCGCATGTGTGTCAAATAACATAAATGAAAAACTCCTTTCTTGTCGAAACACAAAAGGTGTTCGACGAATTGTTACACGTGAAACACCTTTTGTTTATCATTATTTAATTCTTGTGCCCTTCGGTAAGGACTGATCGATGGATACGACTTTTAATACGCCGTCTGCTTCTCCTGCAAGGATCATTCCTTGAGAGAGCTCTCCTCTCAGCTTAACCGGTTTTAGATTTGTTACACATACGAGTTTTGTTCCAATAAGCTGTTCAGGTTTATAATGTTTTGCAATACCGGAAACGACTTGGCGTTTCTCAAAGCCAAGGTCAAGCTGGAGTTTCAGTAAACGATCTGCTTTTTTCACCGGCTCTGCTTCTATAACCTCTGCCACACGAAGTTCTACATTCATGAACTGATCAATCGTAATTTCAGGTAAACGGTCGACCTCTTGCGGCTCTTCTTCTTTTTTCTCTTCTTTAGCTGGAGCTGAGCCCTGCATTTTCCCTTTAATGTACGCAATTTCTTCTTCTGCTTCTAAACGTGGGAATAAAGGCTCGCCTTTTTGTACTTTTGTGTCTTTAAGCTGACCGAAAGCTGTAATGCTGTCCCAGGCTTTTAAAGCATCATCCGTGATGCCCAGCTGCTCAAACATTTTTACCGGTGTTTTTGTCAGGAACGGCTGAAGCAGTACGGCTGAAATACGCAATGATTCAGCAAGGTGATACATAACCGACTGCAGTTCATTTTCTTTTTCTGGATCTTTGGCAAGAACCCATGGAGCCGTTTCGTCAATGTATTTATTAGTTCGGCTGATCAACTGCCATAATGTTGAAAGAGCGACCGAGAATTCCATCTTTTCCATTGCTTTTTCATAAGATTTCACTGTTTCCTCAGCCACGGAAGAAAGCGTCTGGTCAAATTCCGTTACGGCACCTTTATAAGAACCGATTTGCCCGTCAAAGTATTTATTGATCATGGCAACAGTACGATTCAAAAGATTACCTAAATCATTCGCTAAGTCATAGTTAATTCGTTCAACAAAACCTTCCGGCGTGAAAACACCGTCAGATCCAAATGGCACTTCGCGAAGCAGGTAATAACGAAGCTCGTCTAAACCGTAGCGTTCGATGAGCGTGACTGGATCAACAACATTCCCTTTGGATTTCGACATTTTTCCATCTTTCATCAAAAGCCAGCCATGCGCAAATACTTGCTTCGGCAGCGGAAGGTCCAGAGCCATTAGCATGATCGGCCAATAAATGGTATGGAACCGCACAATTTCCTTACCAACTAAATGAACATCGGCTGGCCAATATTTTTGATAAAGCTCATCATTTTCTGTATCATAACCGAGTGCTGTTAAATAGTTGAATAGTGCGTCAATCCAAACATATACAACATGTTTTGGATTTTCCGGCACCTTCACACCCCAGTCAAATGTGGTGCGTGAAACAGCTAAATCCTCAAGGCCGGGTTTGATGAAGTTGTTAATCATCTCGTTTTTACGTGACTCCGGCTGAATGAAGGTTGGATTTTCTTCATAGAATTTCAAAAGACGGTCAGCATATTTCCCCATACGGAAGAAATAGGATTCCTCTTTGATCAATTCGACAGGGTGGCCGCTGTCAGGGCTTTTCCCGCCAATAACCTCACCCTTTTCATTTCGTTCAATATCTACAAGCTGAGTTTCCGTGTAGAATGTTTCATCAGGAATACTGTACCAGCCCTCGTATTCATCAAGATAGATGTCCCCGTTCTCAAGAAGCTTCTGGAACACCTTTTCTATGACAACTTTATGCCGTTTTTCAGTTGTGCGGATAAAGTCATCGTTTGAGATTTCAAGCTGTTTCCACAGTTTCTGAATATCTGCCGCTGCGCGATCCACATACTCTTGAGGCGTAATGTTTTCCTGTTCAGCTTTTTGTTGGATCTTCTGCCCATGCTCATCCGTTCCCGTTAAATAGCGCACATCAAAGCCTTTTAATCGTTTGTAGCGAGCCATTGCGTCACCAGCGACTGTTGTATACGCATGGCCGATATGTAATTTTCCGCTCGGATAATAAATCGGTGTTGTAATGTAAAATGTATTGTTTTTTTGCGGCATCTTGAAACCTCCCAATCAGAATGTCAAAAAGCTCCCGCCCAAAGGACGAGAGCGGCGAAAAGTGCAAATCATATATGATTACCTATTTTTATATTTATCCTTTATCTATGATACCATCTTAGCCTTTAAGATCAAGGATATATACGTATGCCCCTAAAAAGAATAATTAAAATTAAAAACCTTTAATAAAAATAAAAAAAGTCTGTTCATGTCGAATTTTGTCGTATATAATCATACGGTATAAAAAACCTTGGTTCGAAAGTCTTGATTTAAAAGGATTTTTCATAGGATAATAGCTTTATTAGAAAATTATAAAATGCTGTTAATCCGGTAGTTTCAAAGCCATTACTGACTATAAGAACTAAATCTTACAATCAATAGTAAACAAAAGGATTGACGATTATTGGAAACCTTGTTATGCTATGAAGGTAAGGATTTTGTCGAATAATGACGAAGAAAAATATAACTTAAACAATAATTATCTCTTGGGAGGAGAATGTTTATGAAATCTACTGGTATTGTACGTAAAGTTGATGAATTAGGACGTGTAGTGATTCCTATCGAATTGCGTCGTACTCTTGGAATCGCAGAAAAAGATGCTCTTGAAATTTATGTTGATGATGAAAAAATCATCCTTAAAAAATATAAACCAAACATGACTTGCCAAGTAACTGGTGAAGTTTCTGACGATAACCTTAAACTTGCCGGCGGCAAATTGGTACTAAGCAAAGAAGGCGCTGAGCAAATCATCAGCGAAATCCAAAACCAGCTTCAAAACCTTAAATAATCATTTTTTACACAAAAAACGTTCTTGTTATGACACAAGAACGTTTTTTTTATTGCTGAATATGGTATGCATCATACATTTCACGTTTTGGGACGTTACGATCTACGGCCGCTTTTTTAATGGCTTCTTTTGAGGTTGCTCCCTTTGAGATGTAATGCTCGACATGCTCTTTTGCAGAGAGGTTCTCCCACCAATGTGTTTCTTCATCTTGTTCCTCAGAGTTATTGCCCTCGACCACAAGACAAAACTCTCCACGGATCTGATCCTCATTTGCCCAGTCTATCACTTCTGATATCGTTCCTCTTATAAACTCTTCATATTTCTTAGTAAGTTCACGCGTCACCGCAATGTCCCGGTCTCCTAATATCTCTAACATCACAGACAAGGTTTCCTTCAATCGGTGAGGTGCTTCATAAAAAATAATCGTTTCTTGTCGTTTTTTGAGGACATCGAGTTCTTTTTTCTTTTCTTTTTTCTGCCTGTTGAGAAATCCGTAGAAAAAGAAAGGCTGCGGTACAATTCCTGAAGCGATAAGCGCTGTTAATGCGGCATTGGCCCCCGGCAGAGGAACAACATAACCGCCCATTTCTGTAAAGTCCTTGACGATTTCCGCTCCCGGATCAGAAATTGTCGGCAGCCCAGCATCACTGACCAGCGCTATGTCCTTCCCGGACTTCAGCCATTCAATGATTTTGTGGCCGCTGCTTTCTTTATTGTGTTCGTGATAACTGACAAGCGGTGTTTCAATTTCATATACATGGCAAAGCTTTTTTGTTTGCCTCGTATCCTCTGCAGCGATCGCATCCACTGATTTCAGTGTTTCGATCGCTCGAAACGTCATATCCTCTAAATTTCCGATAGGTGTCGGAACCAAATAAAGAATCCCCATATCCGACTTACCATTAAAGCTCATCTGGCGCCTTAACATATACAGCCTCCTTGCTGTTCCGTTTTTCTTCTATATAATGCTCTTTTTTTCTGCGGGTCAGTTTTTTAAAGTAATATTCCGCCTGCATAGCTTCCCGCTTCGTTGCAAATGCCTCAGCAAAAATTAAATCAACCGGGCGTCTCGCTTTTGTATACTTTGCGCCCTTTCCATCGTTGTGAGTTTTCAGCCGTTTCTGCAGATCGTTGGTATACCCTGCATACCAACTGTTGTCTTTGCACTGTACAACATAAAAGAAATGGTTATTTGTCTCCATATAAAATGGTCCTGATTTCTTTTGTGTATTCATTTTGTTCGTTATACACGAACAGCGGAGGAAGTATTTTCAAATCTGGCCGCCCGCCTTTTATGCCTTCAACCAAAATGGTATTGGCTTCCTTCCCTTGTTTCGGATAGACAAACTGAACACGTTTCGGCTCAATTTGATAAGCCTTCATCAATTCAAAAATTTCGAGAAGCCGGCCCGGCCGGTGAACGAGCGCTGCCTTTCCGCCTTGCTTTAGCATTTTACTGCTGACAGAAATGACATCTTCCAATGTACAGTGAATTTCATGTCTTGCGATACGGAGGTGCTCATTCAAATTTTGTTCGGCCTGTTTCGGTGTTTTAAAATAAGGCGGGTTGCAGGTAACAACATCATATCTATTATGCCCCAGCTTTTCAGGCATGTTTTTCAGATCATCATGTATGATTTGAATTTGATCCTGCAGCTCATTATACGCCACACTACGGACAGCCATATCATGCAGTCTTTCCTGAATTTCAACTCCAAGAATTTCGGCTTTTGACCTTGTACTCAGCAGCAGCGGCACAATGCCGTTGCCAGTGCACAAATCAACAATCTTTCCTTTTTGAATCGGAACATAAGCAAATTTGGAGAGAAGCACAGCGTCCAACGAAAAAGCAAACACCGTTGGACTTTGTATGATCTTCATGTCCTCTGCCAGCAAATAGTCTAATCTTTCATCGTCATGTAATGAAACCATTTTCTTATCCTTTCCAGAACCTTTGAAAAAGGCTTCCGTCTGATGCGGAAGCCTTTTTCCTTATTTTTTATTTAAGAATGACAGACAGAAGAGACAATCTTCTTTTCTGACGCTTCCATAGTGGACGTTACAGATATGGAACCCTTCCTGATACAGACGTGCCAGATTATCATATCCTTCCCCTATATCAGCTTGCTCTGTCTTCTGTGTTTTTGATTCTTTTTTATCAGCTTTAAACTTTTCAATCTGTTGCGTCGTATCGTCCAGCCGTTTACGCAAATGCTTATTTTCAAGCTGTAGATGATGATTTTCTTCAATCATCTCACCGATATGCTGCTTTAAATCCCCCAGCTGCCGGTAAAGCGAGCCGATTTGTTCTTCTAAGTTAATGACGGTATCAAATAACTCTTTTTTATCCAAGGTTCCACACCTCGTTAATCTGTGGTTTGTGCGGATACGACGCCCTCTTCCAAGAGCTCTTCCCAAGTATATTCTATCACTTTTTCACGGTTCATCAGTTCCACCTGAAGCACCCGTTCCAGAATATTCAGCCCGACGACTTTCGCAGGCCCGTTTGCTGTCGTAATCATTTCCCCTATATCCGGAAGCTGTTCCTTTGCAGTCTCATACTCATCGTTTTCGTATTTCAGACAGCACATCAGACGTCCGCAAAGACCAGAAATCTTTGTTGGATTTAAAGATAAGTTCTGATCCTTCGCCATCTTAATAGACACAGGTTCAAAATCTCCGAGGAATGTTGAACAGCAAAGCATTCTGCCGCAAGGGCCGATTCCTCCGAGCATTTTTGCCTCATCTCTCACTCCAATCTGGCGAAGCTCAATCCTTGTTTTGAAGATGGAGGCTAAATCCTTTACAAGTTCTCTAAAGTCTACTCGGCCGTCAGCAGTGAAGTAAAAAATCACTTTATTGCGGTCGAACGTAAACTCCACATCGACCAGCTTCATATCCAAACCGTGATCTATTACTTTCTTTTGGCATATTTCAAATGCTGATAAAGCTTCTTGTTTATTTTCTTCTACAATGAGAAGATCGCGCTCGTCAGCCACGCGTATCACTTTACGAAGCGGAAGCACAACATCATGCTCATCCACCTGTTTATTCGCGACAACAACCTGGCCGTACTCAACGCCTCTGACAGTTTCTACAATGACGCAGCTGTCTTGTTCTATATGAAATCCATTCGGATCGAAATAATATATTTTACCCGCTTTCTTAAAGCGGACGCCAATTACATTGTACAAGCTTATCCCTCCTGCAACATTAACACCAAGTGCTCCATTAGTCCCTGCACATTCACATTTGAATGAAGCCGTTTCTTTGCTTCTAAAACAGCAAGTATCTGGTTCGTAACGCTTTGTTGTGTTGATTGTAGCGCATGCTGTTTTATTGATTGGAATAAGTCTTGATAAATCAATTTATCTTCATTTCCTATTTGGATGGACAACACATCGCGATATATCAATAAGAGCATATCAAGACCCATTTCTTGATGGGTTTTTTCTTTGAAAAAGGGCATCCATTGATCTTGAATAAAGAAAAAGGCATGTCCTTTCCGCTGGTGTAAGACTTCATACAATTTTATCACTTTCGCTCTAGACTCTGCAAACTCATCATTTCGACTTAATTCGACTGCTTCTGCTACATTGTTGGTCATGTTCGCCAGGAGCCTCGCCATATAAAGCGAAACCTCCTGTTCTATCAGTCGGTCTTCAATTGCTTTGGGCTGCAAAGGCTGAAAAGGAAGGGTTTGGCATCTTGAAATGATGGTATCCAATAACCTTTGAGGCTGCTCAGTAATAAGGATGGCTATTGTGTCTCTGTTCGGCTCCTCTAAAAACTTCAGCAGGCTGTTTGCCGCATTAGCCGTCATTTGATCTGCATGTGATATGATGTACAGCTTTTTATGCGATTCAAGCCCTGTTTTAGAAAACTCTTCTTGCAGCGCTTGAATTTGCGCCTTTTTAATCGATAATCCATCAGGCTGTACCAGATGTAGATCAGGGTGGTTCCCCGACTCAATCCGCTTACAATTTCTGCAGTTCTCACAAGGCTCTGCTCCGGCTTCCAGACAAAAAAAGCTTTTCGCAAGAAGCATTGCGGCCTCCAGCTTGCCTGTTCCTTTTTTGCCCTCAAATAAATAAGCGTGTGATAGTCTGTCCTTCTCAATACTATTATATAAAAGCTTCATTACTCTGGGCTGAAGCTCGGTCATTTCCTTCCAGGATATTGCCATTGTATCACTCTCTATGTGTAAAGGTTAATCAATAAACCTTTTATTTCGCCAATACGCTCCAGCAAATCAATTGCCGGTTTTTCCAGATCCATCATCTCTTCTGTAAGCTTTATCAATTTCTCGTCTATTTCTTTCACAAGTCCCAGTGTTCTGCTGTTTCCGTAAAGATCAAAGCTTTTCGACGTTTCATGTGAAAGACCGCTGTCAACAGCTTCTTTGACAAAACGTTTCACAAGCCCTTTAAATCTTGCCAAGTCTTTAAAATTTCGTGATTTCGTCAGTCTTTTCCCAAATGCTTCTATGTCTGTTAACAGCCTTGTCAGCTGATCAAACTTTAATTTGCTGCTTTGGTTCTCCATTGATGTTTTAAAAGATGCTGAAATCTCAGCTGTTTTCATAGAAGGAAGCTGTTTATTATCTATAAATGTGCGTATATCTTTATTGATTTTCACAGTTTCAAATCCTTAAAATTGATGAAATTCATCGACTGGAAGGACAAATACTGTCGCTCCGCCAACTTCAACTTCGACTGGATAAGGGACATATGAATCAGCATTTCCACCCATTGGAGATACAGGAGCAATCATCTGATCACGTTTCTGTCCGTTTTCTTTAATGAGACTTAATGCTTTATCGACGCGTATATCCTCGACACCAATCATAAACGTTGTATTGCCTGATTTAAGAAATCCTCCTGTCGTCGCAAGCTTTGTGACTCTAAAGTTGTGATCTGTTAAAGTTTTCAAAAGTCGGTTGCTGTCCTGATCTTGTACAACTGCCACTATTAATTTCATCTGTAAAGGCCTCCTTTAGATTGGAAACAACAATGATCTCGTTTACATTATTATATCAACTAATGAGAAACAGGTCACAATTGAATTTTTTTCAACGCTTCATTGATAACCTTTTGAACGTCCTGAACAACGAGGTCTTTCGATTGAGCGGCATCAACTGAATGGAATCTTTCTGGAAAACGCTTCATCAGCTCCCGATAACCTTCCTGAACTTTTGTATGAAAGCTCAACTTTTCCAGATCGAGCCGGTTTTTCTCCCGAGAGCCGTTCGCATCAATACGCTTCAGGCCCTCTTCCGGATCAATTGAAAAATATATTGTGACATGAGGCATCATATCCCCAATGGCGAATTGGTTAATCGATAGAACTTCATCAATCCCAAGGCCTCTTGCATATCCTTGGTATGCGAGTGAACTGTCAATGAATCTGTCACAAAGTACAATATTCCCCTGCTCTAAAGCAGGTTTTACTTTTTCAACTAAATGCTGACGTCTTGCAGCTGCATATAAGAGAGCTTCTGTTTTTGGATCCATTAACGTGTTGTTCTCGTTTAGAATAACTTCTCGAATTTGTTCTGCGATATCTATGCCGCCTGGTTCCCGTGTTGCTGTAACCTGAAGGCCCTCTGCTGTCAGTATCTTTTTCATTTCCTGTAATACAGTAGTTTTTCCCGCGCCTTCAGGACCTTCAAATGTAATAAATAAACCGCTCATGATTTCTCCTCTTCTATATAAACAAGTAATTGCTTCTCATTGATTTTCATATTCCCTTGAACATGCGTTTTCATGCTGATCAAGCGGCTGAGCTTTTGCACGCTTTCTCTTGTGATTCTTTCGCCTGCCATAATCATCGGAATTCCCGGCGGATAAGGTATAACATCCTCTGCATTCAGCCGGCCTGCCGCTTCATTGAAATTCACATATTCTTTCTGTAACGTGTTTAAAACCTTTCTTTGATAAGGCAAGACAGTAATAGGTTGTGCTACCCATTCTGCTGAAACATTTATCTGATCAGATGGAGTCTTTTCGATCTCATGATCAATGTTCTTAATTGTTTCCGCATCGATTCTCCGTTTTCCTCCCAAAGGGAGAACAAGCAAAACCTGATTTTCATCGGCAAGCTCTGTGAAAATGTTGACACGCTCTAATATTTTTTGCAGTGTAAAACCTGAATGGCCGCATTTGGAACGAATGGTGAGCTTCAGCGGATCAGTGGAAAGCCGTTGATTGGCCGGTTCAACCGTTTCAGCATTTGCAAGTGAATCAAACGTTTGTTTAATCGATTGAATATGCTGCAGAACGTCAGAAAGCTTATGTTCCTCTATCATATGCTGCACATAAGCGCGGGCAAGATCCAATGAAGCCATTATCGGATAAGACGGGCTGCTGCTTTGTAAACGATTCAAGTAATCCGCCACCCTGTTTCGTTCAATCCTGTTGCTATTGAGGTGCAAATAAGACCCCATCGTCATGGCAGGCAGCGTTTTGTGCGCCGACTGGACAACAATATCTGCTCCCATTTGCAACGCTGAAGCCGGAAAAGGCTCCCCTAAAACAAAGTGCGCGCCATGCGCTTCATCCACCAGCACAGGAATCCCGTATTGATGGGCCTCTGAAATGATTTCAGTCAAATCCGCGCTATGTCCATAATAAGTCGGATTGGTCAGCAACAGTCCCTTCGCATCTGGATATGCCTTTAGAGCTTCTTTTATCGTATCAAGCGGAACATGCGTAGGCACATGCATGAATTCATCAATGTCAGGTGCGAGATAAACCGGCTCAGCTCCAGCCAAATCAACAGCATGAAAGACAGATTTATGGCAGTTTCTTTGGATCAGGATCGTATCTCCAGGATCACAAACTGATAAAATCATCGCTAAGTTGCCGACAGTCGTGCCGTTTACAAGAAAAAAACTTTCTGCCGCTCCATACAATTGGCTGACAAGATCTTGGGCTTCCTTAATTACTCCTGAAGGATGATGCAAATCATCAAGCCCCGATAGCTCAGTCAGATCAATTGCAAGAAGCGGGTTGTATATGGTCTTAGCCTCATCAAAAAAGACATCTCCATTGTGATGTCCCGGAACGTGAAATGAATGAGAATTCCTTCTCGCATGTTGAATCAGTGCATGATATAAAGGTGTGTTCATTAAAACAATCCTTTTGAATGTGTATTCTTACTCTTTATTATATCGTTCCTATGACAGAACTTAAAGCTAAGTCTTACTGGTAAACTACCTTTCCTTTATCGCGAGCAGCTTTTGCTTCAAATCGCCTTCCATCATCATGAGCTCTTCTTCAGCCTGTCGGCGTTTGATCCGCCCTTCTTCTTGAATCGTCAGCGTTTCTTCAAGCGTACTGATTAAGCTTTCCTGTACCTTCTTTAAGGTATCAATATCAACAAGCCCTCGTTCATTTGCTTTCACTGTTTCAATCGTATTGGTTTTTAAAAGCTCCGCGTTTTTTAGCAAAAGTTCATTGGTTGTATCGGATACTTTTTGCTGTGCATCCACAGCGTTTCGCTGCCGTAAAAGTGTCAATGCAATCGCTACTTGGTTCTTCCAGAGCGGGATTGCGGTTACAATGGATGACTGGATTTTTTCAGCTAATGCCTGATTGGTATTTTGAATTAACCTGATTTGCGGAGCGCTTTGTATAGTAATTTGCCTGCTCAATAGCAAGTCATGCACCCTTTTATCCAATCGGTCAGCAAACTGGATCAAATCGTTTACTTCTTGAACGGCCATTTGATTATGTTCGCTTGATTCGGCCTGTCGTTTCAGTTCAGGAATTGTTTTCGTTCTTAATTCATCCAGCTTCAATTCACCAGCAGCAATATAAACATTCAGTGCAGAAAAATATTCTTTGTTTTTATCATATAACTGCTCTAACAGCTTATTATCACTGATTAATGCATGTTTTGAATGCTCGAGTTTTAAACTGATTCTGTCTATCTGCACACTGGTCTTTTGATACTTTGACAGAACCTCCTGAAGAGAATGAGACACTTTCCCAAACATGCGTGCCAAGAAACCTTTTTTCTTAGTCTGCAGTTCATCTGGGTTTACTTGTTCCAGCTTTTTCATCAGTTCACCAAGGATTTCACCGATTTCGCCGACGTCCTTCTTTTGAACATGATCAATCATCGTATGAGAAAAATTCAGCAGCTTAGACTGGGCTTGTGAGCCGTACAAGACAATACTGTTCATGTTGTTATGATCAATTTGTTGAGCCAACTGGTATGCTTTTTCTTTGTTTTCTTCGGGCAGAACATCGACAAGACGCACTGGCTGCTTCTCTGATTCAACAGCCTCCCCCTTTGGTATTTTGATATCTCCAAAAGGGTCTGCCAACACTCCGTCTATTTGAAGGTCACTTCGATCTTTATTCACCGTCCTTGCTCCCTTCCACTATTTTTTCAAAGAATGCTTCGCTGCATCTAATTCAAATTGCAGTTCACCAATTTCGTCGCCCATTAATTGAGTTAAATCTTCTTCTAAACGCTTCGTCAATTCAGCAAGTGTGATACGTGCTTCACTCAACGACATCGAAAGTTCTTTGTTTTTTTTCGGATGAGAAGAAAGAAAAGCATATTTCTCCGTCAGTTCCACAACAGAATCTAGAGTCTGATAAAAGAAACGCTCAGCCCGATAAAACCGTTTTGGCTCTTTTTTGGTTAACATATAGATCCTTCTCACAAGTTTTAGCATCTCTGCATTTTGCTTAAACATCTGGATATTTTTCGCTTGAAATAAGGCTTTTCTAAGACGGATTATTTTTTGTCTTGCTTCCTCAAGATTTTTCTTAATGTACGCATATTCTCTTCCCGTCAGTTCATGTCTTTTAAGAAATAACCGCCTAGAATTCCACAAACCCGCTGTGTATACGAGAGCTGCTGATGAGACGCCATATACAAAAGATAAAAAAAGTGTTTGGTTAAAACCAAAAAAACTCAATAACCCTATGAAAACAAAAGTCGCACTGCTTGTGAAACTCCATATCAAAAATTGAAGAATTCTATGCATCAACATCATCGACTCCTGTGAGTATTTCATATTTAACATTATTATCTACTACGTTCAGTCCCTAAACAAGTTTCATGTTCTTTTATCGTATCCATTGCCTTGATATAAAGTGAAAAATGGTACAAAAAAAGACCTTCTCAGGTCTAAGAGTATAATGGCGGTGTATGAATGCTCTTTAGTTTCTTGACATAAAAGGCATAGTCAGGATCGGAAGTTGCTGTAGAAATTACTTTTCTCTCACAATCTAAGCATATGAATTTTGTATAAAGATGAATCCCTCTGCTTTTCTCTTGTTCGCATATTATACATGTTTGATGGTGTTTAACCGTTTCGTCCATCGTCCCCACCTCCGTACAATTAGCCTTTCCTGAAACCTGATATTGTATACATTATTTAGATCTTTTGGAATCTTGAGATCAGTATATGGGCTATATAAGCTGTCGGTGTTTGTATAGTTTCGATTTCACTTGTACATGGACAAACAAAAAACCCAGCTCAAAGAGCTGGGTTTTACCCTTGCTTGGCGGCGTCCTACTCTCACAGGGGGAAACCCCCGACTACCATCGGCGCTGAAGAACTTAACTTCCGTGTTCGGCATGGGAACGGGTGTGACCTCTTCGCTATCGCCACCAAACAATTGAGAGTGTTCTCTCAAAACTAGATAACAGGTGTGACATCATTAGAAATTAGGTTAAGTCCTCGAT
>NZ_JAJFDG010000013.1:0-60103 GCF_020708615.1 Bacillus sp. LBG-1-113 | reverse complement strand
ACTCTCAATTGTTTGGTGGCGATAGCGAAGAGGTCACACCCGTTCCCATGCCGAACACGGAAGTTAAGCTCTTCAGCGCCGATGGTAGTCGGGGGTTTCCCCCTGTGAGAGTAGGACGCCGCCAAGCAATTAATAAAAGGACAGCTCATATGAGCTGTCCTTTTTGCGTTCTCCTTTATTGGTATCATAAAATTTCATTTAGTTATATAATATAATAACTTCACAGAGAAATTTTAAGTGAATAATCAGGTTTTATGGATTTAGAAAATGGAAATACTTAAGATAGAGCGATAAAGTTGAAAATTCTCGAAAAACACCTTATAGTAAGATTAAAGTCAAATATAGTCAAAGTCAATAAAGGAGGGGGTTGAGTGGGACATAATATTTCTGACATCATTGAACAGTACTTGAAACAAGTGTTAGATCAAAATGGCAAGGAAATTTTAGAAATTAAACGGAGTGAAATTGCAGATAAATTTCAATGTGTTCCTTCCCAAATAAATTATGTCATCAACACCAGATTTACAAGCGAGAGAGGATATATTGTTGAGAGCAAACGCGGGGGCGGCGGTTACATCAGAATCATTAAAATTAAAATGAATAATGAAGTTGTCCTAATCAATAATATTATTTCTCAAATTAATACCCATTTGTCTCAAGCAGCCTCTGATGACATTATTTTAAGGCTATTAGAAGACAAGGTGATCTCTGAGAGAGAAGCAAAAATGATGGTCAGCGTGATGGATCGCTCAGTACTGTACATTGATTTGCCTGAACGTGATGAATTGAGAGCGAGAATGATGAAAGCTATGCTGACCGCTTTAAAATTAAAATAAGCGGGTGAAAAGATTGATTTGTCAAGAGTGCAATGAGAGACCAGCCACTTTTCACTTTACAAAGGTTGTTAACGGAGAGAAAAAAGAGGTTCACATCTGCGAACAATGTGCAAAAGAACACAGCGATTCATATGGTATAAGTGCAAGTCATGGTTTCTCTATTCATAATTTACTATCAGGCTTACTGAACATGGATTCTTCATTTCAGAATGCTGGGACTCAAATGTTCAGCCATTCCGAGCAAATATCTGCTTGTCCGAAGTGCGGAATGACATTTCAGCAATTTAGAAAAACCGGCCGATTTGGCTGTGCCGAATGTTATAAAACATTTCATAGCAACATTACACCGATCTTACGCAAAGTTCACAGCGGAAACACTGTGCATGGTGGGAAAATACCGAAACGTATAGGCGGCAACCTGCACGTCAGACGACAGATCGAAATGCTGAAAAAAGAATTAGAAGCTTTAATACACCAAGAAGAATTTGAAAATGCAGCCCATGTGAGAGATCAAATTCGTTCATTAGAACAGTCACTCAAAAGTACAGATAGTGAGGAGGAACAGGGGTAATGTCGCTAAAGCATTTTATTCAGGACGCATTAAGCAGTTGGATGAAGCAGAAAGGCCCTGAAAGTGACATTGTACTCAGCAGCCGCATACGTTTAGCTAGGAACTTTGAGAATATTCGGTTCCCTACGCGATATTCCAATGAAGAAGCCTCATCCATCTTGCAACAGTTTGAAGAACAGTTTTCAGAACATGAAATTCCCGGTGTCGGTAAATTCCTTTTAATCAGAATGAACGACGCACAGCCTTTAGAAAAACGGGTGCTTGTTGAAAAGCATCTCATCAGCCCTAATTTGACAGAGTCTCCTTTTGGCGGCTGTTTGCTTTCTGAAAATGAGGAAGTGAGCGTCATGTTGAATGAGGAGGACCACATTAGAATTCAGTGTCTTTTTCCAGGATTTCAGCTTCCACAAGCAATGAAAGCCGCAAACCAAGTTGATGACTGGATTGAGGAAAAGGTTGATTATGCATTTAGTGAGCAAAGAGGTTACTTAACCAGCTGTCCTACAAATGTAGGTACGGGCCTAAGGGCTTCAGTCATGATGCATCTTCCGGCACTGGTTTTAACTAGGCAAATTAATCGAATTATACCGGCTATTAATCAATTAGGCTTAGTTGTTAGAGGAATTTATGGGGAAGGCAGCGAAGCAGTAGGAAATATCTTTCAAATTTCAAATCAAATCACGCTTGGAAAGTCGGAGCAGGATATTGTCGATGACCTTAACAGCGTAGCTGCCCAGCTGATTGAACAGGAACGATCTGCTCGAGAAGCGCTTTACCAAACCTCTAAGATTGAGCTTGAGGATCGTGTGTATCGATCCTATGGAGTCTTGTCCAATTGCCGGATGATTGAATCGAAAGAAACTGCAAAGTGCCTTTCAGATGTTCGGTTAGGTATAGACTTAGGCATTATAAAAGGACTTTCAAGCAATATACTTAATGAACTGATGATTTTAACACAGCCGGGATTTTTACAGCAGTACTCGGGAGGCGCTTTGCGTCCGAACGAAAGAGATATACGAAGAGCGGCTCTTATCAGAGAACGGCTTCACTTAGAAATGAATGGGAATAGACAGGAGGATGAATCGATATGATGTTTGGAAGATTTACAGAACGGGCTCAAAAGGTACTGGCGCTTGCACAGGAAGAAGCACTTCGTTTAGGTCATAACAATATCGGCACTGAACATATTTTATTAGGACTGGTGCGAGAAGGAGAGGGCATCGCTGCTAAAGCACTTCAAGCGCTAGGACTTGGTTCAGATAAAATTCAAAAAGAAGTTGAGAGCTTAATCGGGCGCGGACAGGAAATGTCTCAAACGATTCATTATACTCCGAGAGCTAAAAAAGTCATTGAGTTATCAATGGATGAGGCCAGAAAACTCGGCCATTCTTATGTGGGAACAGAGCATATTCTTCTTGGTCTTATTCGCGAAGGTGAAGGTGTGGCTGCGAGAGTGCTTAACAATCTCGGAGTCAGCTTAAATAAAGCAAGACAGCAAGTGCTTCAGCTTCTTGGAAGTAATGAAACAGGTTCATCAGCGGCTGGAACAAACAGCAATGCGAATACGCCAACACTAGATAGCCTGGCAAGAGATTTAACAGCGATTGCAAAGGAAGACAGCCTTGATCCGGTTATCGGCAGAAGCAAAGAAATTCAGCGTGTTATTGAAGTGCTGAGCCGCAGAACGAAAAATAATCCTGTTCTGATTGGGGAACCGGGCGTAGGTAAAACGGCTATCGCAGAAGGTCTCGCACAGCAGATTATTAATAATGAAGTTCCCGAAATTTTACGGGATAAACGCGTTATGACATTAGACATGGGAACAGTTGTTGCCGGTACAAAATATCGTGGTGAATTTGAGGATCGTTTGAAAAAAGTTATGGATGAAATCCGTCAGGCAGGAAACATCATTCTATTCATTGATGAGCTCCATACACTAATCGGAGCGGGCGGAGCAGAAGGTGCCATTGACGCATCCAACATCTTGAAACCTTCACTTGCTCGCGGAGAACTTCAGTGTATCGGTGCGACAACTCTTGATGAGTACCGTAAATATATTGAAAAAGATGCAGCTCTGGAGCGCCGTTTTCAGCCAATCCAGGTTGATCAGCCGTCGGTAGACGAGAGCATTCAAATCTTAAAAGGCTTGCGTGACCGATATGAAGCTCACCACCGCGTTTCTATCACTGATGAAGCCATTGAAGCTGCGGTTAAGCTTTCTGACAGATATATTTCTGACCGTTTCCTTCCCGATAAAGCTATTGACTTGATCGATGAAGCGGGCTCAAAGGTCAGATTGCGTTCATTTACAACGCCTCCTAATTTAAAAGAGCTTGAACAGAAACTTGATGAAGTTCGTAAAGAGAAGGATGCTGCGGTGCAAAGCCAAGAATTTGAAAAAGCCGCTTCCTTGCGTGATACGGAACAGCGTTTGCGTGAGCAAGTGGAAGATACGAAAAAATCATGGAAAGAGAAGCAGGGGCAGGAAAACTCAGAGGTTTCTGTGGATGATATTGCGATGGTTGTATCCAGCTGGACTGGGGTGCCTGTTTCAAAAATCGCTCAAACTGAAACAGATAAGCTTCTTAATATGGAGAGTATTCTTCATTCCCGTGTCATCGGCCAAGATGAAGCTGTTGTAGCCGTTGCTAAAGCGGTCAGACGTGCGAGAGCAGGGCTAAAAGATCCTAAACGTCCAATCGGCTCATTCATTTTCTTAGGCCCTACAGGCGTAGGTAAAACAGAGCTTGCACGGGCACTTGCTGAGTCTATCTTCGGTGATGAAGAAGCCATGATCAGAATTGATATGTCTGAATACATGGAAAAACACTCGACTTCTAGACTTGTAGGTTCACCTCCAGGGTATGTGGGTTACGATGAGGGCGGCCAATTAACAGAGAAGGTAAGAAGAAAACCATACTCTGTTGTGCTTCTTGATGAAATTGAGAAAGCGCACCCTGACGTCTTCAATATCCTCCTTCAAGTTCTTGAAGACGGACGATTAACTGATTCTAAAGGCCGTACAGTCGATTTCCGCAACACGATTCTGATCATGACATCAAACGTCGGAGCAAGTGAGCTGAAACGCAACAAATATGTCGGCTTCAACGTTCAGGATGAGACGCAGAATCATAAAGACATGAAGGATAAAGTGATGGGTGAACTGAAACGTGCGTTCAGACCGGAATTCATCAACCGTATTGATGAAATTATCGTCTTCCATTCACTCGAGAAAAAACATCTGGCTGAAATCGTGTCATTGATGTCTGATCAATTAACGAAACGACTTAAAGAACAGGATCTTTCTATTGAATTGACGGAAGCTGCGAAAGCAAAAGTCGCGGAAGAGGGCGTAGACCTTGAATACGGTGCCCGCCCGCTCAGAAGAGCCATTCAAAAACATGTGGAGGATCGTTTATCTGAAGAGTTGCTCAGAGGTAACATTCATAAAGGGCACCATATCGTTCTTGATGTAGAAGATGGCGAATTTGTCGTAAAAACGACTGCTAAAACGAATTAATATAGAAGACGAAAATGAGGCATACAGCATGTAAGTGTATGCCTCAATTTCGTATCAAGAAATAGAACAAGGGAGAGGTCTTACACTATTTATGGCTAAAACAAAATCCAAATTCATCTGCCAATCCTGCGGCTACGAGTCTCCAAAATGGATGGGGAAATGTCCGGGCTGCGGTGCTTGGAATACAATGGTGGAAGAAATGATTAAAAAAGCACCGGCCAATCGGAGAGCGGCTTTTTCTCATTCTGTTCAAACCGTACAGAAACCTTCCCCCATAACATCAATCGAAACATCAGAAGAACCTCGGGTGAAAACACAGCTCGGCGAGTTTAACAGAGTGCTCGGCGGCGGAGTGGTAAAGGGGTCACTTGTTTTAATTGGCGGGGACCCCGGTATCGGGAAATCGACCTTACTACTGCAAGTATCCGCTCAGCTATCTGGTTCAACGCGTCATGTTCTATACATTTCAGGAGAAGAATCGGTAAAACAAACGAAATTAAGAGCAGACCGTCTGGGCATAAATAATCCCTCACTGCATGTTTTATCCGAAACCGATATGGAGTATATTTCGTCTGCTATAGAAGAGATGAATCCAGCGTTTGTCGTTGTCGACTCTATTCAAACGGTTTATCAAAGTGATATTACATCGGCTCCCGGCAGTGTATCACAGGTAAGAGAATGTACAGCCGCGCTGATGAAAATTGCAAAAACAAAAGGTATTCCGATATTTATTGTAGGTCACGTAACGAAAGAAGGGTCCATCGCGGGGCCGAGACTGCTGGAGCATATGGTTGACACTGTTTTATACTTTGAAGGAGAACGTCACCATACTTTCCGAATCTTACGGGCTGTAAAAAACCGCTTTGGTTCTACAAACGAAATGGGTATTTTTGAAATGCGGGAAGAAGGGCTCACTGAGGTACTGAATCCTTCAGAGATCTTCTTAGAAGAGCGTTCGGCGGGATCTTCGGGGTCGAGCATAACGGCTTCTATGGAAGGTACAAGGCCTATTCTTGTTGAAATTCAGGCACTCATCTCGCCAACGAGCTTTGGCAATCCGCGGCGCATGGCAACAGGGATAGATCATAACAGGGTGTCACTGTTAATGGCTGTATTAGAAAAAAGAGTAGGGCTGCTGCTGCAAAATCAGGATGCATATTTGAAGGTAGCGGGCGGCGTCAAACTAGATGAACCTGCGATTGATCTTGCTATAGCGGTAAGTATCGCATCGAGCTTTAGAGATACACCTCCAAATCCTGCAGATTGCTTTATAGGAGAAGTGGGATTAACCGGAGAAGTCCGCCGGGTATCAAGAATTGAACAGCGTGTAAAAGAAGCGGCAAAGCTTGGTTTTAAACGCATGATCATACCTGCGGCAAATCTGGATGGATGGACGAAACCAAAAGGGATTGAGGTCATCGGAGTAGCAAATGTTTCAGAGGCACTTCGTACTTCATTAGGAGGATAATAGATGGAAAAAGAGAAAAAAGGGGCGAAACATGAGTTAGATCTGTCTTCTATTTTGCAGTTTGTTGCTCCTGGAACACCGCTCAGAGCGGGGATAGAAAATGTGCTGAGAGCAAATACAGGCGGTCTGATTGTTGTTGGATATAATGATAAAGTAAAAGAAGTGGTGGATGGCGGTTTCCACATTAACACTGCTTTTTCTCCGGCGCATTTATATGAACTGGCTAAAATGGATGGTGCGATTATCTTAAGTGATTCTGGTCAAAAGATCCTATATGCCAATACACAATTGATGCCTGAAGCCACAATTTCTTCGTCAGAAACAGGAATGCGGCACCGCACCGCCGAAAGAGTAGCTAAGCAAACCGGCTGTCTCGTTATCGCAATTTCTGAGAGAAGAAATGTCATAACGTTATATCAGGAAAGTATGAAGTATACACTAAAAGACATAGGATTTATTTTAACAAAAGCGAACCAAGCCATTCAAACTCTAGAAAAATATAAAACAATTCTGGACAAAACGATTAATGCACTAAACGCATTAGAGTTTGAGGAACTCGTTACATTCAGCGATGTTCTGTCTGTGATGCACCGTTATGAAATGGTGCTGCGGATCAAAAATGAAATCAACATGTATATCAGGGAGCTGGGAACAGAAGGTCATTTGATTAAGCTGCAGGTCATCGAACTGATTACTGATATGGAAGAAGAGGCTGCTTTATTTATTAAGGATTACGTGAAGGAAAAAATTAAAGATCCGTTTGTCCTTTTAAAAGAGCTGCAGGATATGTCCAGCTACGATTTGCTTGATGATTCCATTGTTTATAAGCTTCTTGGTTACCCGGCTTCTACAAATCTTGATGACTATGTTCTGCCTAGAGGATACAGGCTGCTAAATAAGATACCGCGCCTTCCGATGCCAATTGTGGAAAATGTGGTGGAAGCATTTGGCGTCCTGCCGAGAATTATTGAGGCAAGTGCAGAAGAATTAGATGAAGTAGAGGGTATCGGTGAAGTACGAGCCCAAAAAATCAAAAAGGGCTTAAAACGTCTTCAAGAGAAGCATTATTTAGACAGACAGCTATGATTTTCGGTTAAAACCATATCATTACGGGTATATTATTGTTGGTTTTTGTTTATTCTGATATTCGTAGGTTGCATAAAATCTTATGAAATATAACAATTTTCTTTAAAGGAGGTGGGGGTATGTTAAAACGAATAGTTCAGGCGTTCTTCATTATTTTCGGCGGCGTTGTTGGTATATTTTTAATACCTGAATTGTTTGTACTGTTAAGTTTACAGGACATACCTTTAATAACAAACGCATATACGTCTGCGGCAATAGGTGCAATTATCTTTTTTCTCATCAGTATATGGGGTACAGATTACGTTGTGAACTGGGTGAAGTGGATAGAGGATTCATTATTAAAAGCGCCGGTTCCAGATTTGTTATTTGGAAGTCTTGGCTTAGTATTTGGACTTATAATTGCTTATCTTATCGTAAACGTTATTCCTTTAGACAATATACCTTACCGCATACTCAGCACAATCATCCCTGTGTTTTTAGCTTTCTTTCTCGGTTATCTTGGCTTTCAGGTGGGCTTTAAGAAAAAGGATGAACTGATCAGCCTATTCTCCATTTCCGCCAGAATGCAAAAGAAAAAAGGAGCAGCCGATGAAGAGCACGAGGTCCAAGACAAAAAGCTGAAAATCCTGGACACAAGTGTTATTATTGATGGGAGAATTGCAGATATTTGTCAGACTGGTTTTTTAGAGGGAATCATCGTGATTCCGCAGTTTGTCCTTGAGGAATTGCAGCATATCGCTGACTCCTCAGATGTGTTAAAACGCAACAGAGGGCGCCGCGGTCTTGATATCCTGAACCGCATTCAAAAAGAATTAGATATTAAAGTAGAAATTTATGAAGGTGACTTTGAAGATATTCAGGAGGTTGACAGCAAGCTTGTCAAACTCGCTAAACTGACATCCGGGGTCGTTGTGACGAATGATTTTAATTTAAATAAAGTATGCGAGCTTCAGAAGGTAGCAGTGTTGAACATTAATGACCTTGCCAACGCGGTCAAGCCCGTTGTGCTTCCGGGTGAGGAAATGAATGTTCAGGTCATTAAAGACGGCAAAGAGCATAATCAGGGAGTCGCTTACTTGGATGACGGCACTATGATTGTCGTTGAAGAAGGACGGAATTATATCGGCAAACACATTGATGTTCTCGTCACAAGCGTGCTGCAGACAGCAGCGGGACGAATGATTTTTGCCAAGCCTAAGCTGTTGGAGAAGGCGCTGTAAAGGGAGAAAGAACAATGAATTATGATGTGGTTATTCCTGCGGCCGGACAGGGGAAACGGATGAAGGCAGGGAGAAATAAACTGTTTATCGAGCTGAAAGGAGATCCGGTTATCATTCACACTTTACGGGTGTTTGACAGCCATCGTCCGTGCGACAGAATCATCTTGGTGATTAACGAGCGCGAACGTGAAGACTTTCAGCAATTGCTGAGCCAATATCCGTTTCAAACCGCTATCGAGCTTGTAGCAGGCGGAGATGAACGCCAGCACAGTGTTTATAAAGGGCTCAAAGCCATTAAACAAGAAAAGATTGTGCTCGTTCACGACGGCGCTCGTCCTTTTATAAAGCATGAACAGATTGACGAACTGATCGTTGAAGCGGAGCAGGCAGGAGCGGCCATCCTGGCTGTTCCGGTAAAAGATACGATTAAACGCGTTCAAGGTTTAGAAGTCAGTGAGACGATTGAACGTTCAAGCTTGTGGGCTGTCCAAACGCCACAAGCTTTTCGTCTTTCTTTATTGATGGAGGCTCACGCTGAGGCAGAGCGCACAGGATTTTTAGGAACGGATGACGCCAGTCTCGTCGAACAGCTTGAGGGCGGTTCGGTCCGTGTTGTAGAAGGTAACTATACAAATATTAAGCTGACCACTCCTGATGATTTAACGTCAGCTGAAGCTATCAT
The DNA here is from genome assembly GCF_020708615.1 of Bacillus sp. LBG-1-113. NCBI lineage: Bacteria > Bacillati > Bacillota > Bacilli > Caryophanales > Bacillaceae > Bacillus > Bacillus sp. LBG-1-113. The sequence goes on along the minus strand of NZ_JAJFDG010000013.1, from coordinate 50,720 downwards.
GGAAGCAGAAAGTGGGAATAAACATGTTTAGAATCGGACAAGGTTTTGATGTGCACCAATTAGTAGAGGGCCGGCCTCTCATTATCGGCGGAGTTGAAATTCCGTATGAAAAAGGATTGCTCGGACATTCTGACGCGGATGTATTATTGCATACCGTTGCTGACGCATGCCTCGGAGCTGTCGGGGAGGGTGACATCGGCAAGCACTTTCCTGATACAGATCCTGAGTTCAAGGATGCTGATTCGTTTCAATTACTTCAGCATGTCTGGGGGATTGTGAAACAGAAAGGATATGTACTCGGAAATATTGATTGCACGATCATTGCACAGAAGCCAAAGATGGCGCCGTACATAGAAGACATGAGAAAAAGAATCGCCGAAGGGCTTGAGGCAGAGGTTTCCCAAGTGAATGTAAAAGCGACCACGACCGAAAAGCTTGGATTTACAGGAAGAGCGGAAGGAATAGCGGCTCAAGCGACAGTGCTGATACAAAAAGGCTAACTTGTTTTGATGCCCGGTCTATTTGGTGGTAGAATAGATGCATACATTTAGCCTGAGGCCATACATGAGATGAAAGGAAGTATTTGAAATGGGAAACGAAGTACGCGTTCGTTATGCACCGAGTCCAACAGGACATTTGCATATTGGAAATGCCAGAACGGCGCTTTTTAATTATTTATTTGCCCGCAACCAAGGCGGTAAGTTTATTATTCGTGTTGAGGACACGGATAAAAAACGCAACATTGAGGGCGGAGAACAAAGCCAGCTTAACTATTTAAAATGGCTTGGCATCGACTGGGATGAGAGTGTGGATGTCGGCGGAGATTACGGCCCATACCGTCAGTCCGAGCGTAATGATATCTATAAGGTTTACTATGAAGAGCTGCTTGAAAAAGGGCTTGCTTATAAATGTTTCTGTACGGAAGAAGAACTTGAAAAAGAACGTGAAGAGCAGATTGCCCGCGGAGAGATGCCGCGTTATTCCGGAAAGCACAGAGATCTGACTCAGGAAGAACAGGAAAAATTCCTTGCAGAGGGCAGAAAGCCGAGTATTCGTTTCCGCGTCCCTGAAGGAAAAATCATTGCGTTCATTGATATTGTAAAAGGTGAAATTTCTTTCGAATCTGATGGCATCGGCGACTTTGTTATTGTGAAAAAAGACGGCACGCCGACTTATAACTTTGCAGTAGCTGTGGATGACTATCTAATGAAAATGACGCACGTGCTGCGCGGTGAGGATCATATCTCGAATACACCAAAACAGATCATGATCTATCAAGCATTTGGATGGGATATTCCTCAGTTCGGCCACATGACGCTGATTGTAAATGAAAGCCGTAAAAAGCTCAGCAAACGTGATGAATCCATTATCCAATTCATTGAGCAATATAAAGAGCTTGGCTACTTGCCGGAAGCACTGTTTAACTTTATTGGCCTGCTGGGCTGGTCGCCGGTAGGAGAGGAAGAGCTTTTCACAAAAGAAGAGTTTATTGACATTTTTGATGTAAACCGGTTATCTAAATCACCAGCTCTGTTTGATATGCATAAGCTAAAATGGGTCAACAACCAATATGTGAAAAAATTGGATCTTGATCAGGTTGTTGAGCTTACGCTTCCGCATCTTCAAAAAGCCGGCAAAGTTGGCAATGAGCTTTCTCCTGAAGAACAAGAATGGGTTCGTAAACTGATTTCTCTATACCATGAGCAATTGAGCTACGGTGCAGAAATTGTTGAGCTGACTGATTTGTTCTTTACGGATGAGATCGAGTATAATCAAGAAGCAAAAGCTGTTCTAGAAGAAGAGCAGGTGCCTGAAGTGCTTAGCACATTCGCTGCGAAGCTTGAAGAGCTAGAGGAGTTCACTCCGGACCAGATCAAAGCTTCTATCAAAGCAGTGCAGAAAGAAACAGGTCATAAAGGGAAAAAGCTGTTTATGCCGATCCGTGTTGCTGTAACAGGTCAAACTCACGGTCCTGAGCTTCCGCAATCAATTGAACTGATCGGAAAAGAATCTGCAATTCAGCGGTTGAAAAATATCTAAATAGATGATTGTTGACAGGGAAGAGTATAAAGCTTTAGACCAATACAGAAAGGATCTTCATTGGCTGAGAGAGATCCAGGAGTCGGGTTTTAGAAGTGCGCCCTTAAGACCTTTGAAGAACGTTTTTCGAAATCAGTATTCAAAGGCGGCCGCCGCCGTTACAGGCTGAAGTTGGGAGAGCAGGAGTCTGCTTTTCAAACAGAGTGGAACCGCGCGGTTAAAGCGTCTCTGTCATGTTTACATGCAGAGGCGCTTTTTTTATTGGTGTCTAGAGGAAATAGATAGATGATAGCGTGTAGAATGGGGGGAAGCATGTGTTTTTTAAAATGTTCAAAGAAGACATTGATACGGTGTTCGATCAAGATCCTGCAGCACGAAGTTATTTTGAAGTGATTTTAACTTATTCCGGTTTACATGCTATATGGGCGCATCGGATTGCACATGCTTTATATAAACGAAAATTTTATTTCCTTGCACGCCTTATATCTCAGGTGAGCCGATTTTTTACAGGAATTGAAATCCACCCAGGGGCTACGATCGGAAGAAAATTTTTCATAGACCATGGGATGGGGGTTGTCATTGGGGAGACATGTGAAATCGGCAATAACGTAACCGTTTTTCAGGGGGTTACCCTTGGAGGAACGGGGAAAGAAAGAGGAAAAAGGCATCCGACAATTAAAGATGACGCATTGATTGCGACAGGTGCTAAAGTGCTCGGTTCAATAACTGTCGGTGAAGGCTCTAAAATAGGGGCAGGTTCAGTTGTGCTGCACGATGTTCCGGACTACTCGACAGTTGTCGGCATCCCGGGAAGGGTTGTCGTGCAAAACGGCAAGAAAATCAAACGGGATTTAAACCATCAGGATTTACCCGATCCTGTTGCTGACCGGTTTAAGTCTTTGGAACTGCAGATTTTAGAGCTGAAGGCGGAACTTGAAGACAGAAAAGAAAGGATTAATCAAAAATGACAATCACTCTTTATAATACATTGACCAGACAGAAGGAAACATTCGTTCCTCTTGAAGAGGGGAAAGTGAAAATGTACGTGTGCGGACCGACGGTTTACAATTATATTCATATAGGGAATGCCCGTCCGGCCATCGTTTATGACACGATACGAAACTATTTGGAGTATAAAGGCTACGATGTCCAGTATGTCTCTAACTTCACAGATGTAGATGATAAATTAATTAAAGCGGCAAATGAACTCGGTGAAGATGTTCCAACCATTTCTGAGCGTTTTATTAAGGCATACTTTGAAGATGTGGGCGCTCTTGGCTGCAGAAAAGCAGACCTTCATCCGCGCGTCATGGAAAACATGGACGCGATTATTGATTTCATAGATCAGCTGGTGAAAAAGGGCTATGCTTATGAATCTGAAGGAGATGTGTATTTCAAAACAAGAGCATTCGAGGGATACGGAAAGCTTTCGCAGCAATCGATTGATGAATTGAGATCTGGCGCACGCATCCGAGTTGGCGAGAAAAAAGAAGATGCTCTTGATTTCGCTCTGTGGAAAGCGGCTAAAGAAGGAGAAATCTCCTGGGATAGCCCTTGGGGGAAAGGACGTCCGGGCTGGCACATTGAGTGCTCTGCGATGGTGAAAAAGTACTTAGGTGATCAGATTGATATCCATGCAGGCGGCCAGGATTTAACCTTCCCTCACCATGAAAATGAAATTGCACAATCTGAAGCGCTGACTGGCAAAACATTTGCGAAATACTGGCTTCATAATGGCTATATCAATATCGATAATGAAAAAATGTCAAAATCACTCGGCAACTTTGTGCTTGTGCATGACATTATTAAACAGCATGATCCGCAGCTGCTCAGATTCTTTATGCTGTCTGTTCACTATCGCCACCCAATCAACTATTCAGAAGAGCTTCTGGAGAACACAAAGAGCGCGTTTAACCGGTTGAAAACAGCGTACAGCAACCTTCAGCACCGTTTAAACAGCAGCACGAATTTAACAGAAGATGATGATAAATGGCTTGCAAAGATTGAAGAACATCGAACAGCATTTGAAGAAGCAATGGATGATGATTTTAATACAGCGAATGCCATTTCTGTTTTGTTCGATTTGGCGAAAAATGCGAACTATTATCTTCAGGAAGATCATACGGCAGATCATGTGATTACAGCGTTTATTGACATGTTTGACCGAATTGTTTCTGTCCTCGGTTTCTCACTGGGTGAGCAGGAGCTTCTGGATCAAGAGATTGAAGATTTGATTGAAAAAAGAAATGAAGCGCGCCGCAATCGTGATTTTGCTCTGTCAGACCAGATCCGCGACCAGCTGAAAAGCATGAATATCATTCTTGAAGATACGGCTCAAGGCACTCGCTGGAAACGGGGAGAATAACGGATGCTTGATTTTGAAACGATAAAAGATTCAAAGCAGCTTAACGGTCTTGCGCTTGCTTATATAGGTGATGCCATTTTTGAAGTTTATGTGAGGCATCACCTGCTTAAGCAGGGATTTACCAAACCAAATGATCTTCACAAAAAATCAAGTCGGATCGTATCGGCAAAGTCACAGGCTGAGATCCTTTTCTTTCTGCGGAATCAATCATTTTTCACGGAAGAAGAGGAAGCGGTGCTGAAAAGAGGCAGAAATGCCAAGTCGGGAACGATACCTAAAAATACAGATGTTCAGACGTACCGCTATAGTACAGCATTTGAAGCACTGCTGGGCTATCTTTTTCTTGAGAAAAAAGAAGAAAGACTGAATCAGCTTGTTGCTGAAGCTATACAATTCGGGACGGTCAGGGAGGAAAACAAATGAGTGAGCAACATGATTACGTCATAGGAAAAAATGCAGTGATCGAGACGTTAAAATCAGATCGTAAGCTGTATAAGCTGTGGATGGCGGAAAACACCGTAAAAGGACAAGCACAGCAGGTGATTGAGCTTGCGAAAAAGCAGGGCATCACCATTCAATACGTCCCCAGAAAAAAACTCGACCAAATGGTTACAGGGCAGCATCAAGGCGTAGTGGCACAGGTCGCAGCATATGAGTACGCGGAACTGGACGACTTATATAAAGCGGCAGAGGAAAGAAATGAACAGCCTTTCTTTCTCATTCTAGACGAGCTTGAGGACCCTCATAATCTCGGTTCAATTATGAGAACAGCCGATGCAGTCGGCGCCCATGGCATTGTGATTCCAAAACGCAGAGCTGTCGGTCTGACAACTACGGTGGCGAAGGCTTCAACAGGCGCAATTGAGCATATTCCAGTGGCAAAGGTCACTAATTTGGCGCGAACACTAGAGGAGATGAAAGAGCGGGGAATCTGGGTTGTCGGGACGGATGCATCCGCGCGGGAGGATTACCGCACAATGGACGGCGGCATGCCTTTGGCTCTCGTCATCGGAAGTGAAGGAAAAGGAATGGGACGCCTGATTAAAGAAAAATGTGATTTTCTTATTAAACTCCCGATGGCCGGTAAAGTTACTTCACTCAATGCATCTGTAGCGGCGGGGCTTTTGATGTATGAAGTCTACCGGAAACGAAATCCTCTGGGAGAATAATGATTAATGGATATCCTGTTAGTAGACGGATACAACATGATTGGAGCCTGGCCGCAGCTGAAGGATTTAAAAGCGAACAGTTTTGAAGAGGCGAGAGACGTACTGATTCAGAAAATGGCTGAATATCAATCGTATACAGGAAACAGGGTTATTGTCGTATTTGACGCACATCTTGTAAAGGGGCTTGAGAAAAAACAGACCAATCACAGAGTTGAAGTGATTTTCACAAAAGAGAATGAGACTGCGGATGAGCGGATAGAAAAGCTGGCACAGGCTCTGAATAACATTTCGACTCAAATTCATGTTGCGACCTCTGACTACACTGAGCAGTGGGCGATTTTCGGACAGGGGGCATTGCGAAAATCAGCCCGTGAGCTCTTGAGAGAGGTAGAAGCAATCGAAAGGCGAATCGAAAGGCGGGTAAGAAAGATCACTTCCGAAAAGCCAGCGGGTAAAATTGCTTTATCGGAAGAGGTTTTGAAAACGTTTGAAAAATGGCGGAGGGGCGACTTAGATTAAGTTGACGCTTTTTTGTCCAATAATGTATAATATTTCTATCTACGTGCGCCGGGGGGATCGGAGTGAATCTACAGAACAACAAGGGAAAATTCAACAAAGAGCAGTTTTGCCAGTTGGAGGACGAGCAGGTCATTGAAAAGGTTCATGTTGGGGACAGTGATGCGTTAGATTACTTGATTACGAAGTACCGAAACTTTGTTCGTGCAAAAGCAAGATCCTATTTTTTAATAGGTGCGGACAGAGAAGATATTGTTCAGGAAGGAATGATAGGCCTCTATAAGTCTATTCGTGACTTCAAAGAGGACAAGCTTACCTCTTTCAAAGCTTTCGCAGAATTATGTATTACCCGCCAAATTATTACCGCAATAAAGACAGCTACTCGCCAGAAACACATTCCTTTGAATTCCTACGTCTCATTAGATAAACCGATTTTTGATGAAGAATCAGACCGAACGCTGCTTGATGTTATTTCGGGAGCGAAAACATTAAACCCAGAAGAAATGATTATCAATCAGGAAGAATTTGATGATATAGAAATGAAAATGGGAGAACTTTTAAGTGATTTAGAGAGAAAAGTACTTGTATTATATCTAGACGGAAGAAGCTATCAAGAGATTTCAGATGAGCTGAACCGCCATGTGAAATCGATCGATAACGCTCTTCAGCGAGTGAAACGCAAGCTGGAGAAGTACCTGGAAATTCGTGAGATCAGTTTGTAATAGGTATTTATGGTATATTGACAGTATTTTTCCGACTATGATATGTTACTTAAGATAAGAACTAATGTCTATTTAGAAAAAGGTGTAATGACATGAGAAAAAAGATTACGTTAGCATGCAAGACATGCGGAAACCGTAATTATACGACAATGAAGAGCTCTGCATCAGCGGCTGAGCGATTAGAAGTAAAGAAATACTGCAGTACTTGCAATTCACATACATCTCATCTTGAAACAAAATAGTGTTTGCGCTTTTAAATTGTGGAGGTCTTTTACATGCGTATTATGAGATTCTTTAAAGATGTTGGGAAAGAAATGAAAAAGGTAAGCTGGCCTAAAGGAAAAGAGTTAACTCGCTATACCATCACGGTTATTTCAACAGTTATCTTTTTTATTATCTTTTTTGCCCTCCTTGACACAGGAATTTCTCAATTAATTCGTTTAATAGTTGAATAATGATCAGCAATACGTGCTATAATAGATCATAATATCACTTGCCAAAACCCGTTCAGCGGGTTTTTTATTGTGGGTTAAAAATGAAAGTTATCATAGGCTTACCGCCTATTTTTTGCATGAAGCGTTATGGTAGTACACTAAAACCAAATGCGGGGAGGGAAGGACTGGACAGTCCTGAAGAGAATGGAAAAGAATTGGTATGTTGTTCACACGTACTCTGGTTATGAGAACAAAGTAAAAGCCAACTTGGAAAAACGTGTTGAATCAATGGGGATGCAGGATAAGATTTTTCGTGTAGTCGTACCTGAAGAAGAAGAGACAGATATCAAAAACGGCAAGAAAAAAGTCGTCAAAAAGAAAGTATTCCCTGGTTATGTCCTTGTTGAAATCGTCATGACGGATGATTCTTGGTATGTTGTCCGCAACACACCTGGTGTTACTGGATTCGTAGGTTCCGCCGGCTCTGGTTCAAAACCGACGGCGCTTCTTCCTGGCGAAGCAGAAACCATTCTGAAGAGAATGGGTATGGACGAACGCAAAACTGACATTGACTTTGAATTAAAAGAGACAGTGAAAGTGATAGACGGACCTTTTGCCAACTTTACTGGATCAATTGAAGAGATTGACTACGATAAAAGCAAGGTTAAAGTTTTCGTTAATATGTTCGGCCGTGAAACGCCGGTTGAGCTGGAATTTACCCAGATCGACAAATTGTAATGTGAAAAAACTTGAAATTGCTATATATAAATGATAATATAGCAAAGGTACGTCTTGGACTTATCCAAGGCAGCTAGCTTGATATTTCATCATTCATATAAAGAATGAAACCTTGAGTGGGAGGGTTTACCCTATTACCACATCACGGACTTAAGGAGGTGTGTCTCGTGGCTAAAAAAGTAGTAAAAGTTGTAAAATTGCAAATTCCTGCTGGAAAAGCTAACCCAGCGCCGCCAGTTGGACCTGCACTAGGTCAAGCCGGTGTTAATATCATGGGATTCTGTAAGGAGTTTAACGCTCGTACAGCTGACCAAGCTGGTTTAATCATTCCTGTTGAAATTTCGGTTTACGAAGACCGTTCATTTACATTTATTACAAAAACTCCACCTGCTGCAGTATTGCTTAAAAAAGCAGCTGGAATTGAGTCTGGTTCTGGTGAACCAAACCGTAATAAAGTGGCAACCGTTAAGCGCGATAAAGTACGCGAAATCGCTGAAACGAAAATGCCTGACTTAAACGCAGCAGACGTTGAAGCGGCAATGCGCATGGTTGAAGGTACTGCACGCAGTATGGGTATTGTAATCGAGGATTAATTTGTTTCTTGTCGGGTTGCGAGTTTTCACAAGTTCGCAACCCTTATTCGTGGGAGGTTATTCCGCTATAACCACATAAGGAGGAAATTTTAAAATGGCTAAAAAAGGTAAAAAGTACGCAGAAGCTGCTAAGCTTGTAGATCGTGCGAAAGCTTACGATGTTTCTGAAGCAGTAGCTCTCGTTAAAAAAACAAACACAGCTAAATTCGACGCTACAGTTGAAGTTGCATTCCGTCTAGGGGTTGACCCTCGTAAAAACGACCAGCAAATCCGCGGAGCAGTTGTGCTTCCAAACGGAACTGGTAAAACTCAGCGCGTTCTCGTTTTCGCAAAAGGCGAAAAAGCGAAAGAAGCTGAAGCTGCTGGTGCAGATTACGTTGGAGATACTGACTACATCAACAAAATTCAACAAGGCTGGTTCGATTTCGATGTAATCGTAGCTACACCTGACATGATGGGTGAAGTTGGTAAAATCGGTCGTGTGCTTGGACCAAAAGGTTTAATGCCAAACCCTAAAACTGGTACAGTTACTTTCGAAGTTGAAAAAGCAATCGGCGAAATCAAAGCTGGTAAAGTTGAATACCGCGTAGATAAAGCTGGAAACATCCATGTTCCTATCGGTAAAGTTTCTTTCGAGGATGAAAAACTTGTTGAGAACTTCACAACAATGTATGATACAATCCTGAAAGCGAAACCTGCTGCAGCAAAAGGTGTTTACGTGAAAAACGTTGCTGTAACTTCTACTATGGGACCTGGTGTCAAAGTAGACGCTTCAACTTTCAACGTAAAATAATATTTGACATGACATCAACATTCTGATATGATTCAAAATGTTGTAAAATATAATATATCATTTATACCGTAGACAGTAGGGGCTTAACAGCTTAATATCCTACCGAGGTGTATATTATCACAGCTATTACGTTACGTATGCTTGTATATACAGCCTCCATGTCTCATGGAGGCTTTTTATATGGAATCCGTTTCTCAGTCGTGATCACCTGACGGTATAAGTGTTACACAAGAATCTACAGGAGGTGTAACCATGAGCAGCGCAATTGAAACAAAAAAAGTTGTTGTTGAAGAAATTACTTCTAAATTAAAAGAAAGCAAATCAACGATCATCGTTGATTACCGCGGACTTAACGTTTCTGAAGTAACAGAACTTCGTAAACAGCTTCGTGAAGCTAACGTTGAGTTCAAAGTTTACAAAAACACAATGACTCGCCGTGCGGTTGAACAAGCTGAACTTGATGGTTTGAATGATGTCTTAACTGGACCGAATGCAATTGCATTCAGTACTGAGGATGTTGTCGCTCCAGCTAAAGTTATTAACGAGTTTGCTAAACAGCATGAAGCTCTTGAAATCAAAGCTGGCGTTATCGAAGGTAAAGTTTCTACTGTTGAAGAAGTGAAAGCTCTTGCTGAACTTCCATCACGCGAAGGCTTGCTTTCTATGTTGCTTAGCGTACTTCAAGCTCCAGTTCGTAACCTTGCTCTTGCTGCAAAAGCTGTGGCAGATCAAAAGGAAGAACAAGGCGCTTAATCTAATCAGTTTTTAAAATCAAAACAAAATGGAGGAATTACAAATGGCTTTAAATATCGAAGAAATCATTGCTTCCGTTAAAGAAGCAACTGTACTTGAATTGAACGACCTAGTAAAAGCAATCGAAGAAGAATTTGGCGTAACTGCTGCTGCTCCTGTAGCTGTAGCTGGCGGAGCTGCTGCTGGCGGAGCTGCTGAAGAGCAAAGCGAATTCGACCTTATCCTTGCTGGTGCAGGTTCACAAAAAATCAAAGTTATCAAAGTTGTACGTGAAATCACTGGTCTTGGCTTGAAAGAAGCTAAAGAACTTGTTGACAACACTCCAAAACCTCTTAAAGAAGGTATTGCTAAAGAAGAAGCTGAAGAGCTTAAAGCTAAACTTGAAGAAGTTGGCGCTTCTGTAGAAGTTAAGTAATCTTCACTTGCCTGTAGGGGAAGCTCGCTTTTATGAGGCGGGCTTTTTCTTTGCCATTCTTTAAGTAATGAAAAAAAGGAGGTTCTAATAATGAGTGAGCACTATTATTCAGAAAAACCTTCAGTAAAAAGCAACAAACAAACATGGTCTTTTAGGCTTCGAAACAAGGAGTTTACGTTTACCAGCGACAGCGGTGTTTTTTCTAAAAAAGAAGTCGATTTTGGCTCACGCCTGCTGGTCGAATCTTTTGAAGAGCCTGAAGTTGAGGGCAGCTTTTTAGATGTAGGCTGCGGCTATGGCCCGATTGGATTATCGCTGGCTAGTGACTTTAAAGACCGGACCATCCACATGATTGATGTTAATGAAAGAGCCGTAGAGTTATCAAATGAAAATGCAGAACGAAACGGGATAACAAACGTTGAGATTTACCAAAGCGATTTGTTTTCAAACGTTGACTCTGCGCAAACATTTGCTTCTATTCTTACAAATCCCCCAATCCGAGCCGGAAAAAAAGTTGTCCATGCTATCTTTGAGAAAAGCGCTGAACACTTAAAAGCTTCAGGTGAATTGTGGATCGTCATACAGAAAAAACAAGGTGCGCCTTCTGCCATTGAAAAGCTTGAGGAACTGTTCGAAGAAGTTTCTGTCGTTCAAAAAAAGAAAGGCTATTATATCATAAAAGCAAAAAAAGTTTGACTCGGTATTTTGGCTATGTTAATATTATAAAATGCCAATGTATATATTTAGATTGATATGATGAAATGTCAATATCTATGTATAAATTATACAAGTATGGAAATGCTAATAAAATCGGTATTTGTTTTTGGATGTGGTTTTCTTAATTAGAAACCCTTTTTTCTTTTGTCTTGTAAAAGTGTTTTCTTTCTTTGAAAGAGATGCTTATTACACATATAATACGCATGATTTGAGGGGTGAATCAGTTGACAGGTCAACTAGTTCAGTATGGACGACACCGCCAGCGCAGAAGCTATGCTCGCATTAGCGAAGTGTTAGAATTACCAAATCTCATTGAAATTCAAACCTCTTCTTATCAGTGGTTTCTTGATGAGGGTCTTAGAGAGATGTTTCAAGACATATCGCCAATTGAGGATTTCACTGGTAACCTCTCTCTTGAGTTCATTGATTACAGTTTAGGGGAGCCTAAATATCCAGTAGAGGAATCAAAAGAACGTGATGTGACTTACTCAGCTCCGCTAAGAGTGAAAGTTCGTTTAATTAACAAAGAAACTGGAGAGGTAAAAGACCAAGATGTCTTCATGGGTGATTTCCCTATTATGACAGATACAGGTACTTTTATCATAAACGGTGCGGAACGCGTTATCGTTTCCCAGCTTGTTCGGTCTCCAAGTGTATATTTCAGTGGTAAAGTAGACAAAAACGGTAAAAAAGGTTTTACCGCAACTGTCATTCCAAACCGTGGCGCATGGTTAGAATACGAAACTGATGCGAAAGATGTTGTTTATGTACGCATTGATCGCACACGTAAGTTGCCGGTTACGGTTCTTTTGCGTGCTCTCGGCTTCGGCTCCGATCAAGAGATTCTTGATCTCGTAGGGGAAAACGAATACCTGCGAAATACGCTTGATAAAGATAACACAGAAAACAGCGATAAAGCGCTGCTTGAAATCTACGAGCGCCTCCGTCCTGGAGAGCCGCCTACAGTGGAAAATGCGAAGAGCTTGCTTGATTCTCGTTTCTTTGATCCGAAACGATACGATCTTGCCAATGTAGGACGCTATAAAATTAATAAAAAGCTTCATATTAAAAATCGCCTCTTTAATCAGAGACTTGCTGAAACGCTTGTTGATCCTGATACAGGAGAAATCCTGGCTGAAAAAGGTCAGATTCTTGATAGAAGAACACTTGATAAAGTACTGCCATACTTAGAAAACGGAATCGGCTTCAGAAAGCTGTATCCGAACGGCGGTGTTGTTGAGGACGAAGTAACGCTTCAATCCATTAAAATCTTTGCTCCTACTGATCAAGAAGGAGAACAGGTTATTAATGTCATCGGCAATGCTTACGTTGAAGAAGAGATTAAAAACATTACACCTGCTGATATTATTTCTTCTATTAGCTACTTCTTCAACTTGCTGCACGGAGTAGGCGACACAGATGATATTGACCATCTTGGAAACCGCCGTTTACGTTCTGTAGGTGAACTTCTCCAGAACCAATTCCGTATCGGTTTAAGCCGTATGGAGCGTGTGGTTCGTGAGAGAATGTCAATTCAAGATACGAATACAATTACACCTCAGCAGCTGATTAATATTCGTCCTGTTATTGCGTCCATTAAAGAGTTCTTTGGAAGCTCTCAGCTTTCTCAATTCATGGACCAGACGAACCCGCTTGCTGAATTAACACATAAGCGCCGTCTGTCGGCTCTTGGACCGGGCGGATTGACACGTGAGCGTGCCGGAATGGAAGTGCGTGACGTTCACTACTCCCACTATGGCCGTATGTGTCCGATTGAAACGCCTGAGGGGCCGAACATCGGTTTGATCAACTCACTATCATCATATGCAAAAGTAAACCGTTTTGGCTTTATTGAAACGCCATATCGCCGCGTTGATCCTGAAACAGGAAAAGTGACGCCAAGAATCGATTACTTAACTGCTGATGAAGAAGATAACTACGTTGTCGCTCAGGCAAATGCACGACTCGATGACGAAGGTGCGTTTGTTGACGACAGCATTGTAGCCCGTTTCCGCGGAGAGAACACCGTTGTTCCTAGAAACCGTGTTGATTACATGGATGTATCGCCTAAGCAGGTAGTTTCTGCTGCGACAGCATGTATCCCGTTCCTAGAAAACGATGACTCGAACCGTGCCCTAATGGGAGCGAACATGCAGCGTCAGGCTGTGCCTTTGATGCAGCCGGAAGCGCCATTTGTAGGAACTGGTATGGAATACGTATCAGGTAAAGACTCTGGTGCCGCTGTTATTTGTAAACACCCTGGTATCGTTGAACGTGTAGAAGCGAAAAACGTTTGGGTTCGCCGTTATGAAGATGTAGACGGCCAAAAAGTAAAAGGAAATCTGGATAAATACAGCTTGCTGAAATTTGTCCGCTCTAACCAAGGTACTTGCTACAACCAGCGTCCGATCGTAAGTGTCGGCGATGAAGTGGTAAAAGGAGAAATCCTTGCTGACGGTCCTTCTATGGAGCTTGGTGAACTTGCACTTGGCCGTAACGTAATGGTCGGCTTTATGACATGGGATGGCTACAACTATGAGGATGCCATCATCATGAGTGAACGCCTTGTGAAAGATGATGTTTATACATCTATTCACATTGAAGAATATGAATCAGAAGCACGTGATACAAAACTTGGGCCTGAAGAAATCACTCGCGATATTCCAAACGTCGGTGAAGATGCACTTCGCAATCTTGATGACCGTGGAATTATCCGTATCGGGGCAGAAGTAAAAGACGGAGATCTTCTTGTTGGTAAAGTAACGCCTAAGGGTGTAACAGAACTTACTGCAGAAGAGCGCCTTCTTCACGCCATCTTTGGTGAAAAAGCCCGCGAGGTTCGTGATACTTCTCTTCGTGTGCCTCACGGCGGCGGTGGAATTATTCACGATGTTAAAGTCTTCAACCGTGAGGACGGAGACGAACTTCCTCCAGGTGTAAACCAGTTAGTGCGCGTATATATCGTTCAGAAACGTAAAATTTCTGAAGGGGATAAAATGGCCGGTCGTCACGGTAACAAAGGTGTTATCTCTAAGATTCTTCCTGAAGAAGATATGCCTTATCTTCCTGACGGCACACCAATTGATATCATGCTTAACCCGCTGGGCGTACCATCACGTATGAACATCGGGCAGGTATTAGAGCTTCACATGGGTATGGCCGCTCGTTACCTCGGCATCCACATTGCGTCACCGGTATTTGACGGAGCGCGTGAAGAGGATGTTTGGGAAACACTTGAAGAAGCCGGAATGTCTCGTGACGCTAAAACTGTTCTTTACGACGGACGTACCGGAGAGCCGTTTGATAACCGTGTATCTGTTGGTATCATGTACATGATTAAACTGGCTCACATGGTTGACGATAAACTTCATGCACGCTCTACAGGTCCTTACTCACTTGTTACGCAGCAGCCTCTTGGCGGTAAAGCTCAATTTGGCGGACAGCGTTTTGGTGAGATGGAGGTTTGGGCACTTGAAGCTTACGGTGCAGCGTACACTCTTCAAGAGATTCTGACTGTTAAGTCTGATGACGTGGTTGGACGTGTGAAAACATACGAAGCCATCGTTAAAGGCGACAACGTTCCTGAACCTGGTGTTCCGGAATCATTCAAAGTATTAATTAAAGAACTTCAAAGTTTAGGTATGGATGTGAAAATCCTTTCTAGCGATGAAGAAGAAATAGAAATGAGAGATTTAGAAGACGAAGAAGATGCAAAACAAGCTGACGGCCTGGCGTTATCAGGTGATGAAGAGCCGGAAGAAACAGCATCTGCAGACGTTGAACGCGATGTAGTAACAAAAGAATAATCTCTAGTTATAAAGGCAAGTGACATCGGTTAATCCGAAGATAAAAAGGGAGGTAGGCCCCTTGCTAGATGTGAACAATTTTGAGTATATGAACATCGGTCTTGCTTCACCGGATAAAATCCGTTCATGGTCTTTTGGTGAAGTGAAAAAGCCTGAAACGATAAACTATCGTACGTTAAAACCTGAAAAGGACGGTCTATTCTGCGAACGCATTTTCGGACCGACTAAGGACTGGGAATGTCATTGCGGGAAGTACAAGCGAGTTCGTTATAAAGGCGTAGTTTGTGACCGCTGCGGAGTTGAAGTAACACGGGCTAAAGTCCGTCGTGAGAGAATGGGGCACATTGAACTGGCTGCCCCAGTTTCCCACATTTGGTATTTCAAAGGTATTCCAAGCCGTATGGGTCTTGTGTTGGATATGTCGCCTCGTGCATTGGAAGAAGTTATTTACTTTGCTTCTTATGTTGTAACTGATCCGGCAAATACACCGCTTGAAAAGAAACAGCTTCTATCTGAAAAGGAATACCGTGCGTATCTTGATAAGTACGGCAATAAGTTCCAAGCATCTATGGGTGCTGAAGCGATTCATAAACTTCTTCAAGATATCGATCTTGTAAAAGAAGTTGATATGTTAAAAGAAGAGCTGAAAACATCTCAAGGACAGCGTCGTACTCGTGCGATCAAACGCCTTGAAGTGTTAGAAGCCTTCCGTAACTCAGGAAACAAGCCTTCTTGGATGATCCTAGATGTGCTTCCTGTTATTCCTCCTGAGCTCAGACCGATGGTTCAGCTTGATGGCGGACGTTTTGCGACTTCTGATTTGAACGACCTTTATCGTCGTGTCATCAACCGTAACAATCGTTTGAAACGCCTTTTAGACCTTGGTGCGCCTAGCATTATCGTTCAAAACGAAAAGCGTATGCTTCAAGAGGCTGTCGATGCTTTAATTGACAACGGCCGTCGCGGACGCCCTGTAACAGGTCCTGGTAACAGACCATTAAAATCTCTTTCTCATATGCTGAAAGGGAAGCAAGGACGTTTCCGTCAAAACCTTCTTGGTAAACGTGTCGATTACTCCGGACGTTCTGTAATCGTCGTTGGTCCTCATTTGAAAATGTACCAATGCGGATTACCGAAGGAAATGGCGCTCGAACTTTTCAAACCTTTCGTTATGAAAGAGCTTGTTGAAAAGGGTCTTGCTCACAACATTAAGAGTGCGAAACGTAAAATTGAGCGCGTACAGCCTGAAGTATGGGATGTACTAGAATCAGTTATCAAGGAGCATCCGGTACTTCTGAACCGTGCCCCTACGCTTCACAGATTAGGTATCCAAGCGTTTGAACCAACACTTGTTGAAGGACGCGCAATCCGTCTTCACCCGCTCGTATGTACAGCTTATAACGCTGACTTTGACGGTGACCAAATGGCGGTTCACGTACCATTATCTGCAGAAGCTCAAGCTGAAGCACGCATCTTGATGCTTGCCGCTCAAAACATCTTGAACCCTAAAGATGGTAAACCGGTTGTAACACCGTCTCAGGATATGGTACTGGGTAACTATTACCTGACTCTAGAGCGTGCCGGTGCTGTCGGTGAAGGTATGGTCTTCAAGAATACGGATGAAGCGCTTCTTGCTTATCAAAACGGATATGTTCATCTTCATACGAGAGTGGCTGTTGCAGCGAACTCCCTTAAGAACGTGACATTTACCGAAGAGCAGCGCTCAAAATTGTTAATTACAACTGTCGGTAAACTGGTCTTCAATGAAATTCTTCCAGAATCATTCCCTTACATGAATGAACCAACGAAGAGCAACATTGAAGAGAAAACACCTGACCGTTTCTTCTTAGAAAAAGGTGCCGATGTAAAAGCTGCCATCGCACAGCAGCCAATCAATGCACCGTTTAAAAAAGGTATTCTGGGTAAAATCATCGCGGAAATCTTTAAACGATTCCACATTACGGAAACGTCTAAAATGCTAGACCGCATGAAAAACCTAGGTTTCAGATATTCAACAAAAGCTGGTATTACAGTTGGGGTTTCTGACATCGTCGTTCTCGATGATAAACAAGAAATTCTTGAAGAAGCACAAGGCAAAGTTGATAACGTTATGAAGCAGTTCCGCCGTGGTCTGATCACTGAAGAAGAACGCTATGAGAGAGTCATCTCTATCTGGAGTTCTGCAAAAGATGTTATCCAAGGCAAACTGATGAATTCACTTGATGAGCTCAACCCGATCTACATGATGAGTGACTCTGGTGCCCGTGGTAACGCGTCTAACTTTACTCAGCTTGCCGGAATGCGCGGCCTGATGGCCAACCCGGCTGGACGTATCATTGAGTTGCCAATCAAATCTAGTTTCCGTGAAGGTCTGACAGTATTGGAGTACTTTATCTCCACTCACGGTGCGCGTAAAGGTCTTGCCGATACCGCCCTTAAAACTGCTGACTCAGGTTACCTTACACGCCGTCTTGTTGACGTTGCACAGGATGTTATCATCCGTGAAACTGATTGTGGAACTGACCGAGGCATCCTTGCTCAACCGCTTAGAGAAGGCACTGAAATCATTGAGCGCTTAGAAGAACGCTTAATCGGCCGTTTTGCAAGAAAACAAGTGAAACATCCTGAAACAGGTGAAGTGCTTGTAAACGAAAACGAACTGATTGATGAGGATAAAGCGATTGAAATTGTAGAAGCCGGCATTGAAGAAGTGTGGATCCGTTCTGCCTTCACATGTAATACGCCTCATGGTGTATGTAAACGATGCTATGGCCGAAACCTTGCGACTGGTACCGATGTAGAAGTCGGTGAAGCAGTCGGCATCATCGCTGCCCAATCAATCGGTGAGCCTGGTACACAGTTAACAATGCGTACATTCCATACAGGCGGGGTTGCAGGAGACGATATCACACAAGGTCTTCCGCGTATCCAAGAGCTTTTCGAAGCGCGTAATCCAAAAGGTCAGGCAACAATTACCGAAATCGACGGTACAGTCGTTGAAATCAATGAAGTTCGCGACAAACAGCAGGAAATTGTGGTTCAAGGCGCAGTTGAAACACGCTCTTATACGGCACCATATAACTCCCGCTTAAAAGTAGCGGAAGGAGATAAAATTACTCGCGGCCAAGTGCTGACAGAAGGTTCAATCGATCCGAAAGAACTTCTTAAAGTGACTGACCTGACTACTGTTCAAGAGTATCTTCTTCATGAGGTTCAAAAGGTTTACCGTATGCAGGGTGTTGAAATCGGCGATAAACACGTAGAAGTAATGGTTCGCCAAATGCTTCGTAAAGTACGTGTGATTGATGCCGGTGATACTGATGTGCTTCCTGGCTCATTACTTGATATTCACCAATTTACTGAAGCGAACAAAAAGGTATTGCTGGAAGGCAAACGTCCTGCTACAGGCCGTCCTGTCTTACTCGGTATTACCAAAGCTTCTCTTGAAACGGATTCATTCTTATCTGCTGCTTCCTTCCAGGAGACAACACGTGTCCTTACAGACGCAGCGATCAAAGGTAAGCGTGATGAACTTCTCGGCCTGAAAGAGAATGTTATCATCGGTAAGCTTGTTCCGGCTGGTACTGGAATGATGAAATACCGAAAAGCAAAACCCGTTTCAAATGTTCAATCGACTGAGGACATGGTTCCGGTTGAATAACTGATATTATGCTGCTGAGAGACTGCAAAACAGTCTTTCAGCAGTCATATTTAAATAAAAAAATCACTCTATGAGAAGATAGAAACTAAAAAATGTCATACCTTGTTGACATTCGTCTCCTAGAATGATAATATAACCAAGGTGCTCGAATAAACCTGTTACTTTGGAGGATATGTTTATGTCTTATGATAAAGTATCACAGGCCAAATCAATTATTATTGGTACGAAGCAAACAGTGAAAGCTCTAAAACGAGGTTCAGTAAAGGAAGTAGTCGTTGCAATAGACGCAGATCCTATTCTTACGTCAAGTGTAATTACACTAGCGAAAGATCAAGGGATTGCTGTCTCAATGGTTGAATCCATGAAAAAGCTCGGCAAAGCCTGCGGAATTGAAGTAGGAGCAGCAGCTGTTGCCATTATGTTATAACGTACTTTTTGTTTTTGCGTGAGATTTATTCTTGTGTAAAGACATTGTTTTTTGCCTATTGATGAACCACCTGGGTATGTGGGTTATAAAACGTAATGAAGGGAGGAACAAAACATGCCTACAATTAATCAGCTAATTCGCAAAGGACGCGTGAGTAAAGTAGAAAACTCAAAGTCTCCTGCACTTAACAAAGGATACAACAGCTTTAAAAAAGAGCACACTAATGTATCTTCTCCACAAAAACGCGGGGTATGTACTCGTGTTGGTACAATGACACCGAAAAAACCGAACTCAGCACTTCGTAAATATGCTCGTGTTCGTTTAACTAACGGAATTGAGGTTACTGCCTACATTCCTGGTATCGGTCACAACCTGCAAGAGCACAGTGTTGTACTTATCCGCGGCGGACGTGTAAAAGACTTACCAGGGGTACGTTACCACATCGTTCGTGGTGCGCTTGACACTGCTGGAGTTGAAAACCGTGCGCAAGGCCGTTCTAAATACGGTACGAAACGTCCTAAAGCAAAATAATAAACGAATAAACGTATAATTTGAGAAGGGAGGATATTCAGATGCCACGTAAAGGTCCTGTAGCAAAAAGAGACGTTTTACCTGATCCGATTTACAACTCTAAGCTTGTATCTCGTCTAATCAACAAAATGATGATCGACGGTAAAAAAGGTAAGTCTCAAACAATCCTATACAAGTCATTCGATATCATTAAAGAACGTACTGGCAATGATGCAATGGAGGTTTTCGAACAAGCATTGAAAAACATCATGCCTGTACTTGAAGTAAAAGCACGCCGTGTAGGTGGTGCGAACTACCAAGTTCCTGTAGAAGTTCGTCCTGAACGTCGTACTACTCTTGGACTTCGCTGGTTAGTTAACTACGCTCGTCTTCGCGGAGAAAAAACGATGGAAGAGCGTTTAGCTAACGAAATCCTTGACGCAGCTAACAACACTGGTGCTGCTGTTAAGAAACGTGAAGATACTCATAAGATGGCTGAAGCAAACAAAGCATTTGCTCACTATCGTTGGTAGGATTTATATACTAAAAAACACAATTTCCCAATAAGGAAGGAGAAATTACCCAATGGCAAGAGAGTTCTCCTTAGACAAAACTCGTAATATCGGGATCATGGCTCACATTGATGCCGGTAAAACGACTACTACAGAACGTATCTTGTTCTATACTGGTCGTATCCACAAAATTGGTGAAACTCATGAAGGAGCTTCACAAATGGACTGGATGGAGCAGGAACAAGAGCGTGGTATCACAATCACTTCCGCTGCGACAACTGCACAGTGGAAAGGATACCGCGTAAACATCATCGATACTCCAGGACACGTAGACTTCACAGTTGAAGTTGAACGTTCTCTTCGTGTACTTGATGGTGCTGTTGCTGTACTTGACGCACAGTCTGGCGTTGAGCCTCAAACAGAAACTGTTTGGCGTCAAGCAACAACTTACGGAGTACCGCGTATCGTTTTCGTTAACAAAATGGACAAAATCGGTGCAGACTTCCTTTACTCTGTAGGAACTTTAAGAGATCGTCTTCAAGCTAACGCTCATGCAATTCAATTGCCGATCGGTGCTGAAGACAACTTCGAAGGTATCATTGATCTAGTAGAAAACGTTGCGTATTTCTACGAAGATGACCTTGGAACTCGTTCTGACGCGAAAGAAATCCCTGAAGAGTACAAAGAGCAAGCTGAAGAGCTTCGCAACAGCCTCATTGAAGCTGTATGTGAGCTTGATGAAGAGCTTATGGACAAATACCTTGAGGGTGAAGAAATCACTATTGACGAGTTAAAAGCAGGTATCCGTAAAGGTACATTAAATGTTGAATTCTACCCTGTTCTTGTTGGTTCTGCCTTCAAAAACAAAGGTGTTCAATTAGTACTTGATGCTGTTCTTGACTACCTTCCTGCACCAACAGACGTTGCTGCAATCAAAGGTATACGTCCTGATACAAATGAAGAGATTGAGCGTCATTCTTCTGATGAAGAGCCATTCTCTGCACTAGCATTCAAAGTTATGACTGACCCTTACGTTGGTAAGCTGACGTTCTTCCGTGTGTACTCTGGAACACTTGATTCTGGTTCATACGTGAAAAACTCAACTAAAGGCAAACGTGAGCGTGTTGGACGTATCCTTCAAATGCACGCCAACAGCCGTGAAGAAATCTCTACTGTATATGCAGGAGATATCGCAGCTGCTGTAGGTCTAAAAGATACTTCTACTGGAGATACTCTATGTGACGAAAAGGATCTAGTTATCCTTGAATCAATGGAATTCCCAGAACCAGTTATCGACGTTGCAATTGAGCCTAAATCAAAAGCTGACCAAGATAAAATGGGTATCGCTTTAGCAAAACTTGCTGAAGAGGATCCAACTTTCCGTACTCAAACAAACCCGGAAACTGGTCAGACAATCATCTCTGGTATGGGTGAGCTTCACCTTGATATCATTGTTGATCGTATGAAGCGTGAATTCAAAGTAGAAGCTAACGTTGGTGCTCCTCAAGTTGCGTACCGTGAAACATTCCGTTCCGGTGCAAAAGTTGAAGGTAAATTCGTACGTCAGTCTGGTGGACGCGGTCAGTTCGGTCACGTTTGGATTGAATTCGAACCAAACGAAGAAGGCGCTGGCTTTGAATTCGAAAATGCGATTGTCGGTGGGGTTGTTCCTCGTGAATACATCCCAGCTGTTCAAGCAGGTCTAGAAGATTCACTTGAAAATGGTGTATTAGCTGGATTCCCGCTTATCGACATTAAAGCAAAACTTTTTGATGGATCTTACCATGATGTTGACTCAAACGAAATGGCGTTTAAAGTTGCTGCTTCTATGGCATTGAAAAATGCAGTCAGCAAATGTAACCCAGTTCTTCTTGAACCAATCATGAAAGTAGAAGTGGTTATTCCTGAAGAATACATGGGAGACATCATGGGTGATGTTACTTCTCGTCGCGGACGCGTAGAAGGTATGGAAGCTCGCGGTAACGCGCAAGTTGTTCGTGCGATGGTTCCTCTTGCTGAAATGTTCGGTTACGCTACTGCCCTTCGTTCTAACACGCAAGGTCGCGGTACATTCACTATGCACATGGATCACTACGAAGAAGTGCCGAAGAGCATTGCTGAAGAAATTATCAAAAAAAATAAAGGCGAATAATTGATTTTGCCTCTTAACTCAAGTATAACTACTATTGTAAGATGAGGAAGTGAAAGCTTTCTTTCACTTCCTATCACTCTATACATTACTAATTAAAAGCTCTTAAGGAGGATTTTAGAATGGCTAAAGAAAAATTCGACCGTTCCAAATCACATGCCAATATCGGTACAATTGGACACGTTGACCATGGTAAAACAACTTTAACTGCTGCTATCACAACAGTACTTCATAAGAAATCTGGTAAAGGTACAGCTATGGCGTACGATCAAATTGATGGTGCACCAGAAGAACGTGAGCGCGGTATCACAATCTCTACTGCACACGTTGAGTATGAAACTGAAACTCGTCACTATGCACACGTTGACTGCCCAGGACACGCTGACTATGTTAAAAACATGATCACTGGTGCTGCGCAAATGGACGGAGCTATCCTAGTAGTATCTGCTGCTGATGGCCCAATGCCACAAACTCGTGAGCACATCCTTCTTTCTAAAAACGTTGGTGTACCATACATCGTTGTATTCTTAAACAAATGCGACATGGTAGACGACGAAGAGCTTCTTGAACTAGTTGAAATGGAAGTTCGCGATCTTCTTAGCGAATATGACTTCCCTGGTGATGATGTACCAGTTATCAAAGGTTCTGCTCTTAAAGCTCTTGAAGGAGATGCTGAGTACGAAGCTAAAATCTTCGAACTTATGGATGCAGTTGATGAGTACATCCCAACTCCAGAACGTGACACTGAAAAACCATTCATGATGCCAGTTGAGGACGTATTCTCAATCACTGGTCGTGGAACAGTTGCTACTGGACGTGTAGAACGCGGACAAGTTAAAGTCGGTGACGAAGTTGAAATCATCGGTCTTCAAGAAGAAAACAGCAAAACAACTGTTACTGGTGTTGAAATGTTCCGTAAGCTTCTTGATTACGCTGAAGCTGGAGACAACATTGGAGCCCTTCTTCGCGGTGTAGCTCGTGAAGATATCCAACGTGGTCAAGTACTTGCTAAACCAGGTACAATCACTCCACACAGCAAATTCAAAGCTGAAGTTTACGTTCTTTCTAAAGAAGAGGGTGGACGTCACACTCCATTCTTCTCTAACTACCGTCCTCAGTTCTACTTCCGTACAACTGACGTAACTGGTATCATCCATCTTCCAGAAGGCGTAGAAATGGTTATGCCTGGAGATAACACTGAAATGAACGTTGAGCTTATCTCTACAATCGCTATCGAAGAAGGAACTCGTTTCTCTATTCGTGAAGGCGGACGTACTGTTGGTTCAGGCGTTGTTTCTACAATAACTGAGTAATAGTATATGGAAAACGAGGCCCTTTGGGTCTCGTTTTTTTGTTTTATTATAAAGGTTTATCCTATTTGAGGAGCTATGGGTTATGAGTGAAAACACATCAATTTCTTTCATGAAAGAACTGAGAATCGATAATACGAAGCAAATGCTCATGATCAATGGAAATGATATATCGAACCCATTGCTGCTTTTTTTACATGGTGGACCCGGAGCATCCCAAATCGGATTTATCAGGAACTTTCAAAGGGAACTGGAACAGCACTTTACAGTTGTAAATTGGGATCAAAGGGGTTCAGGTCTTTCCTATACTAAACAAATTCCACAAAGTTCAATGACAATCAGTCAAATCATTAAAGACACGATTCAAGTTACTGAATGGCTCTTAGATCATTTTTCAAAAACAAAAGTGTACCTTGCAGGACACTCCTGGGGATCGCTGCTGGCTCTTCATGTACTGCAAGAGAGGCCGGATCTTTTTCACGCTTACTATGGAATCAGTCAGGTCACTAATACTCAGCTGGAAGAAAAAATGGCCTATCATTCTGTATGCAAGACAAATCGCTTTCTATCATTAACTTTAGGTTTACTTGGCCCGCCACCTTGGAACAAGAAGATTCATCATTTCATCTTTCGAGTCTGCATTGAATTGAGCAGGGGAGGATTCACTCATCATCGCCGACACATTCTTACAGTATTGTGTCAATTGCTTGCTGGCAATGAGTATGGAATAAAAAACATCTCTCGATTCATCAGAGGACATCGTTTCAGTGCGAAGAATTTATCTGATGATTTACATCGTTTTGATGCTTTCAAATCAGTTTCTTCTATTAAAGTACCGTGTTTCTTCATTTCAGGCAGTCATGATTTGATCGTTCCTGCTGAAATATCGAAACAGTATTATCGATTTGTTAAAGCTCCTGAAAAGCACTGGCATTACTTTAAAAACTCCGCCCACACGCCGCATATCGAGGAGCCTTCATTATTTGCCAATACTCTGAGTAAACACGCAGTGTACCACTTATAATAGAAGAAAATTCCCTTATTCACTCGCTTCTTGATAAATAAGAAAAACACATGTATAATACTAAAAGTGTGCAAATCATGCATATTCTAAATAAGTCTTGCAACATACGTCTATTTTCTGTATAATGGTGTATGTTGGTCTTTGACTGCGATGAAGTGAGAGGTTGCTGACACACCCGGCCGCTTTGCCATGGCAAGGTGTTCAGGTTTTTCTCACGGAGAACTGTCTAACGTGAAGTAGGCGAAAAGGAGGGAAAATAATGGCAAAACAAAAAATTCGTATTCGTTTGAAAGCATATGATCATAGAATCCTTGATCAATCTGCAGAGAAGATTGTTGAAACGGCAAAACGTTCTGGTGCCAGCGTATCTGGTCCGATTCCGTTGCCAACTGAAAAATCAGTTTACACAATCCTGCGTGCGGTGCACAAATACAAAGATTCTCGTGAGCAATTTGAAATGCGTACACATAAACGTTTAATCGACATTGTGAACCCAACACCACAAACTGTTGATGCACTCATGCGATTAGACTTACCATCTGGTGTCGATATTGAAATTAAACTTTAATTCTAAAATATAGAATGATCTTAATAGGAGGTGTGACGAATGACCAAAGGAATCTTAGGAAGAAAAATTGGTATGACGCAAGTATTCGCTGAAAATGGTGATCTTATTCCGGTAACTGTTATTGAGGCTGCTCCGAACGTTGTTCTTCAAAAGAAATCAGCTGAAAACGATGGCTACGAAGCAATCCAGCTTGGTTTTGACGACAAGCGTGAAAAGCTTTCTAACAAACCTGAAAAAGGACACGTTGCAAAAGCGGAAACTGCTCCTAAGCGCTTCGTAAAAGAATTACGCGGAGTGGAAATGGATGCGTATGAAGTTGGTCAGGAAGTCAAGGTTGAAATTTTCTCTGCTGGAGAAATTGTAGATGTAACAGGAGTATCTAAAGGTAAAGGTTTCCAAGGTGCAATCAAGCGCCACGGACAATCTCGCGGACCTATGTCTCACGGTTCACGCTACCACCGTCGTCCTGGTTCAATGGGACCTGTAGATCCTAACCGTGTATTCAAAGGTAAATTATTACCTGGACGTATGGGCGGAGAGCAAATCACTGTTCAAAACCTTGAAGTCGTAAAAGTTGATGCAGAACGCAATCTTCTTTTGATCAAAGGTAACGTACCTGGTCCGAAAAAATCTTTAATCACTGTTAAAAGTGCTGTTAAATCTAAATAACTCTCTTAGGAAAGGAGGAAATTGATCATGCCAAAAGTAGCATTATACAACCAAAACGGTTCTACTGCTGGTGACATCGAATTAAACGCTTCTGTATTTGGAATTGAGCCAAATGAAAGTGTTGTATTCGACGCTATTCTTATGCAAAGAGCTTCCTTACGTCAAGGATCTCATAAAGTAAAAAATCGTTCTGAAGTACGCGGCGGAGGTCGTAAACCATGGCGTCAAAAAGGTACTGGACGTGCCCGTCAAGGTTCTATCCGTTCACCGCAATGGCGCGGAGGTGGTGTCGTATTCGGCCCAACACCACGCAGCTATTCTTATAAATTACCTAAAAAAGTTCGCCGCTTGGCAATCAAATCAGTATTGTCTTCTAAAGTGAACGACAACAACATCATCGTTCTTGAAGATCTTACTCTTGATACGGCTAAAACAAAAGAAATGGCAGCTATCCTTAAAGGGTTATCTGTTGAGAAAAAAGCTTTAATCGTAACTGCGGATGCTAACGAAGCAGTAGCTTTATCTGCTCGCAACATTCCTGGAGTTACTGTAGTTGAAGCGAACGGAATCAACGTTTTAGACGTTGTCAACCACGAGAAGCTTCTGATTACAAAAGCAGCGGTTGAAAAAGTAGAGGAGGTGCTTGCATAATGAAAGATCCTCGTGATGTTCTAAAGCGCCCCGTCATTACTGAACGTTCGGCTGATTTAATGGCTGAAAAGAAATATACTTTTGAAGTTGATGTAAGAGCTAACAAAACAGAAGTGAAAGACGCGGTTGAAAGCATCTTTGGTGTGAAAGTTGACAAAGTCAACATCATGAACTACAAAGGTAAATCAAAACGTGTCGGACGCTACACTGGTATGACTAGCCGTCGCAGAAAAGCGATCGTGAAACTTACTGCAGACAGCAAAGAAATCGAAATTTTTGAAGCTTAATTATCTGTAAAAAGAAGGAGGGAAATTCAAAATGGCGATTAAAAAGTATAAACCGACCTCTAATGGACGTCGTGGCATGACAACTTCAGATTTTGCTGAGATCACGACTGACAAGCCGGAAAAATCCTTGCTTGCTCCCCTTCACAAAAAAGGCGGACGTAACAACCAAGGTAAATTGACTGTACGTCACCAAGGTGGCGGACATAAACGCCAATACCGTGTTATCGATTTTAAACGCGATAAAGATGGTATACCTGGACGCGTTGCTACAGTTGAATACGATCCAAACCGTTCAGCTAACATCGCTCTAGTCAACTATGCAGACGGAGAAAAACGTTACATTCTTGCTCCTAAAGGAATTCAAGTGGGTACTGAAATCATGTCAGGTCCAGAAGCTGACATCAAAGTAGGTAATGCACTACCACTTATCAACATCCCTGTTGGTACAGTTGTGCATAACATTGAATTAAAACCTGGTAAAGGCGGACAGCTTGTACGTTCAGCTGGTACATCTGCTCAGGTTCTTGGTAAAGAAGGCAAATACGTTCTTGTACGTCTTAACTCTGGAGAAGTTCGCATGATTCTTTCTGCTTGCCGTGCTTCTATCGGTCAAGTAGGTAACGAACAGCATGAACTTATCAACATTGGTAAAGCTGGACGTTCTCGCTGGAAAGGCATCCGTCCAACAGTTCGTGGTTCTGTAATGAACCCTAACGATCACCCACACGGTGGTGGTGAAGGACGTGCGCCAATCGGACGTAAATCACCAATGTCTCCATGGGGCAAACCAACTCTTGGATTCAAGACACGTAAGAAAAAGAACAAATCTGATAAATTTATCGTACGTCGTCGTAAAAATAAATAACGGGGTTGTCTACGGTTCATATCGGACCGTAGTGCAATCACGAAGGGAGGTTCCAAAATGGCTCGCAGCTTGAAAAAAGGACCATTTGTCGATGGACACTTGATGACAAAAATCGAGAAATTAAATGAAACTGACAAGAAACAAGTCGTTAAAACTTGGTCTCGTCGTTCTACTATTTTCCCACAGTTTATTGGTCACACAATCGCAGTCTATGACGGACGTAAACACGTGCCTGTATTCATCTCTGAAGATATGGTAGGGCACAAGTTGGGTGAATTCGCTCCAACTCGTACGTACAAAGGTCATGCTAGTGATGACAAAAAAACAAGACGCTAAGAGAGGAGGCTTTTAAATGCAAGCTAAAGCTGTTGCAAGAACAGTCCGTATTGCTCCTCGTAAAGCACGTCTAGTAATGGACCTGATTCGAGGCAAGCAAGTAGGTGAAGCAGTGTCAATCTTGAACCTAACACCGAGAGCTGCTTCTCCAATTATCGAGAAAGTATTAAAATCCGCTATTGCAAATGCTGAGCATAACTACGAAATGGATGCTAATAGCCTGGTTATTACTCAAGCATTCGTTGACGAAGGCCCTACGTTAAAAAGATTCCGCCCACGTGCTATGGGACGTGCGAGCCAAATCAACAAACGTACGAGCCACATTACAATCGTTGTATCAGAAAAGAAGGAGGGATAAGTAGTGGGTCAAAAGGTAAATCCAGTCGGTCTTCGTATCGGAGTCATTCGTGATTGGGAATCTAAGTGGTACGCTGGTAAAGATTACGCTGACTTCCTGCACGAAGATTTAAGAATTCGTGAATACATTAGCAAACGACTTTCTGACGCTTCTGTTTCTAAAGTTGAAATCGAACGCGCAGCAAATCGTGTTAACATTACGATCCACACAGCTAAGCCTGGTATGGTTATCGGTAAAGGCGGTTCTGAAGTTGAAGCACTTCGTAAAGCCCTTAACAGCCTAACTGGCAAGCGTGTACACATTAACATTCTTGAAATCAAAAGAGCAGATCTTGATGCACAGCTAGTTGCTGACAACATCGCTCGTCAATTAGAAAACCGTGTTTCTTTCCGCCGTGCGCAGAAGCAACAAATCCAACGCACAATGCGTGCTGGAGCACAAGGTGTGAAAACAATGGTTTCTGGTCGTCTTGGCGGTGCAGATATCGCTCGTTCTGAATACTACAGTGAAGGAACTGTTCCATTGCACACATTACGTGCGGACATTGACTATGCAACATCTGAAGCTGACACTACTTATGGTAAGCTTGGTGTGAAAGTCTGGATCTATCGTGGAGAGGTTCTTCCTACTAAGAAGAAAACTGAGGAAGGAGGAAAATAATATGTTATTACCTAAACGCGTTAAATATCGCAGAGAGCATCGCGGAAAAATGCGTGGCCGTGCGAAAGGCGGTACTGAAGTACATTTCGGTGAGTTCGGTATCCAAGCTCTAGAAGCTTCTTGGATCACTAACCGTCAAATCGAAGCTGCCCGTATTGCGATGACTCGTTACATGAAACGTGGCGGTAAAGTTTGGATCAAAATTTTCCCTTCTAAACCTTACACTGCTAAACCACTAGAGGTACGTATGGGATCCGGTAAAGGGGCTCCAGAAGGTTGGGTAGCTGTTGTAAAACCGGGCAAAGTTTTATTTGAAATTTCTGGTGTGTCTGAAGAGGTTGCTCGTGAAGCGCTTCGTCTTGCATCTCACAAATTGCCAATTAAAACGAAGTTCGTAAAACGTGAAGAAATTGGTGGTGAATCAAATGAAAGCTAATGAAATTCGTGACCTTACCACTGCTGAAATTGAACAAAAAGTAAAGTCTCTTAAAGAAGAACTTTTCAATCTTCGCTTTCAATTAGCGACAGGACAACTTGAAAATACTGCTCGCATTCGTGAAGTGCGCAAAGCTATCGCGCGCATGAAAACTGTGATTCGTGAAAGAGAAATTGCTGCTAATAAATAATCACTGAGGGGAGGTCGTGAGCATGAGCGAACGTAACCAACGCAAAGTTTACCAAGGCCGTGTTGTTTCTGACAAAATGGATAAAACCATCACTGTTGTTGTTGAAACATACAAGAAACATTCACTTTACGGTAAACGCGTAAAATACTCAAAGAAATTCAAAGCACATGATGAAAATAATCAAGCGAAAATCGGTGACATCGTAAAGATCATGGAAACTCGTCCATTGTCTGCAACTAAACGTTTCCGTCTAGTTGAAGTTGTCGAAGAAGCTGTTATTATCTAATAAAGTTCGGAATTCTTCTTTCCGAAGGGAGGTAACAAAAAATGATTCAACAAGAGACTCGTTTAAAAGTAGCTGACAACTCTGGCGCACGTGAAGTACTTACTATTAAAGTTCTTGGTGGTTCTGGTCGTAAAACAGCTAATATTGGTGATGTAATTGTTTGCACGGTTAAACAAGCAACACCAGGAGGCGTTGTCAAAAAAGGTGAAGTCGTAAAAGCTGTTATCGTTCGCACTAAAAGTGGAGCGCGCAGAAGTGACGGTTCATACATCAGCTTCGATGAGAATGCATGTGTTATCATCCGTGACGACAAGAGCCCGCGTGGAACTCGTATCTTCGGACCAGTTGCTCGTGAATTGCGTGAAAACAACTTTATGAAAATTGTTTCTCTAGCTCCAGAAGTTATCTAATGAAATAAATGCCTTACTCAAGGAGGTGCGATCAGGATGCATGTAAAAAAAGGCGATAAAGTTATGGTTATCTCTGGTAAAGATAAAGGTAAACAAGGAACAATCCTTGCTGCTTTCCCTAAAAAGGACCGCGTTTTAGTTGAAGGTGTTAACATGGTAAAGAAACACTCTAAACCAACTCAAGCTAACCCTCAAGGCGGTATTTCTAATCAAGAGGCGCCAATTCATGTATCAAACGTTATGCCGCTCGATCCTAAAACAGGTGAAGTGACTCGCGTAGGATACAAAGTGGAAGATGGCAAAAAAGTTCGTGTGGCAAAAAAATCTGGGCAAGTTCTAGATAAATAGTATTAAAGGAAGGGAGGTCTATCTCATGAACCGCCTTAAAGAAAAGTACAATAAAGAAATTGCACCTGCTTTAATGACTAAGTTCAGCTATGACTCAGTTATGCAAGTGCCTAAAATTGAAAAAATCGTAATCAACATGGGTGTTGGTGATGCTGTTCAAAACGCAAAAGCAATCGACAGTGCTGTTGAAGAATTAACGTTTATCGCAGGTCAAAAACCTGTCGTTACTCGTGCGAAGAAATCAATTGCTGGATTCCGTCTTCGTGAAGGAATGCCTATCGGTGCGAAAGTAACTCTTCGCGGAGAGCGCATGTATGATTTCCTTGATAAACTTATTTCTGTATCTTTACCGCGTGTGCGTGACTTCCGTGGGGTTTCTAAAAAATCTTTCGACGGTCGCGGTAACTACACACTTGGTATTAAAGAACAGTTAATCTTCCCTGAAATTGACTACGATAAAGTAACAAAGGTTCGCGGAATGGACATCGTTATTGTAACGACTGCTAATTCTGATGAAGAGGCTCGTGAGCTATTAACTCAAGTAGGTATGCCGTTCCAGAAATAATCAATGAAAGGGAGGCGAAATCGTGGCTAAGAAGTCAATGATTGCGAAACAACAACGTACACCAAAGTTTAAAGTACAAGAGTACACTCGCTGTGAACGCTGCGGACGTCCGCATTCAGTCATTCGTAAATTTAAACTTTGCCGTATTTGTTTCCGTGAGCTTGCATATAAAGGACAAATTCCTGGCGTGAAAAAAGCCAGCTGGTAATCCCCAAGAAAGGGAAGGAGGTAATTATATAATGGTTATGACAGATCCAATTGCAGATATGCTGACTCGTATTCGTAATGCAAACATGGTACGTCATGAGAAGCTTGAAATTCCTGCTTCTAAATTGAAAAGAGAAATTGCTGAAATTTTAAAGCGTGAAGGTTTCATTCGTGACGTTGAGTTCGTAGAAGACAGCAAACAAGGTATCATCCGCGTTTTCTTGAAATACGGACAAAACAACGAGCGCGTAATCACTGGTCTTAAAAGAATCAGCAAACCTGGTTTGCGTGTTTATGCTAAATCTAATGAAGTACCTCGTGTACTTAACGGTCTTGGAATCGCAATTCTTTCTACATCACATGGCGTTTTAACGGACAAAGAAGCCCGTGCAAAACAAGCTGGTGGAGAAGTATTAGCATACGTTTGGTAAAAAAGTTTAACATGAATGGAGGTGTTTGGTATGTCTCGTGTAGGTAAGAAGCTACTTGAGATTCCTTCTGATGTTACAGTAACGTTAAATGATAACAATACTGTAGCTGTGAAAGGACCAAAAGGAGAATTAACTCGTACGTTTCACCCTGATATGGAGATTAAAATAGAGGACAATGTGCTTACAGTCGCTCGTCCTTCTGATCAAAAAGAGCACCGTGCCCTGCATGGTACAACTCGCAGTCTGCTTGGCAACATGGTGGAGGGCGTATCTAAAGGATTTGAAAGAGGTTTGGAATTAGTCGGTGTCGGTTACCGTGCGTCTAAATCCGGAAATAAACTTGTTTTAAACGTTGGATACTCTCACCCTGTTGAGATCGTCCCTGAGGAAGGCATCGATATCGAAGTTCCTTCTCAAACGAAAGTAGTCGTTAAAGGTACAGACAAAGAACGCGTAGGAGCTATTGCTGCTAACATTCGCGCTGTCCGTTCTCCAGAGCCTTACAAAGGTAAAGGAATCCGCTACGAAGGTGAAGTTGTTCGCCGTAAAGAAGGTAAATCTGCTAAGTAAGATCGCTTAAAGTGAAGAAAGGAGTGACCTAGATGATTACGAAAACTAGCAAAAATGCTGCTCGTCTTAAAAGACACGCTCGTGTTCGCGCTAAACTTTCTGGTACTGCTGAAAGACCGCGTCTGAACGTTTTCCGTTCAAACAAGCACATTTACGCTCAAATCATCGATGATGTAAATGGTGTAACACTTGCTAGTGCATCTACTCTCGATAAAGACTTGAACGTTGAAAGCACTGGAGATACTTCAGCTGCTGCTAAAGTTGGAGAATTAGTTGCAAAACGCGCTGCTGAAAAAGGCATTTCTGACGTAGTATTTGACCGTGGCGGATACTTATACCATGGACGTGTAAAAGCTTTGGCTGATGCCGCTCGTGAAGCTGGACTTAAATTTTAATAAAAGAAGGAGGGACACATGATTATGCGTCGTATTGACCCAAGCAAATTAGAGTTAGAAGAACGCTTAGTTACGGTTAACCGCGTAGCGAAAGTTGTTAAAGGTGGTCGTCGTTTCCGCTTCGCAGCTCTAGTCGTTGTCGGTGACAAAAACGGACACGTAGGATTCGGTACTGGTAAAGCGCAAGAAGTACCAGAAGCAATCCGCAAAGCTGTTGAAGATGCGAAAAAGAATTTAATTGAAGTACCAATGGTTGGAACTACAATTCCACATGAAATCATCGGACGTTTCGGTGCAGGTAACATCTTGTTAAAACCTGCTTCTGAAGGTACTGGAGTTATCGCTGGAGGCCCTGTACGTGCGGTACTTGAGCTTGCTGGCGTAGCTGACATCCTTTCTAAGTCTCTAGGTTCTAACACACCGATCAACATGATTCGTGCAACACTTCAAGGCTTAAGTGAACTTAAGCGTGCTGAAGAGGTTGCGAAGCTTCGTGGAAAATCTGTAGAAGAACTGTTAGGATAAGGAGGGAATATTAATGGCTAAATTAGAAATTACCCTCAAACGAAGTGTAATCGGTCGCCCGGAAGATCAACGCGTTACTGTGAGAACACTTGGTTTAAAGAAAACAAACCAAACTGTTGTTCATGAAGACAACGCTGCGATTCGTGGTATGATTAATAAAGTATCTCATTTAGTTTCTGTTAAAGAACAATAAAAATAATTGATCGGATAAGGAGGTGTCCTAATGAAACTTCATGAATTAAAACCTTCAGAAGGTTCACGCAAAACGCGTAATCGCGTAGGTCGTGGTATTGGTTCTGGCAACGGTAAAACAGCTGGTAAAGGTCACAAAGGTCAAAACGCTCGTTCTGGCGGCGGTGTACGCCCAGGGTTCGAGGGGGGACAAATGCCTTTATTCCAACGTCTTCCTAAACGCGGTTTTACTAACATTAACCGTAAGGAATACGCTGTAGTCAACCTAGACAAATTGAACGGTTTTGCAGAAGGAACGGAAGTCACTCCTGAACTTCTTCTTGAGACTGGTGTTATAAGCAAACTTAATGCAGGAGTAAAGATTCTTGGCAACGGTAAATTAGAGAAAAAATTAACTGTAAAAGCCAATAAATTCTCTGCTTCTGCGAAAGAAGCTGTTGAAGCTGCTGGCGGTACAGCTGAGGTGATCTAACTTGTTTAAAACAATCTCCAACTTTATGCGTGTGAGTGATATCCGGAATAAAATCATATTCACTTTACTCATGCTTATCGTCTTTCGCATAGGTGCGTTTATTCCTGTGCCGTATGTTAACGCTGATGTGTTACAGGCACAGTCTCAAATGGGTGTATTTGATCTTCTTAATACATTTGGCGGCGGTGCGCTTTACCAATTCTCTATTTTCGCAATGGGGATTACTCCTTATATCACAGCTTCAATCATCATCCAGCTGCTTCAGATGGATGTTGTGCCGAAGTTTACAGAGTGGTCTAAGCAAGGTGAAGTTGGCCGCCGTAAATTGGCTCAGTTCACAAGATACTTTACGATTGTCCTTGGATTTATCCAAGCGCTGGGTATGTCATACGGATTTAACAATTTAGCTAACGGATTGCTAATTGAAAAATCCGGCGTATCCACATATCTGATCATCGCTTTAGTACTCACTGGCGGAACTGCCTTTTTAATGTGGCTTGGGGAACAAATCACATCTCATGGAGTAGGCAACGGAATATCGATCATTATCTTCGCGGGGATTGTATCTAGTATTCCGAAAACGGTTGGACAAATATATGAGACTCAATTTGTCGGCAGCGACGATCAGCTGTTTATTCATATTGTGAAAGTCGCTCTTCTTGTGATTGCGATTTTAGCAGTTATTGTTGGAGTTATTTTCATTCAGCAAGCCGTACGGAAAATTGCGATTCAATATGCTAAAGGCACAGGTCGTTCACCTGCTGGCGGAGGTCAGTCTACACACCTTCCATTGAAAGTGAATCCTGCCGGGGTTATTCCTGTAATCTTTGCGGTTGCGTTTTTAATAACGCCGCGTACGATCGCGTCATTCTTTGGAACAAACGATGTGACAAAGTGGATTCAAGCCAACTTTGACAATACACATCCGGTGGGTATGACTATATATGTTGCGTTAATTATTGCCTTTACGTACTTTTATGCTTTTGTCCAGGTTAATCCTGAACAAATGGCTGATAACCTTAAAAAACAGGGTGGCTATATCCCGGGGGTTCGTCCAGGGAAAATGACTCAAGATAGAATTACGAGCATTTTGTATCGACTTACGTTTGTGGGTGCTTTATTCTTAGCCGTGATTTCCATTCTTCCTATCTTTTTCATTCAATTCGCTGGATTGCCTCAAAGTGCACAAATTGGCGGAACATCTTTGTTAATTGTTGTCGGGGTAGCCTTGGAGACAATGAAACAACTAGAAAGCCAGTTGGTGAAACGAAACTACCGTGGATTTATGAAAAACTAGAGGAAATGGATTTATCCATTCCCTCTTAATTAAGAGAGGACGGGGGAAATCCGAATGAACTTAGTCTTAATGGGGCTTCCTGGTGCCGGTAAAGGTACACAGGGCGAACGAATTGTTGAGGATTATGGAATACCTCACATCTCAACAGGAGATATGTTCCGTGCTGCTATGAAAGAGGAAACATCACTCGGACTCGAAGCAAAATCTTATATTGATAAGGGAGAGCTCGTACCTGACGAAGTCACAATTGGAATTGTCAAAGAAAGACTTGGCAAAGATGATTGTGAAAGAGGTTTTCTTCTGGACGGATTTCCGCGAACAGTCGCTCAAGCCGAAGCTCTTGAAGAAATTCTTGAAGAATATGGCAAGCCGATTGATTATGTCATTAACATTAAAGTTGATAAAGATTCTTTAATGGAACGTCTGACTGGACGCAGAATTTGCAGTGTTTGCGGCACAACCTATCATTTAGTATTTAATCCGCCGAAAACGCCGGGTGTTTGTGATAAAGACGGAGGCGAACTCTATCAACGGGCAGATGATAATGAGGAAACAGTCTCTAAACGGCTTGAGGTAAACATGAAGCAGACTCAGCCTTTACTCGATTTCTATTCTGAGAAAGGTTATCTTGTAAACGTGAATGGCCAGCAGGACATTCAAGATGTTTATGCAGATGTGAAGGATCTTCTTGGAGGATTAAAAAAATGATTATCTGTAAAACCCCTCGTGAACTTGGTATCATGCGGGAAGCAGGGCGAATCGTGGCTTTGACTCATGAAGAGTTAAAAAAGCACATTAAACCAGGAATCTCGACAAAAGAATTGGATCAAATTGCCGAACGTTTTATTAAGAAGCAGGGTGCAATCCCATCTTTTAAGGGGTATAATGGGTTTCGCGGGAGCATTTGCGTATCAGTGAATGAAGAACTCGTTCACGGCATTCCTGGCAGCAGGGTGCTGCGTGACGGTGACATCATCAGTATTGATATCGGTGCTAAATTAAATGGTTATCATGGTGACTCTGCATGGACATATCCGGTAGGAACCATCAGCGATGATGATAAAAAACTTCTGGAAGTGACAGAGGAATCTTTATATAAAGGCTTGCAGGAAGCAAAACCAGGTGAACGTTTGTCGAATATTTCCCACGCAATACAAACGTATGTCGAAAATGAGCAGTTTTCAGTTGTTAGGGAGTATGTCGGACATGGTGTTGGTCAAGACTTGCATGAGGACCCGCAAATCCCTCATTACGGTCCGCCCAACAAAGGACCACGGCTCAAACCTGGCATGGTTCTCGCTATTGAACCTATGGTGAACGCTGGCAGCCGCTATGTGAAAACTTTGGCTGATAACTGGACGGTTGTAACGGTAGAT
Source organism: Bacillus sp. LBG-1-113 (assembly GCF_020708615.1). Classification (NCBI taxonomy): domain Bacteria; kingdom Bacillati; phylum Bacillota; class Bacilli; order Caryophanales; family Bacillaceae; genus Bacillus; species Bacillus sp. LBG-1-113. Next base: position 13,972 of record NZ_JAJFDG010000013.1, on the reverse strand, counting down.
GGGAAAAAGTGTGCTCATTTTGAACATACAATTGCGATTACGGAAACGGGTTTTGATATACTGACAAAAGTCTAGATGATAACATCATTCCGAAAGCAGATGTTTTTCCGGCTTGATAGGGCAGAAGGTTCGGTTTAACATTGGCAGGAACGAATTCATCTTGCCGTTTTCGGTGGAATTGTTGATCATCATGTACTAATAGCAGACGGAGAAAAGCGTACATTTCATTCTCCTAAGAAAAAGAATATCAATCATTTTACCCTTTATGATTGCGTATCTCCGGAAGTTCAGAACAGTATAAACGAAACAGGGCGTGTGACAAACAGAAAACTGAGATTTTCTCTTTTGAAATTTGTCAGAAAGCAAGTTACTGATTTGAAGAAGGGAGAACACTTGAATGGCGAAAGACGATGTAATTGAAGTGGAAGGTACGATAGTTGAAACATTGCCAAACGCGATGTTCAAAGTTGAACTCGAGAATGGACACACTGTTTTGGCTCACGTATCTGGTAAAATCCGCATGCACTTCATTCGCATTTTACCTGGAGACAAAGTTACGGTAGAATTATCTCCATATGACTTAACTCGTGGCAGGATTACGTACCGTTACAAATAAGCACTCCGGAAACTGAAGGAGGTTGGAAACACATGAAAGTGAGACCATCAGTTAAACCAATCTGCGAAAAATGTAAAGTTATTCGCAGAAAAGGAAAAGTAATGGTGATCTGTGAAAATCCAAAGCATAAACAAAAACAAGGATAATTTATAAGGAGGTGCCCAGAGAATGGCTCGTATTGCTGGTGTAGATATCCCACGTGACAAACGTGTTGTTATTTCTTTAACATATGTCTTCGGAATTGGCCGCACAACGGCTCAGCAAGTCTTGAAAGAGGCTGGTGTTTCAGAAGATACCCGTGTGCGTGATCTTACTGAAGAAGAACTTGGTAAAATCCGTGATGTTATTGACAAACTGAAAGTAGAAGGTGACCTTCGCCGTGAAGTTTCTCTTAACATTAAGCGTCTGATCGAAATCGGAAGCTACCGCGGAATCCGCCATCGCAGAGGTTTGCCTGTTCGCGGACAAAACTCTAAAAACAATGCGCGTACTCGTAAAGGTCCGCGTCGTACTGTAGCTAACAAGAAAAAATAAGTAAGGGAGGTACCTAAACAATGGCTGCTGCTCGTAAATCTAACACGCGTAAACGTCGCGTGAAAAAGAATATTGAGTCTGGAATTGCTCATATTCGTTCAACTTTCAATAACACGATCGTTACGATCACTGACACTCATGGTAATGCTCTTTCTTGGTCTAGTGCCGGAGCTCTAGGATTCAGAGGTTCTCGTAAATCTACTCCTTTTGCTGCGCAAATGGCTGCAGAAACAGCTGCTAAAGGTTCAATCGAACATGGACTTAAAACTCTTGAGGTTACTGTTAAAGGCCCTGGTTCAGGTCGTGAAGCTGCTATCCGTGCGCTTCAAGCTGCTGGATTAGAAGTCACTGCTATCAGAGACGTAACTCCTGTTCCTCATAACGGATGCCGTCCACCAAAACGTCGCCGCGTGTAATTTGTTTGTATAGATTTTGTGTCCCTGTCAATAATGGGTTATGATACAGTTATTTATTAAACGAATGCACCGACTCGTTGCCTGAGCACATACGGGACTAAACAATGGGGAATTTCGGATGGAATCTCATATGATTCTATTCGAGGTTTCGACGTTTTGAAGGAGGGTTTTAAGTAATGATCGAGATTGAAAAACCAAAAATCGAAACGGTTGAAATCAGCGACGATGCCAAATTTGGTAAGTTTGTCGTAGAGCCACTTGAGCGTGGATATGGTACAACTCTGGGTAACTCCTTACGTCGTATCCTCTTATCCTCACTCCCTGGTGCCGCTGTAACATCAATCCAGATAGATGGTGTACTGCACGAATTCTCGACAATTGAAGGCGTTGTGGAAGATGTTACAACGATTATCTTAAACATTAAAAAGCTTGCATTGAAAATCTACTCTGATGAAGAGAAGACGCTAGAAATTGATGTACAGGGTGATGGAACTGTAACAGCAGCTGATATTACACACGATAGTGATGTAGAGATCTTAAATCCTGATCTTCATATCGCGACTCTTGGTGAGAATGCGAGTTTCCGAGTTCGCCTTACTGCTCAAAGAGGACGTGGGTATACGCCTGCCGACGCAAACAAAAGAGACGATCAGCCTATCGGCGTGATTCCGATCGATTCAATCTATACGCCAGTTTCTCGTGTATCTTATCAAGTAGAGAACACTCGTGTAGGCCAGGTTGCAAACTATGACAAACTTACACTTGATGTTTGGACTGATGGAAGCACTGGACCAAAAGAAGCAATTGCGCTTGGTTCAAAGATTTTAACTGAACACCTTAATATATTCGTTGGTTTAACTGACGAAGCTCAGCATGCTGAAATCATGGTTGAAAAAGAAGAAGATCAAAAAGAGAAAGTTCTTGAAATGACGATTGAAGAACTAGATCTTTCTGTTCGTTCTTACAACTGCTTAAAGCGTGCGGGTATCAACACGGTTCAAGAGCTTGCGAACAAGACGGAAGAAGATATGATGAAAGTTCGTAATCTAGGACGCAAATCACTTGAAGAAGTGAAAGCGAAACTAGAAGAACTTGGACTCGGACTTCGCAAAGACGATTGACTAGTTTCCCTTGTGAACTAGGATTTTCGTGTGTTTATAATTCAGAAAAAGCATTCCAATAAAGGAGGGGACATCATATGTCATACAGAAAACTAGGACGTACGAGTGCACAGCGTAAGGCTATGCTTCGTGATCTTACAACTGATTTGATCATCAATGAAAGAATCGAAACAACTGAAACACGTGCGAAAGAACTTCGCTCTGTAGTTGAAAAAATGATCACGCTTGGCAAACGCGGTGATCTTCACGCTCGCCGTCAAGCTGCTGCATACATCCGCAACGAGGTTGCTAACGAAGAAAATAACCAAGATGCACTTCAAAAATTATTCTCTGACATTGCAACTCGTTACGAGGAGCGCCAAGGTGGATACACACGTATTATGAAGCTTGGTCCTCGCCGTGGTGACGGAGCACCAATGGCAATTATCGAATTGGTTTAATCACATATTTTTGTGTATCTAAAGAAGGGCGGGACAGTTTCTAACTGGATCTATGCCCTTTTTTTAGATACTTCAACTTTTTCAATAGAGAGACAAGCAGAGTATGAGCTGAGAGGAGGCCGGTTGTCCGTGAATCAAAATCAGTTGATATCGGTAGAGGATATCGTTTTTCGATATCGGAAAGACGCAGAAAGACGAGCACTAGATAGCGTCTCCCTGCAGGTGTATGAGGGTGAATGGCTTGCAATTGTAGGTCATAACGGTTCAGGGAAATCAACACTGGCCCGGGCATTGAATGGTTTAATCCTTCCTGAATCAGGCGACATAAAGGTTGCTGGGATTCAACTGACAGAGGAGTCAGTGTGGGAAGTGCGTAAGAAGATTGGTATGGTCTTTCAAAATCCGGATAACCAATTTGTCGGAACGACAGTTCGCGATGATGTGGCTTTTGGTTTAGAAAACAATGGTGTACCGCGGGAAGAAATGATTGAGAGAGTAGATTGGGCTGTCAAACAGGTCAACATGCAGGATTTTCTTGATCAAGAGCCGCACCATCTCTCCGGAGGCCAAAAGCAGAGAGTTGCGATAGCAGGGATTATTGCCGCACGTCCTGATATTATTATCTTAGATGAAGCAACATCCATGCTTGACCCGATCGGGCGAGAAGAAGTGCTTGAAACAGTAAGACATTTAAAAGAGCAAGGTATGGCAACTGTCATCTCGATTACACATGATCTGAATGAGGCTGCAAAAGCTGACAGAATCATTGTCATGAATGGCGGTAAGAAATATGCCGAGGGTACGCCTGAAGAAATTTTCAAATTGAATAAGGAACTTGTTCGAATCGGGCTTGATTTACCCTTCTCATTCCAGCTCAGCCAGCTCTTAAGAGAAAATGGACTGGCTTTGGAAGAAAATCATTTGACTCAGGAAGGGCTGGTGAACGAGCTATGGACATTACAATCAAAGATGTAGAGCATCGCTATCAGATAAAGACGCCGTTTGAGCGCCTTGCCCTGTATGATATCAATGCATCGATTAAGGAAGGCAGCTATGTGGCCGTAATAGGGCATACAGGCTCCGGTAAATCCACTTTTCTTCAGCACCTGAATGGTCTCCTGAAGCCTACAAAGGGGCATATTTCATTAGGCAGTACTGTTATACAGGCAGGAAAAAAGAATAAAGACCTTAAAGCCCTCCGAAAAAAAGTCGGAATCGTTTTCCAATTCCCCGAACATCAATTATTCGAAGAAACAGTTCTCAAAGATATTTCATTTGGACCGATGAACTTTGGTGTAAAAAAGGAAGACGCTGAACAAAAAGCGAGAGAGATGCTGAAGCTTGTAGGTTTATCTGAAGAGCTCCTGGATAGATCACCTTTTGAATTAAGCGGAGGGCAAATGCGCAGGGTTGCAATTGCCGGGGTGCTTGCAATGGATCCTGAAGTGCTTGTTCTTGATGAACCGACAGCAGGACTGGATCCAAGAGGGCGAAAAGAGATCATGGACATGTTTTATGAGCTCCACCAACGGGGAAACCTGACGACAATTCTTGTCACCCACAGCATGGAGGATGCGGCTGCCTATGCTGATGAAATGATCGTGATGCATAAAGGAACTATCCAGGCATCAGGCAGTCCGCGAGACTTGTTCTCAAAAGGGGAAGAGATGGCCGGCTGGGGGCTGGATCTTCCGGAAACGATTAAATTCCAAAGGCAGCTGGAAGCCGCACTTGGTGTCAGATTTAAAGAGCCTCTGCTCACAATAGAAGATGCAGCTGCTGAAATCCGTGCTCTTTTTCAGGGGGAAAAGACCTTATGATGGACAGCATGATTATCGGCAAGTATGTGCCGGGTTCTTCACTTGTGCACCGGCTTGATCCACGAACAAAACTGGTTACGATCTTTTTGTTTGTCTGTATCGTTTTCCTAGCCAATAATGTGCAGACCTATGCGCTGCTTGGTTTATTTACAGCAGGCGTTGTTTCCTTAACAAGGGTTCCTTTTTCCTTTTTGATGAAAGGGCTAAGGCCTATCATCTGGATTATTCTTTTTACGTTCCTGCTCCATATTTTCATGACACATGAAGGGCCGGTTATTTTTGAACTTGGCTTTTTCAAGATCTATGAGGGCGGTTTGGTACAAGGGATTTTCATTTCCCTTAGGTTCGTCTATCTGATTTTAATGACCACTCTATTAACGCTGACAACAACACCTATTGAGATTACCGATGGTATGGAACGGCTGCTCAACCCATTTAAAAAATTAAAGCTTCCTGTTCACGAGCTGGCTCTTATGATGTCGATCTCTTTGCGGTTTATCCCAACCTTGATGGAGGAGACAGATAAGATTATGAAGGCTCAGATGGCGCGAGGCGTTGATTTTACAAGCGGACCGCTTAAAGACAGAGTGAAGGCAATTGTGCCGCTGCTAGTCCCTCTCTTTGTCAGTGCGTTTAAGCGTGCTGAAGAGCTTGCGGTTGCAATGGAGGCAAGAGGCTATCAAGGCGGAGAGGGACGCACTAAATACAGAAAGCTTGTATGGACAGCAAAGGATACTTCTGTCATCGTCAGCTTGTTCATATTGGCTGCTCTGTTATTTTTCTTAAGGGCTTAGAGGTGCTTTATGAGACTGAAATGCACGATTTCTTATGACGGACATTTGTTTAATGGATACCAAGTACAGCCGGGGAAAAGGACGGTTCAGGATGAGCTTGAGAAGGCGCTGGCTGTGCTGCATAAGTCAAAAGACAGAATCCCTGTCGTTTCCTCTGGACGGACGGACAGAGGGGTTCACGCGGCTGGACAGGTGATTCATTTTGATACACCGCTCTCTATTCCGGCTGAGAGATGGCCGTATGCTTTAAATGCACTGCTTCCGGATGATATTGCAGTCAAAACGGCAGAAATTGCGGATGATGGGTTCCATGCACGATTTAGCGCAGTTAAAAAGGAATATCGCTACTTTGTATACACGGAGAAACACCCGGACGTATTTAAACGGCATTACGCTTACCATTTTTCATATCGCCTCAATGTGCAGAACATGAGAGAAGCGGCAAAGCATCTTTTAGGAACACATGATTTTACAAGCTTTTGTGCGGCTAAAACGGAAGTGCAGGACAAAGTGAGAACGATTTATGAACTCGATTGGACTGAGACTGATGACGGCCTGCAAATGCGGATCACAGGCAGCGGTTTCCTATATAATATGGTCAGAATTATTGCGGGTACTTTGCTGGATGCAGGTATTGGAAAAATTTCTCCCGATGATGTGAAATCCATGCTGGAAGCGAAGGATCGCGAAGCAGCAGGGCGTACAGCACCGGGGCATGGGCTATATTTATGGAACGTTTACTATGACAACTAAACCAGGTGTATAATATTTTCTTGACAGAGTCTGCATAAAGTTATAAGATATCATATGGTATGTATTTCAACCCCACGATAAGCCCCGGAACTTATTGTGTTGTGAAATAGAACGTAATCGAAGTTTATTGAAAATGACAGATCATTTAGGAGGGAAATTCAATGCGTACAACACCTATGGCTAACGCAAGTACTATTGAACGCAAGTGGTTAGTTGTTGATGCTGCTGGCAAGACTTTAGGCCGTCTTTCTTCAGAAGTTGCAGCTATCCTTCGCGGAAAACACAAACCAACTTACACACCACACGTTGATACTGGAGATCATGTGATCATCATCAACGCTGAAAAAATCGAGTTAACTGGTAAAAAGTTAACTGACAAAATCTACTACCGTCACACTCAACATCCAGGCGGATTAAAATCAAGAACTGCTCTTGAAATGCGTACAAACTACCCTGAGAAAATGCTTGAGCTTGCTATCAAAGGCATGCTTCCAAAAGGTTCTCTAGGTCGTCAAATGTTCAAAAAATTGAACGTATACCGTGGTTCTGAGCATCCACATGAAGCACAAAAACCTGAAGTTTACGAACTTCGCGGTTAATTAAAAAGGAGGTTACCAATTTGGCACAGGTTCAATATTACGGTACTGGCCGTCGTAAAAGTTCTGTAGCGCGTGTGCGCTTAGTTCCAGGAGAAGGTCGTATCGTCGTTAATAATCGTGAAATCAGCGAGCACATCCCATCTCCAGCTCTAATCGAAGATATCAAACAACCATTAACTTTGACTGAAACAGCTGGCACTTATGATGTTTTAGTAAACGTACATGGAGGCGGCTTATCTGGTCAAGCTGGAGCAATCCGTCATGGTATCGCTCGTGCTTTGCTTGAAGCAGATCCAGAATACCGTGCAACACTTAAACGTGCAGGTCTTCTGACTCGTGACGCTCGTATGAAAGAACGTAAAAAATACGGTCTTAAAGGCGCTCGTCGTGCACCTCAGTTCTCAAAACGTTAATTTTACGTTTCAAAGCTCTCAACTATGGGTTGGGGGCTTTTTTTTATTTTCTTTTCAGAATAAAAGCAGAAGTGATGAAACAGGCATCTGTTTTTGGCTATTAAAATGACCCTTTTTTCATTGCTGGTCTTTCTCGCAAGGTTACGCAATCGTGTATGCTTTTAACAGTTCCCAGCACAAAATGTATCACTTTTTCAATTCAATGCTTAATGATCTATCTTGAGCGCTTGTAAACGAACGATGAATTCTATATATCCAAAAGTCCTTTGCAAATGGTATACGCATTTATTGCTTGTAATCAAAACGTTCCTTCGTTGTTGGAAATACAGACCCTTGTTTAACAAAGGGCCTATTACATCATAGGTATTCTTACAAAAGTGTCAAATGCCATAGGCAATGCAAAACGTAATGCCGGCATCAAGTGCTCTACCATTAATTTGATTTGAAAAAGTGATATTATATTCACTAGCCATAAAATCACACATCTCCTTTGTGAATTTATTGCGGTTTTATGAATTTTTTTCTGGATATGCAAAGGGAAAGCGGTATGAATATAGAAATATTTGTTATACTCTAAACATTAAAGTAAGGAGAACGATTCATGAATGCGTTAGTAGATCATAATAGCAAAGCCTGGGATCAAAAAGTAGAAACAGGCAATGAATGGACTGTTGCTGTAGAACGGCATGTCATTGAACAAGCAAAAAGAGGGAATTGGGATATCAGGTTAACCCCTATTAAAAATGTGCCAAAGGAATGGTTTCCTCCTGTAAAAGGCTTGAAGGTGCTTTGTTTGGCCTCAGGAGGTGGACAGCAGGCCCCGGTTTTGGCGGCAGCCGGAGCGGATGTCACAGTCTTAGATAACTCAGAACAGCAGCTGGAGCAGGACAGAATGGTTGCTGATCGCGACGGCTTGACCATACGTACCGTTAAAGGAAGTATGGATGATCTCAGTCAATTTGAAAATGAATCATTTGATTTCATCGTACACCCAGTTGCCAATGTTTTTGTTGAAAATATCCTGCCGGTCTGGAAAGAAGCGCACCGCGTGCTGAAAAGAAATGGCACTTTAATCTCGGGGTTTGTTAATCCAGTTGTTTTTCTGTTTGACATTGAATTAGAAGAGCAGGGCGTTTTAAAAGTAAAGCACTCCATTCCATACGCCGACTCAGAAGATCTTCCAAAACATAAGGTGAAAAAGCTGATTGAAAATAATGAAGCGCTGGAATTCGGGCATTCCTTAGAAGACCAAATTAAGGGACAGCTCGACGCCGGTTTTATCGTCACTGGTTTTTATGAAGATAAAGGCGGTTTTGTGCTGGATCAATACATTAATACATATTCTGCAACAAGAAGCATTAAAGTATGAAGGCAGCGACCTATTAGAGGGAGCTGCTTTTTATTATTGTGTTGCCTCTGCACTTACAAGCGAACTCACGTTCCTTCCTCCGCAGAAAGCTGCTTTTTTTAGATGTTCAAGTTATCAACACCTTCATTTGGGCGAATTTCCAACCGTATTCGGGCATGGTTTCACCTCCCAAACCTCAAAATAACCGGTAAAAGGAGAGTGAATTTGTATGGCAGAGGTACTGTCTTTTATGGATGTGAAACGGCAAAAGGATTTTGAATTAGAAAAAAACTTGCTTAAAGAACTCTCACTTAGACAAATCATTCAGTCTGTAAAGGCCTGTCTTACTCCGTTATTTCCATTTTTGCAGGATGAAAGGGACGTTATAACTGAAGGCTGTATTGATTTTGCGATAGAAGCCTATTTGTTAGGCGGGCGTTTTGGGGTTTTCGGGTATTATGGAGAATCTATGCAAAGTGTTAGTGCCCGCTCTGCAAGGGAAGAAGAAGAGCTTCGTATGGAGTTTTTTGAATACCTTTATCATTGGACACATGAGCAATACTCAACATTTGATAAAAACACAATATATGAAGCAGCGCGAAAATTCATCAAAGATTGGTGGACAGAAGGGTTTGTCCAAAGAGAAAAACAATGTAAGCTTCGTATGCGTTAATCATATTTCCCACCCCTGTCCCATACTTATGTAATAACGACAAGCGGGAGGGGAAGGGATGAGGAAAAAGCTTAAATGGCTCAGTTTTATGCTAGGCTTTATCGTATTACTGTTTCTATTCAAGTATCAATTCAACAATAGCGATTCTTGGAATCCGTGGAGTCTGCCTTTGAGCGGGAAAATTATTTACCTTGATCCAGGTCATGGCGGGCCGGACGGAGGAGCAGTAGGCGGCAAGCTGTTAGAGAAGGATATAACTCTGGAGGTGGCCTTCAGAGTCAGGGATTATCTTCAGGAACAAGGGGCCCTAGTGGTGATGACTAGAGAAAGTGACACCGATCTAGCTCCTGAAGGGACAAGAGGCTATAGTAAGCGAAAAGGGGAAGACTTAAGACAGCGAGTGAAATTAATTAACAACTCAGAGGCTGAGCTCTACCTTAGCATTCATCTTAATGCAATCCCGTCACAAAAATGGAGCGGAGCCCAAAGCTTTTATTACGGAAAATACGAGGAAAACGAGAAAATTGCAAAATACATTCAGGATGAGTTGAGAACAAACCTAGAGAATACAACCCGAAAAGCAAAGCGAATCCATGGAATTTACTTAATGCAAAACGTCACAAAACCAGGTGCGCTTGTAGAAGTCGGTTTTTTATCCAATCCTGGCGAAGCTAAGATGCTGGGAAAACCAAAATATCAGGACAAAGTGGCATCTTCCATATATAAAGGAATATTGAGATACTTTACAGAAAAAGGTGACCCTCCGGAGTAAAGGAGGGTTTTCTCATGGTTCTAAGCATAAGACACCCGCTGTTTATGTATGATATAATACTGTTTGTAAACGAATACACAAAAGGGTGAGGTTCGATGATAAGAGAAGATGAAGTAAGAAAACTAGTCGGTGAAATGCGCGAACCTTTTCTTCAAAGACCTCTGGGAGAATTGGATGCCGTTAAGGAAGTAAAAATAAAGCCTGAAAAACGGCATGTCAGTGTGAAAGTGGCTCTTGCAAAAACCGGGACAGCAGAACAAATGCAGGTTCAGCAAGAAATCGTAAATGTCTTAAAAGGGGCAGGCGCTGAGACGGTAGGCCTTCGATTTGAAGAGCTGCCTGAAGAAACAGTTGCGAAATTTCGGGCGCCGTCAACTGAGAAAAAAACATTGTTAACTATGGATAACCCGCCGGTCTTCCTTGCTGTAGCAAGCGGAAAAGGTGGAGTAGGCAAATCAACTGTGTCAGTGAACCTTGCTATTTCTCTGGCTCGGCTTGGGAAAAAGGTCGGTTTAATTGACGCGGATATCTATGGCTTTAGTGTGCCGGATATGATGGGCATTACAGTGCGTCCAACAATTGAAGGAGACAAACTGCTCCCTGTTGAACGCTTCGGGGTAAAAGTCATGTCGATGGGCTTTTTCGTTGAAGAAAATGCTCCTGTCGTCTGGAGAGGCCCGATGCTGGGCAAGATGCTCAACAACTTTTTCCACGAAGTAGAATGGGGAGAAGTAGACTATATCGTTCTCGATCTTCCGCCTGGAACAGGGGACGTCGCACTTGATGTACATACGATGCTTCCGAGCAGTAAAGAAATTATCGTGTCAACGCCGCATCCGACTGCAGCCTTTGTTGCGGCCAGAGCGGGATCTATGGCTATTAAAACAGATCATGAGGTCGTTGGCGTCATAGAGAACATGGCTTATTATGAAAGTGCAAAGACTGGGGAAAGAGAATATGTCTTTGGCAAAGGCGGCGGAGATAAACTTGCTGAGGAGCTTAAAGTGCCTTTGCTCGGCAGAATACCGTTAAAGCAGCCTGATTGGGATAAAGACCAATTTGCTCCGTCTGTTTATGACGCAAGCCATCCAATCGGTGAAATATATCATGACATTGCAAAAAAAGTCGTTGAAAAAATGGAAGTGCAAATATAAAAAAGGCTAACCGGGATTTTTTGATCCCGGCCCCCCTTTACTCACCTTCTTTAGCTGTTTCAGCTGCTGCTTTTTTCAGTTCATCTTCGAACTGTTTTTTGTAAAGCGGACTAGAAAGTGTTTCGGTAATTACTTGTTCTAAATAACTGCGGAATTCTTGGCTTTTTGCCAGTTCGCTGTATTTTTTATTCATTCCAGGGTCCTGCATAACACTCATCAGCATTTTCTGATAATCCGGATCCTTCATCAGCTTTTTAATTACTTTTTCATGCTCTGTTTGAAGGGTTTTAGCAAAGCTTTCCGCAAATTCAGTGTCTTCAAAGATGTTTTTCCAAAAATCCGCACCTTTTTTAGAGGTGAGTGTTTTTTCTATTGTTCCTTTAATGGCATCCTGATCAATCACCAGTGCTTCATTCATCGCATCATCGTTTAATAATTCCTTAATTGCTTTCTTTCCATCATCTGTTTTTAATATATCAACAACCATTTTTTTGGTCTGATCATAATCCATATCCGCTGCTTGGTCTTTTGGAGCGCAAGCTGTTACAGATAATATCAAAAAACAGCCCATCAATAGCGTTTTGGCTTTTGACATGCTTAAGCTCCTTTCACATACTTATCTTACTTTTAATATGATTCATCCGGTTGGAATTATACATAACAAAATATCGCGATCTGCGATTTTTGAGGGGTTGAATAAAGAAATGAAAAGCCGTGGCTTAGTTCGTTTTTTCTTTTCTATTTTAGCTGTCGGAGCGGTTATCACGAGTATTGTGGGTTTTGCTTTAAAATGGGGGGAGTATAAGGAGCTGTTTCTGAATTTTGAAGCGGGCCAGATTTTCTCTGTTTTATTTTGGTTTATCGGTGTCGGCATGATTTTTAGTGTCATCAGTCAAATGGGCTTTTTCGTATTTTTAACAGTCCACCGGTTTGCTCTCGAAATATTAAGATCTTCATCTTTATGGAATTTACTGCAGCTGTTTTTGATCCTGTTTGTCGCTTTTGATTTAATGTACGTGCGGTTTTTATTTTTTGGAGATAGCGGAGAATCAATGGCTGGCTATGCTTGGCTGCCGTTATTTTTAATGATCTTCGGTTTGCTTACCGCGTATATAAAACAAAAGCAGTCCTCAAAGAAAACGTTTGTGTCATCTTTATTTTTAATGGTTGTGATTACTGCATTGGAATGGTTTCCTGCGCTCAGAGTAAATGATGAGGACTGGCTTTACTTAATGCTCTTTCCGTTAATGGCGTGTAATGCTTTTCAATTACTGATGCTGCCGAAGTTTGCAGCGAAATGATTTATTTTACCTCGGCGGATTTAGCATCTGTGTTTGCTATGAGATCTCCCACGTTGACATTTTTTAAGCCTTTTTCTCTTATATGATGGATAATCTCAGGCAGGGCTTCTTCTGTTTGTTTAGCGGAGTCTGAGGCGTGTAAAAGAATAATGTCTCCTCCTGAAACTTGACGGTTTACATTATCGACGATTTTTTCAACACCTGGATTCGTCCAGTCATGGGAATTCACACTATAGTGAACGACTGTATAGTTATACTGCTTTGCGATTGATAGGACATTTTTATTGAACTGACCGGTAGGAGGTCTTAATAGCCGTATGTCTTTAATTCCTAGTTTTTCAAAGGCGGTCTGCGCTCGATTAATGTCCTTTTTTATTTCACTATCCTCTAGATTTGCATAGTTTTTATAAGCATAACCCATACTCCCTATTTGATGGCCGTCCTTTACAATGCGAGCCACCGTGTCCGGGTGGCGTTCGGCCCAAGAAGCGGAAAGAAAAAAAGTCGCGTTTTTGATGCCGTTGGCTTTCAGGGTATTAAGAATAGGCTCGGCTTTTTTATCGCCCCAGCTGATATCAAAGGTAAGAGCAATGTCTTTTGAATCTGTTTCTCCTTTATAAATGGCTTTCGGTCCGCTGTCAGTCGAAAACACAGGGAGCGGCACAGCTCTTTGAATATAAAAAAAGCTGGCTGCAGCAAATGCGGCGATAAGTATAATAATCAATTGTTTAACGCGTTTTATGTGCCACACATAGAAGTGATTCACTGATGATGCCTCCTTATCTTGTCCATCATTCTTGTGTTACATCTTATGTGCCTGGCCAAATGAATATAACTGTTAAAAGTCTCTTTAAAACCAGATTAATTTAGTTATTGACCTTTTAATAGTAACCATGTTATATTATTATTCGTCGCTGATGAACAGCTGACAACAAATAAAAGCTTCATTAACCTTTTAAAAAAGGTGTTGACTTAAAAGAAGCTGAATGTTATAGTAATAAAGCTACTTCGTTAAGAAGCATGATGATCTTTGAAAACTAAACAAGACAAAACGTACCTGTTAATTCAAGTTTTAAATAAATCGCGCAGCAATGTGCGTAGTCAGTCAAACTACTTTATCGGAGAGTTTGATCCTGGCTCAGGACGAACGCTGGCGGCGTGCCTAATACATGCAAGTCGAGCGGACAGATGGGAGCTTGCTCCCTGATGTTAGCGGCG
>NZ_JAJFDG010000012.1:0-83256 GCF_020708615.1 Bacillus sp. LBG-1-113 | reverse complement strand
ATACCTAGCCAAGCAGAGTTAGGTATGTGGGAGCTCTTTTTCTGTTTCTGAAATCAGCTGAAAATCCAAAGAAACAGCACAAAACAAAAAAGCTTGTAGAAAAAACATCGTTTTCTCTACAAGCTGAGAATTTCTTAAGAAATTCTGCTTTTATGCATACATGTGCGGCAAAAGTGCAATCGTATGATGAGAGCCCCTGTGATCAGCTTAACAGCGTAAAGGTAAACGTATATCCATTTGCAATAAAAATATGGTTATGGTATAGTTTTATTGGAAATGCTAACGATTACCGAGGCAAAGAGTGGGGAAACCCGCTCTTTTGTATTGAACAAGACAATTTTGTCTCGACATGTTCATCGTTTACTTTAAAGCCCCTGCTCTTTTGAAGCAGGGTTTTTATGCAGAGTGACGAGACGAATATGATATCGACAGCACAAGGAGGAAGAACATGAGCAAAAAAGTGACTGACACCGTTCAAGAAATGGCTCAGCCAATCGTAGACAGCCTTCAGCTTGAACTCGTTGACATTGAATTCGTCAAAGAGGGTCAAAGCTGGTTCCTTCGCGTGTTTATTGATTCCGATGACGGTGTGGATATTGAGGAATGTGCCAAAGTAAGCGAAGCTCTAAGCGAGAAGCTTGATGAGGCAGACCCAATCAGCCAAAATTACTTTCTTGAGGTTTCATCCCCGGGAGCTGAGCGTCCATTAAAGAAAAAAGCCGATTTTGAAAAATCACTAGGGAAAAATGTATACATTAAGACCTATGAGCCGATTGACGGCGTAAAAGTGTTTGAAGGAGAGCTGGCTGAATTTGATGGACAAACAGTGACAGTTGAGATGACAATCAAAACAAGAAAGAAACGGATCGATATTCCGTATGAAAAAATAGCTAACGCAAGATTAGCTGTAACATTCTAATGAATATAAGTTTTAAGGGGGGAGACCGTTAACATGAGCAGTGAATTATTAGATGCTCTCACCATTCTTGAAAAAGAAAAAGGCATCAGCAAAGAAATTATCATTGAAGCAATCGAAGCTGCTTTAATTTCTGCTTATAAGCGCAATTTTAATCAGGCGCAAAATGTACGGGTGGATTTGAACCGTGAAACAGGTTCAATCCGTGTATTCGCAAGAAAAGATGTCGTTGATGAGGTATATGATCAAAGACTGGAGATCTCAATCGAAGAGGCGCAAAGCATCCATCCGGAATATATGGTGGGCGATGTTGTAGAGATTGAAGTAACGCCTAAGGATTTCGGACGCATTGCAGCCCAAACAGCGAAGCAGGTCGTGACACAGCGTGTGCGCGAAGCTGAACGCGGTGTGATCTATTCTGAGTTTATTGACCGTGAAGAAGACATCATGACAGGTATCGTCCAGCGCCTGGACAACAAGTTTATCTATGTGTCTTTAGGAAAAATTGAAGCCTTGCTGCCGGTTAATGAGCAAATGCCGAATGAAAGCTATAAGCCTCATGACCGCATTAAGGTGTATATCACAAAAGTAGAAAAAACGACGAAAGGCCCGCAGATTTATGTGTCAAGAACACACCCAGGCCTCTTAAAGCGTTTATTTGAAATCGAAGTGCCAGAAATTTATGATGGAACTGTGGAGCTGAAATCTGTTGCCAGAGAAGCAGGCGACCGTTCGAAAATTTCTGTCCGCACAGATGATCCTGATGTGGATCCGGTAGGCTCTTGCGTCGGTCCTAAAGGCCAGCGTGTTCAGGCGATTGTCAATGAATTAAAAGGTGAAAAAATTGACATTGTCAACTGGTCGAATGACCCTGTAGAATTTGTCGCGAATGCGCTCAGCCCTTCGAAAGTGCTGGATGTCATCGTGAATGAAGAAGAAAAAGCGACAACTGTTATTGTTCCTGATTACCAGCTGTCTCTGGCGATTGGCAAAAGAGGACAAAACGCACGCTTAGCTGCTAAATTGACAGGCTGGAAGATTGATATTAAGAGCGAAACAGACGCGAGAGAGCTTGGAATCTATCCGAGAGAACTTGAAGAAGAAGACGACGAAGAGCCGCTCTTTACGGAGCCTGAAACTGCTGAATCGGATGAATAAGAGGTGACCTTAGGTGAATAAACACAAAAAAATCCCGTTACGCAAGTGTGTGGTGACTGGTGAAATGAAGCCTAAAAAGGAACTAATCCGAGTTGTTCGTTCAAAAGAAGGCGAAATCTCAGTAGATCCGACCGGGAAAAAGAACGGGCGGGGTGCTTATTTAACGCTGGATAAAGAGTGCATCTTAGCAGCAAAAAAGAAAAACACTTTGCAAAATCAATTTCAATCACAAATCGATGACCAGATTTTCGAAGAATTGCTGGAACTGGCGGAAAAGGTGAAAAAATAAAATGTCTGGAATGGAATGGTTTCCCTTGCTGGGTCTGGCCAATCGAGCTCGTAAGGTCGTGTCAGGCGAAGACTTGGTTATTAAAGAAGTCAGGAATGCGCGTGCGAAGCTTGTCCTGCTTACAGAGGATGCATCATCTAACACAGCAAAGAAAGTAACCGACAAGTGCAATTATTATAAAGTTCCTTATAAAAAAGTCGCGAATCGCGCGGTTCTTGGCCGCTCTATCGGTAAAGAATCCCGTGTCGTTGTCGCCGTCACTGACCAAGGTTTTGCGAATAAGCTAATCAGCTTGCTCGATTAATATTTTTGGGGGTGAACGAATGGCTAAAATGAGAGTATACGAATATGCAAAAGCGTTAAATGTTTCAAGTAAGGAAATTTTGACCGCACTGAAGAACATGGATTTAGAAGTGAATAATCATATGGCCATGCTTGAAGAAAAGGCCATTAAACAGCTTGATGCCAAATTTAAAAAAGGCGGCGCAGCCGTTAAATCTCAAAAGCCTGCGGAAACGAACAAAAACAAACAGCCGCAAGGGGTAAATCAGCAGTCTGCTGGAAATCAACCAAATAAAATTCGAGACGGAAAGAAGAATGACGTGCAGAATAATCAATTTAACAAAAACAAGAAGAATAACAACAACAAAAAAAATAAACGCAACAATAACAACAACAGAAACCAACATCAGCAAAAGCCTGTGAAGCCGAAAAAAGAGCTTCCTGAAAAAATTACGTTCTCAGGCACTTTAACAGTTGGCGCACTGGCAGAAGAGCTAGGCAAAGAGCCTTCTGAACTCATCAAAAAACTGATGCTTCTTGGTGTTATGGCGACCATTAACCAAGAGCTCGATAAAGACACAATCGAACTGATTGCATCAGAATACGGTGTTGAAACTGAAGAAGTTATTGTCCTTGAAGAAACTGAATTAGAGAAATACGAAGAGCCTGATAAAGAAGAGGATCTTGAAATTCGTCCTCCTGTCGTTACAATCATGGGTCACGTTGACCATGGGAAAACAACCCTTCTTGACAGCATCCGTAAAACAAAGGTTGTTGAAGGAGAAGCTGGCGGAATCACTCAGCATATCGGAGCCTACCAAATCGAAGAAAACGGCAAGAAGATCACTTTCTTGGATACGCCGGGTCACGCCGCATTTACAACCATGCGCGCACGCGGTGCGGAAGTAACCGATATTACGATCCTAGTTGTTGCTGCGGATGACGGTGTAATGCCGCAAACAGTAGAGGCGATCAATCACGCGAAAGCAGCTGAAGTACCGATCATCGTTGCTGTGAATAAAATTGATAAAGAAGCTGCGAACCCTGACCGTGTCATGCAAGAACTGACGGAATACGGACTAGTGCCTGAAGCTTGGGGCGGAGAAACGATTTTTGTTCCGCTTTCCGCTTTAACTGGAAAAGGCATTGATGAACTTATTGAAATGATTTTGCTTGTCAGTGAGGTAGAGGAACTGAAAGCGAACCCGAACCGCCAGGCAAAAGGAACTGTTATTGAAGCAGAACTGGATAAAGGCAGAGGGTCAGTTGCGACATTGCTCGTACAGACTGGAACACTGCATGTCGGTGATCCGATCGTAGTCGGCAATACATTTGGCCGTGTCCGTGCAATGGTCAATGATATCGGACGCCGTGTAAAAACAGCGGGCCCGTCTACACCGGTTGAAATTACTGGTCTAAATGACGTGCCTCAAGCAGGAGATCAATTCCTTGTCTTTAAAGACGAAAAAACAGCTCGTTCTGTTGGAGAAGCCCGTGCTTCCAAACAGCTTGAAGAGCAGCGAAGCGATAAAGCAAAGCTGAGTCTTGACGACTTATTCGAGCAAATTAAACAAGGTGATGTAAAAGACATCAACCTTATCGTAAAAGCTGACGTTCAAGGATCTGCCGAAGCTTTAACAGCCGCACTTCAAAAAATTGAAGTTGAAGGTGTTAAAGTGAAAATCATCCACACAGGCGTGGGTGCAATCACAGAATCTGACATTATTTTAGCATCTGCTTCCAATGCAATTGTTATCGGGTTTAATGTGAGACCGGACGGTAATGCTAAGAGTACGGCTGAAGCTGAAAACGTAGATATTCGTCTTCACCGTATTATTTACAAAGTAATTGACGAGATTGAAGCGGCTATGAAAGGTATGCTTGATCCTGAATATGAAGAAAAAGTAATTGGTCAAGTAGAAGTGCGCCAAACATTCAAAGTATCTAAAATCGGTACGATTGCCGGCGGATATGTTACTGAAGGAACAATCACGCGCAATAGCGGTCTCCGTTTAATTCGTGACGGCGTCGTAATCTTCGAAGGCGAAGTGGACGTTCTGAAACGCTTTAAAGACGATGTGAAAGAAGTTTCACAAGGCTACGAATGTGGTATAACGATTAAGAAATACAATGACATTCGTGAAGGTGACATCCTTGAAGCGTTTGTCATGCAAGAAATTGAAAGAACGTGATCGGATTTGCGGAATGTGAATGCATCATTTATGATGCAGGATCGTTAAAAGAAAAGCGTGCCGTTCTAAAGCGGATCTTAACCAGGGTTCAAAATAAGTTCAATGTTTCGATTTCGGAGATTGGCTATCAGGACACATGGCAAAGAACCAGCTTTGGAATCGCCGCTGTTTCTTCCTCTCGCGTTCAAACAGAAAAAGAATTGCAGCGTGTTCTTGCGTTTATCGATTCTTTTCCTGAAATTGAACGGACGATCACTAGAACAGAGTGGTTTTAACTTAGAGGTGATTGAATTGAGTATGAGAGCAAACCGTGTTGGCGAGCAAATGAAAAAAGAACTCGGTGATATTATCAGCCGAAAGCTGAAGGATCCGAGAATTGGTTTTCTGACAGTAACAGATGTACGTGTATCAGGTGATTTGCAAATTGCAAAGGTGTATATTTCCGTTCTCGGAGACGAGAAAAAACGGGAAGAAGCGCTGAAAGGACTGGCTAAGGCGAAAGGGTTTATACGCTCTGAAATCGGCAGTCGCATCAGACTTCGTAAAACGCCTGAGATTGAATTTGAGTTCGATGAATCAATTGATTACGGGAACCGAATCGAAACATTGATTCACCAATTGAATTCAGAGAACCCGTCTGAATAACAAATGAAGAGGATAGGCGTTCGTCGTCTGTCCTCTTTTCTGCGTTTTAAAGAAAATTTACACAACAGAAGGAGTGAAAGGCATATGGTTAACGGAGTTCTCCTTTTACATAAACCGGTAGGCATGACATCTCATGATTGTGTCATGAAGATCCGGAAGCTGCTTAAAACAAAAAAAGTCGGACACACGGGAACGCTTGATCCTGAGGTATCAGGTGTGCTTCCGATTTGTGTAGGCCGGGCAACAAAAATTGTTGAATATTTAACTGAGAAGTCTAAAACATATGATGCTGAAATTACGCTTGGCATTTCAACGACGACAGAGGATCAAACCGGAGAACCCGTTGATACAAAGCCAGTAGTTCAAGCTATTGATGAAGCAGAAGTAGAAAAGGTTTTAAACAGCTTAAAGGGAAAACAAGAACAAATTCCCCCGATGTATTCAGCAGTAAAGGTAAACGGCAAAAAATTATATGAGTATGCAAGAGCGGGACTTGAAGTAGAACGGCCAAAACGTCTTATTACCATTGAAGACATTGCGCTCACTACAGGGGTTAAACATAATGGAGAGACAGCGAGTTTCCGGTTTACGGTAACATGTTCAAAAGGAACCTATGTGCGGACACTGGCGGTTATGATTGGCGAAAAGCTCGGATATCCGGCTCATATGTCTCATTTGATCCGTACGGCGTCCGGTGACTTTTCCCTTGATGAATGCTTTACGTTCGAAGAGCTGGAAGCTCAAGCCGAATCCGGAACTATAACAGAGCATACAGTCTCTATTGAACGTGCGCTCAATCATTTGCCGAAATGGATCATAAGTGATACATTAGCTAAGAAAGTAGAAAATGGGGCTTTGCTTGAAACACCTGAACAATTCTCGGATCTGACAAGCGACGACCGTATCGCAGTCTATACGGAATCCGGAAGCTGTCTGGCGATTTATTTCCCCCATCCTACAAAACACGGGCTGTTAAAGCCGGCAAAAGTATTGATGCAAAAAAGCGAACAATAGAAAAAAGGTGACCGTTCTGTGAAGACGATACATATTACACATCCGCATCATTTAACAAAAGAGGAGCAGCCAGAATCTGTGATGGCGTTAGGTTATTTTGACGGCGTCCATCTAGGGCATCAAAAGGTAATCGGCACAGCCAAACAGATAGCTGAAGAAAGAAATCTGACATTAGCCGTGATGACCTTTCACCCACATCCCTCTCATGTGCTGGGCAGGGATCAGGAACCAAAGGATCTGATTACTCCTCTTGAAGATAAAATCAGTCAAATTGAACAATTAGGCACGGAGATTCTGTATGTTGTTAAATTTAATGAAGAGTTTGCTTCTCTGACTCCAAAGCAGTTTGTTGATCAGTACGTTTTAGGCCTTAATGTACAGCATGCAGTGGCAGGCTTTGACTTTACGTACGGCAAATACGGCAAAGGAACAATGGAAACGATGCCGCTTGATTTAGATGGAAAAGCTGATTGTACGATGGTAGAAAAATTGACGGAGCAGGATAAAAAAATCAGCTCCAGCTATATTCGGAATGCACTTCAAAACGGAGACGTTGAACTGGCCAATGTTTTGCTTGGACAGCCCTACTTTATTAAAGGAATTGTCATTCACGGAGATAAAAGAGGGCGGACAATCGGGTTTCCGACTGCCAATGTCGGCTTAAATAACAGCTATATTGTCCCGCCGACCGGTGTATATGCCGTCAAGGCGGAAATAAACGGCGAGCTTTACAACGGCGTTTGCAATATCGGCTATAAGCCGACGTTTTATGAAAAACGTCCGGAACAGCCTTCGATTGAGGTCAATTTATTTGATTTTGATCAAGATGTATACGGAGCCGCTATAAAAATTGAATGGTATAAACGAATTCGGAGCGAGCGCAAGTTCAACGGCATTCAAGAATTAACAGAGCAAATTGAGAAAGATAAGCAGGAAGCGATCCGTTATTTCAGCAATTTGCGGAAATAACATGCAGCGCACACAAATTTTAATCTAAAATATTTGCATATAGGCCCGATTTTTAGTATGATAGTCTTCGTAGTCTTAAAACCTTTGCTTGGCAATCCGAAGTCACCGACGGTTGCTAGGTAACTGGGGCTAAATATGATTTGGAGGTGAAACAGGATGGCAATTACTCAAGAGCGTAAAAACCAACTCATCAGTGAGTTTAAAACACACGAATCTGATACTGGATCTCCAGAAGTTCAGATCGCTATCCTAACTGATTCAATTAACAACTTGAACGAGCATTTACGTACACACAAGAAAGACCACCATTCACGTCGCGGTCTTCTTAAAATGGTAGGTAAGCGTCGTAATCTTCTTACGTATCTGCGTAATAAAGACGTAACTCGTTACCGTGAGTTAATTAACAAACTAGGCTTACGTCGATAATCGTAAAAAGCGGGAGGATTCCCGCTTTTTTATCGTATTAAAGCGAAAATTTTTATAACAATCATTGAAATCCTTTTACATACTACTTTGACATTGATATGTTCAATCCATTTCGTTCATAATAGGAGTAATTGATTATTTCACACAACGAAGAGAGGAGTTCGTAATCGTATGGGACAAGAAAAACATGTCTTTACCATAGATTGGGCCGGAAGAACGCTTACTGTTGAAACCGGCCAGCTTGCCAAACAGGCAAACGG
Organism: Bacillus sp. LBG-1-113; assembly: GCF_020708615.1. Classification (NCBI taxonomy): domain Bacteria; kingdom Bacillati; phylum Bacillota; class Bacilli; order Caryophanales; family Bacillaceae; genus Bacillus; species Bacillus sp. LBG-1-113. Next base: position 75,105 of record NZ_JAJFDG010000012.1, on the reverse strand, counting down.
TGCTGTTATGGTCCGCTACGGCGACACAGCAGTACTCAGTACAGCAACCGCTTCAAAAGAACCGAAACCGCTTGATTTCTTCCCGCTTACTGTAAACTACGAGGAAAGACTATATGCGGTAGGTAAAATACCTGGCGGGTTTATTAAAAGAGAAGGACGTCCAAGTGAAAAAGCAGTATTGGCGAGCCGTTTAATCGACCGTCCGATCCGGCCTTTGTTCGCCGATGGATTCCGTAATGAAGTTCAAGTCATCAGCATCGTCATGAGTGTTGACCAAGACTGCTCTTCAGAAATGGCTGCTATGTTCGGTTCATCGCTTGCACTTTCTGTATCGGACATCCCGTTTGAAGGACCGATTGCAGGGGTAACTGTCGGACGCATTGATAATCAATTTGTTATTAACCCGACGGTTGATCAGCTTGAGAAAAGTGATATCAATCTTGTCGTTGCCGGAACTAAAGATGCAATTAACATGGTGGAAGCGGGAGCAGACGAAGTTCCTGAGGAAACGATGCTAGAAGCGATTATGTTCGGCCATGATGAGATTAAACGCCTGATTGCATTCCAAGAAGAAATTGTTGCAGCTGTCGGCAAAGAAAAGTCAGAAATTAAGCTCTATGAAATTGACGAAGAGCTGAATGAAAAGGTAAAGGCTTTAGCAGAAGAAGATCTGCTGAAAGCAATCCAAGTTCATGAAAAGCATGCGCGCGAAGATGCCATTACTGAAGTGAAAAACACAGTGGTAGCAAAATTCGAGGAAGATGAGCATGATGAAGAAACAATCAAGCAAGTCAAACAAATTTTGTCCAAGCTTGTCAAAAATGAAGTGCGCCGCCTGATTACTGAAGAAAAGGTAAGACCTGACGGCCGCGGAGTCGATCAAATTCGCCCGCTTTCTTCTGAGGTCGGCCTCTTGCCGAGAACACACGGTTCCGGATTGTTCACAAGAGGACAGACTCAGGCTCTCAGCGTTTGTACGTTAGGTGCTCTCGGGGATGTGCAGATCCTTGATGGTTTAGGTGTCGAAGAATCGAAACGGTTTATGCACCATTACAACTTCCCGCAATTCAGCGTTGGGGAAACAGGACCAATGCGTGGGCCGGGACGCCGTGAAATCGGACACGGAGCACTGGGTGAGCGTGCGCTTGAGCCAGTTATTCCGTCTGAAAAAGACTTCCCTTACACTGTCCGTCTTGTGTCAGAAGTGCTTGAATCAAACGGTTCTACGTCTCAAGCAAGTATTTGCGCAAGCACACTTGCAATGATGGATGCCGGTGTACCAATCAAAGCACCAGTCGCAGGTATTGCAATGGGACTTGTCAAATCAGGCGAACACTATACTGTTTTAACTGATATTCAAGGCATGGAAGATGCGCTTGGAGACATGGACTTTAAAGTTGCCGGAACTGCAAAGGGCGTAACGGCGCTGCAAATGGACATTAAAATTGATGGCCTTTCCAGAGAGATTCTCGAAGAAGCGCTTCAGCAGGCGAAAAAAGGAAGAATGGAAATCCTCAACAGTATGCTTGCTACATTAAGCGAATCAAGAAAAGAGCTTTCCCAATATGCGCCTAAGATTTTAACAATGGCGATCAATCCTGATAAAATCCGCGATGTCATCGGACCGAGCGGAAAACAAATCAATAAAATCATCGAAGAGACCGGTGTTAAAATTGATATCGAGCAGGATGGTACAATCTTTATTTCTTCGACAGTTGAGAGCAGCAACCAAAAAGCGAAGAAAATCATCGAAGACCTCGTCAGAGAGGTTGAAGTCGGTCAGCTTTACTTAGGTAAAGTAAAACGAATCGAAAAATTCGGTGCATTCGTTGAAATTTTCAGCGGAAAAGACGGTTTGGTGCACATTTCAGAGCTTGCGCTTGACCGCGTAGGAAAAGTTGAAGATGTTGTCAAAATCGGAGATGAGATTCTTGTGAAAGTTACTGAAATCGATAAGCAAGGACGGGTCAACTTGTCTCGTAAAGCTGTGCTCCGTGAAGAGAAAGAAAAAGAAGAACAAAAATCTTAAATGAAAACATAAAAGGAGCCTGGGAGACCCCGGCTTCTTTATTTTGACGCTTTAAAAAGCAAGCGGGTTCTACCTTGTCCTTCTCCTTCATAATGTGAGGTGAGGGGGGACAAAACATGTACAAAAAATTTGTACCGTTTGCCGTTTTTCTATTTCTTTTTTTTGTTTCATTTGAGATGATGAAAAATCCGCACACACTTGATTATATAGGGGCAATGAAACAAGATACGGTGACCGTCTCGTCGTCCAAAGACCCGTTATATGAAGAATTGCTTCAAAAGGCGCCAGATTATGAAGTAAAGCCTCAGAATGCAAGGATAGATAAGGTGTGGAAAAGCATTCCCGGTTACAATGGTTTAAAGGTGAATATTGAAAAATCCTATAAAAAAATGAAAAAGTACGGTGAGTTTCGGGAAAACGATTTAGTGTACAGTCAAGTAAAACCAAGCGTTCATCTTGAGTCTCTTCAGCCAGAGCCTATTTACAAAGGGAATCCTGAAAAACCGATGGTGGCTTTTTTAATTAATGTGGCATGGGGAAACGAATATTTGGAAAGAATGCTCCCTGTACTTCAAAAGCATAAAGTGAAGGCAACGTTTTTTTTGGAAGGCAATTGGGTGAAACACAATGAACAGTTGGCTAAAAAGATTGCGGAAGAAGGACATGAAATCGGAAATCATTCATACAATCATCCGGATATGAGCAAACTGACAACAGGAAGAATTTCCGAACAGCTCGACAAGACGAATGAGCAGATAGAAAAAACGCTCGGTGTCAAGCCGAAATGGTTCGCTCCGCCAAGCGGGAGTTTCAGAAAAGCGGTTGTTGACATTGCAGCTGACAAACATATGGGAACTGTGATGTGGACAGTTGATACAATCGACTGGCAAAAACCGGCTCCGTCTGCACTTCAAACACGGGTGTTAAGCAAGATACATAATGGTGCCATGATTTTAATGCATCCGACAGATCCCACGGCGGAAAGTCTTGAAGCGCTGATTACAAAGATAAAAGAGAAAGGATATGCGCTTGGAACAGTCACTGAACTAATGGATGAAACAAGACTGTTGAAGTAACAGGGCAGGCAGCTAGTCTTTGAATAGGAGGAACAAATTTGATTAAACGATATACATGTCAAAATGGTGTAAGAGTTGTGCTTGAAAATAACCCGACAGTCCGTTCTGTTGCGATTGGCGTTTGGATTGGTACAGGCTCGCGGCACGAAACGCCGGAGATAAATGGGATTTCCCACTTTTTGGAGCATATGTTCTTCAAAGGGACGAGCACAAGATCTGCACGTGAGATAGCAGAATCTTTTGATCGTATTGGCGGTCAGGTCAATGCGTTTACCTCAAAGGAATATACCTGCTATTATGCAAAGGTGCTTGATGAGCATGCGAATTACGCACTTGACGTATTAGCAGATATGTTTTTTCATTCAACTTTTGATGAAAACGAGCTGAAAAAAGAAAAAAATGTGGTTTACGAAGAAATAAAAATGTACGAAGACGCGCCCGATGATATTGTCCATGATTTACTGAGCAAAGCCACGTACGGGAATCATTCTTTAGGCTATCCGATTCTAGGCACAGAAGAAACGCTTGATTCCTTTAACGGCGACTCTCTCAGACAATACATGCATGATTATTATACGCCGGACCGTGTCGTTATTTCTGTAGCGGGTAATATTTCAGAAAGCTTTATAAAAGATGTAGAAAAATGGTTCGGATCATACGAGGCAAAAGGCAAAGCGACAGGTCTTCAGAAGCCTGGATTCCATACAGAAAAACTCACAAGAAAAAAAGAAACAGAACAAGCCCATTTATGTCTAGGCTTTAAAGGGCTGGAAGTCGGTCATGAAAAGATTTATGATTTGATCGTCCTTAATAATGTGCTCGGAGGCAGCATGAGCAGCCGCCTGTTCCAAGATGTTCGTGAAGATAAAGGGCTCGCTTATTCTGTTTACAGCTATCACAGCTCATATGAGGACAGCGGCATGCTCACCATTTATGGCGGAACAGGTGCAAATCAGCTTCAGCAGCTGTCAGAAACCATTCAAGAAACTCTTGCGACATTAAAACGCGACGGCATAACGGTGAAAGAGCTGGAAAACAGCAAGGAGCAAATGAAGGGAAGCTTGATGCTGAGCTTAGAAAGCACGAACAGCAAAATGAGCCGAAACGGTAAAAATGAACTGCTGCTCGGAAAACACAAAACATTAGACGAAATTATTAATGAATTAAACGCTGTAAACTTAGAACGCGTCAACGGTCTTGCCAGACAAATGTTTACGAATGACTATTCTCTGGCTCTTATCAGCCCTTCCGGCAATATGCCATCATAAACCGAAATGCCTGCCCCAAAACGGAGCAGGCATTTTTTTATCCTTTTGATCATACATAGTACAAGGGGGTGACAGAGATGCGGCTCAGTGAATTATCCGGGAAGGAAATTGTCGACATCAAAAGAGCTGAACGGCTGGGAGTACTGGGTCAGACCGATTTAGAAATCAATGAACAGGATGGTCAGATCACAGCGCTTCTCATTCCGACAGTCAAATGGTTTGGTTTGAGAAAACACGGTCAAGACATTCGTGTCCCCTGGAATCATATTCAAAAGATCGGATCAGATATGATCATTTTAGATGTCCCTGAGGAGATTTCTCCTCACCAAGAGTAACTATAGAAAAGGCCCAACTCTGCAGGTTATGGGCTCTCATGAAAACATCCAAACATCGGCTGAGTCAGCTGATGTTTTTTTGTGTGAAAAAAGCGTATGTTTTAATTCACCGCTATTTCCTTTTGATCATAAGATGAAGGGGAGCTTAACAACTAGGGATCCAGTATATACAAAGAAGGTGAACGTTTAACATGTTAACCGGATTGAAAATTGCAGTTATCGGCGGTGACGCAAGGCAGCTCGAAATTATTAGAAAGCTCACTGAACAGCAGACTGACATCTATCTCGTCGGTTTTGACCAATTGGATCACGGTTTTACCGGAGCTGTAAAATGCAACATTGATGAAATTCCTTATCAGCAAATAGACAGTATCATTCTTCCTGTGTCTGCAACAACAGGAGAAGGTGTCGTATCAACCGTATTTTCAAATGAAGAAGTTGTTTTAAAACAGGAGCACCTCGACCAAACGCCTGCACACTGTGTCATTTTCTCAGGGATTTCTAACGCCTATTTAGAAAACATTGCAGCTCAAGCAAACAGAAAACTTGTTAAGCTGTTTGAGCGGGATGACATTGCGATATATAATTCTATTCCGACAGTAGAAGGAACCATTATGCTGGCCATTCAGCACACAGATTATACGATACACGGATCTCGGGTGGCTGTTCTTGGGCTAGGGCGTACCGGAATGACGATCGCCCGTACATTTGCCGCGCTTGGGGCGAATGTAAAGGTAGGCGCAAGAAGTTCAGCGCATCTGGCGCGCATCACCGAAATGGGGCTCGTCCCGTTTCACACTGATGAACTCAAAGAGCATGTCAAAGATATAGATATTTGTATTAATACCATCCCGAGCATGATTTTGAATCAAACTGTGCTTTCTTGCATGACACCGAAAACCTTAATATTGGATCTGGCTTCACGTCCCGGTGGAACCGATTTTAAATATGCTGAAAAACAAGGGATTAAGGCACTCCTTGCCCCTGGTTTGCCGGGGATTGTCGCTCCTAAAACAGCCGGGCAGATCCTCGCCAATGTCTTGAGCAAGCTTTTGGCTGAATTACATGCTGAGGAGGGGAAATAAAAATGTCGTCACTGAAAGGGAAAAGAATCGGATTTGGACTGACCGGCTCGCATTGCACATATGAAGCGGTGTTTCCGCAAATTGAGGCGCTAGTCAATGAAGGAGCGGAAGTCCGGCCGGTTGTCACATTTACCGTAAAATCCACAGATACACGCTTTGGAGAAGGAGCGGAATGGGTTAAAAAAATTGAAGATCTTACCGGATATGAGGTAATTGATTCAATTGTAAAGGCTGAACCCCTCGGGCCAAAGCTGCCATTGGACTGCATGGTAATAGCTCCTTTAACCGGAAACTCGATGAGCAAGCTGGCCAACGCCATGACAGACAGCCCAGTACTGATGGCTGCAAAAGCAACAATCAGAAACAATCGGCCGGTCGTTCTCGGTATCTCAACAAATGACGCTCTCGGTTTAAATGGCACCAACCTAATGAGGCTCATGTCTACCAAAAATATCTTCTTCATTCCTTTTGGGCAAGATGATCCATACAAAAAACCGAATTCAATGGTTGCCAAAATGGATCTGCTTCCTCAAACTGTTGAAAAGGCCCTGATGCATCAGCAGCTTCAGCCGATTCTCGTTGATAATTATCAGGGAAATGACTAAATATACAGAAAATCTTTCCTAAACAAAAAATTTCGGTCATCACCCGCATATTCTATGGTAAAATAAAACGTAAAATTATAGTCAAATCAATTCAATGAAGCTGATTGGCGGAAGGAGTTTTACAGATGGGAAGAGGTTTACACGTAGCTGTTGTCGGAGCGACAGGAGCTGTAGGACAACAAATGCTTAAAACACTTGAAGACAGAAATTTTGAAATGGATACACTTACATTGCTATCTTCAAAACGCTCTGCGGGTACCCAAGTCACATTTAGAGGCCAAGAGCTGACTGTACAGGAAGCTTCTCCCGAGAGCTTTGAAGGAGTAGATATTGCTTTGTTCAGCGCCGGCGGAAGCGTATCGCAGGCATTGGCACCCGAAGCTGTAAAACGCGGAGCTATTGTTATAGATAATACAAGTGCGTTCCGTATGGACGAAAATACGCCGCTTGTTGTGCCTGAAGTTAACGAGGCAGACTTGCATGAACACAACGGCATTATTGCCAACCCTAACTGCTCTACAATTCAAATGGTGGCTGCGCTGGAACCGATCCGCAAAGCTTTCGGCTTAAACAAAGTTATCGTATCAACTTACCAAGCGGTATCAGGAGCGGGAAATGAAGCTGTAAAAGAGCTGCACAGCCAAACAGAGGCGATTTTAAACAACGAAGAAATCAAACCAGAGATTATGCCTGTAAAAGGTGATGAAAAACACTATCAAATCGCTTTCAATGCGATTCCGCAAATTGATAAATTCCAAGATAACGGCTATACGTTTGAGGAAATGAAAATGATAAATGAAACGAAAAAAATCATGCACATGCCTGAGCTTCAAGTAGCGGCTACATGTGTGAGACTTCCGATTGAAACCGGCCATTCAGAGTCCGTTTACATCGAGGTAGACCGAGATGACGCTACTGTGGAAGATATTAAAAATCTATTAAAAGAAGCTCCTGGCATTACACTTCAGGACGACCCGAGCCAGCAGCTTTATCCAATGCCTGCCGATGCAGTCGGCAAAAACGATGTGTTTGTAGGCCGCATCCGCAAAGACTTGGACAGAGCAAACGGTTTTCATTTATGGGTTGTTTCTGATAACCTATTAAAAGGCGCCGCATGGAACTCTGTTCAAATTGCAGAAAGCCTGAAAAAACTAAACCTCGTATAAAAGAGAGAATTTCCCAAGTGCGAATAGAAGAGAGTAAGGCGCAAACCGCCTGCTCTCTTCTGTTACGTCCGAATAATTTGGAGTGAAAACAGTGAAGATAATTGTTCAAAAGTTTGGCGGGACATCTGTAAAGGATGACAAAGGCCGTAAACTGGCTTTAGAGCACATTAAAGAAGCAATCAGTGAAGGATATAAGGTTGTCGTTGTCGTTTCTGCGATGGGCAGGAAGGGTGATCCGTACGCAACTGACTCTCTGTTGGGACTGCTTTACGGCGATCAGTCTGCGATTTCCCCAAGAGAGCAGGATTTGCTTTTATCATGCGGAGAGACGATTTCTTCTGTCGTCTTTACGAGCATGCTGCTGGATAACGGTGTAAAAGCATCTGCGCTGACTGGGGCTCAGGCCGGCTTCTTAACAAATGACCAGCATACAAATGCAAAAATCCTTGAAATGAAGCCTGAGCGTTTGTTCAGTGTGCTTGCGAATCATGACGCGGTAGTCGTCGCAGGATTCCAAGGCGCTACTGAAAAGGGCGATACAACAACGATCGGAAGAGGGGGCAGCGATACGTCTGCAGCCGCACTTGGGGCGGCAATTGACGCTGAATATATCGATATTTTCACAGATGTTGAAGGTGTGATGACTGCAGATCCGAGAGTAGTGGAAAACGCGAAACCGCTTCCTGTGGTAACATATACGGAAATCTGCAATTTGGCGTACCAGGGTGCGAAAGTGATTCATCCGCGAGCTGTGGAAATTGCGATGCAGGCTAAGGTTCCGATCCGCGTCCGCTCAACATATTCTAAAGATAAAGGCACATTGGTGACTTCACATCATTCTTCCAATGTCGGCAGTGATGTTTTTGAACGGTTGATTACGGGAATTGCCCATGTCAAAGATGTCACACAGTTCAAAGTGCCTTCAAAACTCGGTCAGTATAACGTTCAGACTGAAGTTTTTAAAGCGATGGCGAATGCAGGAATCAGCGTTGATTTCTTTAACATTACACCTAGTGAAATTGTTTATACGGTGGCTGGGAACAAGACGGAAACAGCTCAGCGCATCTTAATGGATATGGGCTATGACCCGATGGTGACGAGAGACTGCGCAAAAGTTTCGGCAGTCGGTGCCGGTATCATGGGCGTCCCGGGTGTAACGTCTAAAATTGTGACAGCCCTATCAGAGAAAGAGATTCCTATTCTGCAGTCGGCGGACAGCCACACGACCATCTGGGTGCTTGTCCATGAAAAGGACATGGTTCCTGCTGTAAACGCTTTGCATGAAGTGTTTGAACTTTCTAAGTAAATGTGATTGAATCATGATGAGGTGAAAAAAATGAATTTCGGAAATGTGTCTACAGCTATGATTACACCTTTTGACAATAAAGGGAATGTAGACTTTCAAAAATTGTCTACACTGATTGACTACTTGTTGAAAAACGGAACAGATTCTTTAGTAGTAGCGGGAACGACAGGAGAATCTCCAACCCTTTCAACAGAAGAAAAAATAGCGTTATTTGAATATACGGTCAAAGAAGTGAACGGCCGGGTGCCCGTTATTGCGGGTACTGGAAGCAACAACACGAAAGATTCCATTAAGCTCACAAAAAAAGCTGAGGAAGCGGGCGTAGACGCGGTCATGCTCGTTACACCGTATTATAATAAACCTTCACAAGAAGGCATGTACCAGCATTTTAAAGCTGTTGCTTCTGAAACGTCTCTTCCAGTTATGCTGTACAATGTGCCGGGCCGCACCGTTGCTTCTCTTGCTCCTGAGACGACTATCCGTTTGGCGGCAGATGTTCCGAATGTTGTTGCGATTAAAGAAGCGAGCGGAGACCTCGAAGCGATTACAAAAATTGTTGCGGAAACGCCTGAAGATTTCTCCGTTTATTCTGGAGATGACGCCTTGACGCTTCCTGTTCTGTCAGTAGGAGGAAGAGGTGTCGTTTCAGTCGCAAGCCATATCGTAGGCTCTGATATGCAGCAAATGATCAAAAATTATACAAATGGGCAAACAGCTAACGCGGCACTGATTCACCAGAAACTCCTGCCGATTATGAAGGAACTGTTTAAAGCGCCTAACCCGGCTCCTGTGAAAACAGCTCTTCAGCTGAAAGGCCTTGATGTCGGTTCAGTGCGTCTTCCTCTTATCCCGTTAAACGAAGATGAACGTCTGAGCTTAAGCAGCGCGATCAGCGAACTGTAAGAAAAATTTCATACAGTGAAACAAACGCGGTCATTCTCATTCCACCTGAGTTTGACCGTTTCTTATACATATTGGTTTTCCCTAAACCTTCTGCTTTATCTTGTTTTCTAAAATTACTTTCAGTTATAATAGGAACAAGTGATGATGGACGGGTATGAGACTAGGAGGATATAGATTTTGAAAAAGAAAAATACAGAAAACGTTAGAATTATCGCCCTTGGCGGTGTCGGAGAAATTGGGAAGAACCTTTATGTCATCGAAATTGATTCAGACATATTTGTCGTTGATGCCGGCCTTATGCATCCAGAAAATGAAATGCTTGGTATTGATGTGGTGATTCCTGACATATCATATTTGATTGAACGATCTGACCGCGTCAAGGCTATCTTTTTAACACATGGGCATGATGAGAATATCGGCGGCGTTTTTTACTTGTTAAACAAGCTGTCTGTTCCTGTATACGGAACAAAGCTGACGCTTGCACTGTTAAGAGAAAAATTAAAGCAATACGGACATAACCGAAAAGCTGATTTAAGAGAAATTCACTCAAAATCTGTCATTACATTTGAATCAACAAAGGTATCGTTCTTTAATACGATCCACAGTATCCCTGATTCAGTAGGCGTTAGTTTAAAAACATCACTTGGATCTATTGTATGCACGGGAGACTTCAAATTTGACCAAACACCCGCACTTAATCAATCATGCGACATTGGCGAGATTGCCAAAATCGGCAACAGCGGCGTACTTGCTCTGCTTTCTGACAGTGCAAATGCAGAACGTCCGGGTTACACCCCTTCGGAAGCTGCTGTCAGCGGAGAGATTTCGGACGCGCTTTACAATTCAGAGAACCGGGTAATCATTGCTGTTTTCGCATCCAATATTAACCGGATTCAGCAAGTCATTCATGCAGCGGCTCAAAATGGCAGAAAGATTGCAGTTGCCGGAAAAAACCTTCAATCGATCCTTCAGCTGGCAAGAAAGCTTGGATATATTGAAGCAGATGATGAACTGTTTATTTCGGTTCAGGACGTCAAAAAATATCCGAAGCGTGAAGTAGCTATTGTAACTGCCGGCAGCCATGGTGAACCGTTGGCAGCTCTGACAAGAATGGGAAACAAAGCCCACAAGCAGCTGAATATTGAAGAAGGGGATACAGTTGTCATTGCATCCACACCGATCCCTGGACAGGAACTCATTTATTCTAAAACAGTAGATTTGCTTGCCAGAGCCGGCGCACAAGTCATTTTTGCCCAAAAGCGTGTGCATGTATCTGGACACGGCTCACAGGAAGAGTTAAAGCTGATGATCAATCTGCTTAAACCAAAATATTTAATTCCTGTAAACGGCGAATACAGAATGCAAAAGGCTCATTCAAAAATCGCTGAAGAAATCGGTATGAAGCGCAGTGATATCTTCTTAATTGAAAAAGGAGACGTTGTCGAGTTCCGCGGCCAAAACGTAAAGATTGGTGATAAAGTGCCATACGGCAATATTTTAATCGACGGTTTAGGTGTAGGCGACATCGGAAATATTGTGCTGAGAGACCGCCGCTTACTTTCACAAGACGGCATACTGATTGTTGTCATTACACTTGATAAACAAAAGAAACATCTTGTATCAGGTCCTGAGATTATCACACGCGGGTTTGTTTATGTAAGAGAGTCTGAAGGCCTTATCGTACAGGCTACTGAGCTTGTACGCTCTATCGTGACTGAAGCAACTGAAACATCAAATGTTGAATGGTCAACGCTTAAGCAGGCAATGCGAGATGCTTTGAACCAATTCCTATATGAAAAAACAAAACGTAAACCGATGATCATCCCAATTATTATGGAAGTCTAATGGAAACGTAAGACCGGAGCTGCTCCGGTCTTTATTTTTTTGCCTATTATGCCGGGATTGAATCGAAGATCTTTGTTCATAATACAAAGAGAAACTCGGAAAGGGTGAAAGCGAAATGGATCATCGTATGGAAAATACAGAAGAAGAACGTCCTGAAAAAAATGATGCGAAAGACAGCATTATGAATAAAATACAGCAGCTAGGGGAAACGACACTTCCGCAGCTCCCGCAAGATACAAATATCCATTGTCTGACCATTATCGGACAAATAGAAGGCCATGTTCAGCTGCCTCCGCAAAACAAAACAACAAAATATGAACATGTAATCCCGCAAATCGTTGCCATTGAGCAGAATCCAAAAATTGAAGGTTTGCTTATAATATTAAATACAGTCGGCGGAGATGTGGAAGCAGGTCTTGCTATTGCTGAAATGCTCGCATCCTTGTCAAAACCGACCGTCTCCATCGTACTTGGCGGAGGGCATTCCATCGGTGTGCCAATTGCGGTATCTTGTGATTACAGCTATATCGCTGAAACAGCTACCATGACGATTCATCCCGTTCGGCTGACGGGACTGGTGATCGGTGTGCCTCAAACCTTTGAGTACTTGGATAAGATGCAAGAAAGAGTCGTTAAATTTGTAACAAGCCATTCAAATGTAAATGAAGATAAGTTTAAAGAGCTAATGTTTTCAAAAGGAAACTTAACACGCGATATTGGAACAAATGTCGTCGGCAAGGATGCCGTCGAGTATGGCCTGATTGATCACGTCGGCGGAGTCGGCCAAGCGATCAATAAATTAAATGAGCTGATCGAGGAAGCGAGAAAAGAAGAAGGACGGATGATTCAATGATTTTATATACCGTGATGCCGCAGGAAATTGTTTTCGCGGAACAGAACCAACAGCCAAGTGCTCACGAGCAAATCGAGTATAGGGGTGTTCCGCTTCTTGTCGAGATGAAAGGCAATGAAGCAGAGGTTATACAAGTCATGAGTACAAACCCCATGCACTTTCTGCATCCGGATATTTCTCCGGGACAAAAGCTAAAATTAAACGTATAAGATTCCTCCCCTTTTTTAAGGGCAAAATATGCTATAATAGGGGAATCCTACAGAAAAAATGCAGCCAGTTAACGGCTGCTTTCTTCATTATGTATGAACTTACATTTTTTAACGCAGTAAGGTGATGAGTGTGGCAAAGAAAAAAAGAAAATCGAGAAAAAAACAGGCAAAACAGCTCAACATAAAATACGAATTAAACGGATTGCTGTGCATTGCTATCTCAATTATCGCCATTTTGCAGCTTGGTGTAGTGGGACAAACCTTTATCTACTTGTTCCGTTTTTTCGCTGGTGAGTGGTTTATTTTATGCTTGTTAGGCTTATTTGTTTTAGGGGTTTCACTATTTTGGAAGAAAAAAACGCCGAGTCTTTTAACGAGACGAAAGGCGGGGCTGTACTGCATCATTGCAAGCATATTGCTGCTTTCTCATGTGCAGCTGTTTAAAAATTTGACGAACAGAGGGTCTATTGAGTCTGCCAGCGTGATCCGCAATACATGGGAATTATTTTTAATGGACATGAATGGGAGCTCTGCTTCACCTGATTTAGGCGGGGGGATGATCGGGGCGCTTCTGTTTGCGGCTTCACACTTTTTGTTTGCATCTACTGGTTCTCAAATTATGGCGATTGTAATGATTTTGATCGGATTGATTCTGGTCACAGGGCGCTCTCTTCAAGAAACGCTGAAAAAGTGGATGAGCCCGATCGGCCGTTTCATCAAAGAACAATGGTTTGCTTTTATTGATGACATGAAATCAGTCAAAACAAATATGAAATCATCGAAAAAGGCGAAAGCCAATACCAGCAAAAAACAAAAGCCGGCTCGCAGAAAACAGCAAATGGAGCCAGAGCCCGCTGCTGAAGAAGAGGAGCAGGAGATGGTATCGCCTCTCATTCATTCAGAGCCGATTATCTCAAGCTTTTCAGACCGGAATGAATCGGAAGAGGCCCCGGCAGCTGCAGAAAAACAAATTGAACCGGTCACAGAACCGCTTCAGGAAAATCAGTCCGAGGCTGACCATAATGAAACGGCAGTTGCTCCGCCAATGACCTTTACAGAACTTGAAAATAAAGATTATCAGATGCCGTCATTAGATTTATTAGCCGATCCGATGCATACCGGCCAGCAGGCTGATAAAAAAAATATTTATGAGAATGCGAGAAAGCTCGAACGCACCTTCCAAAGCTTCGGCGTAAAGGCAAAAGTGACACAGGTTCATCTCGGGCCAGCTGTCACGAAATATGAAGTGTATCCGGATGTTGGGGTAAAGGTCAGTAAAATAGTCAACCTAAGTGATGATTTAGCGCTTGCGTTAGCTGCAAAAGACATCAGGATTGAGGCGCCTATTCCAGGGAAATCTGCCATTGGGATAGAAGTTCCAAACGCGGAAGTGGCTATGGTATCGCTGAAGGAAGTGCTTGAGTCAAAACTTAATGACCGACCTGATGCTAAACTGTTAATCGGACTTGGCCGTAATATTTCGGGCGAAGCCGTGCTTGCTGAATTAAACAAAATGCCTCATTTGCTTGTTGCAGGCGCGACCGGGAGCGGAAAAAGTGTCTGTGTCAACGGCATTATCACAAGTATTTTGATGCGCGCTAAACCGCATGAAGTGAAAATGATGATGATTGACCCAAAAATGGTTGAGCTGAATGTGTACAATGGAATTCCGCATTTGCTTGCTCCGGTGGTAACTGATCCGAAAAAAGCTTCACAAGCTTTGAAAAAGGTTGTCAATGAAATGGAACGGCGGTACGAACTGTTTTCTCATACAGGAACTAGAAATATTGAAGGGTACAATGATTATATTAAACGCTCCAATAATGAGGGAGAGGCAAAACAGCCAGAGCTGCCGTATATCGTGGTTATTGTGGACGAGCTAGCTGATCTTATGATGGTAGCTTCATCTGATGTAGAAGACTCGATTACGAGATTGTCCCAAATGGCGCGGGCTGCCGGCATCCATCTAATTATTGCGACACAGCGTCCGTCAGTTGACGTCATTACAGGGGTCATCAAGGCAAATATTCCGTCACGAATCGCATTCAGTGTCTCTTCACAGACGGATTCAAGGACCATTCTGGATATGGGGGGCGCTGAGAAGCTTCTGGGACGCGGAGATATGCTGTTTTTACCTGTAGGGGCTAATAAACCTGTCCGCGTACAAGGAGCATTTTTGTCAGACGAAGAAGTGGAGCAGGTCGTGGATCATGTCATTACGCAGCAAAAAGCTCAATATCAGGAAGAAATGATTCCTGAGGAAATAACGGAAACACATACTGAGGTTACCGATGACCTTTATGATGAAGCCGTCGAATTAATTGTCGGCATGCAGACTGCATCCGTATCGATGCTGCAAAGACGGTTCAGAATCGGGTATACAAGAGCGGCACGTCTGATAGATGCAATGGAAGAACGCGGTGTAGTTGGCCCGTATGAAGGCAGCAAACCAAGGGAAGTCTTAATATCAAAAGAAAAACATGATGAGCTCTCTTCTTAGAGAAAGAGAGCTCGGTAACAATAATAACATTATGTAAACTGTACACCTTGCTGTTTATTTTTTCGACAAAACATGATATAGTTGTCCCAATTGTTCAATAATTTTTATCGAAGGTGGTTTACGGAGGGGAAACATGTCTACAAAAGCTGATAATCGGCACTTGTATTTAAAAGTAATTGAACGAATTAAAGAGGATATTAAAAATGGAATCTACACTGAGAAAGAAAAGCTCCCTTCTGAATTTGAGCTTTCCAAAAAGCTTGGCGTCAGCCGGGCGACTTTGCGTGAAGCACTACGGATATTGGAAGAAGAGCATGTGATTATCAGAAGGCATGGTGTAGGAACTTTTGTCCATTCTAAGCCGTTATTTCTTTCGGGCATTGAACAGCTGAACAGTGTAACCAAAATGATTGAACAGGCTAATATGATCCCAGGAACAATCTTTCTTTCATCTCAAGTGCTTATGCCGACTGATGATGATATCAAGAGATTTCATCTGACATCAGGCCAGGAAGTTTTTTATCTTGAACGTGTCAGAACGGCAAACGGACAGCCGATTGTGTATTGTATTGACAAAATTCCGATGGATATATTGCCGGATTCTTTTTCTCACCAGCAAGAGTCTATGTTTGACCTGCTTGAGAAAAATTCAGGCTCTGTCATCAGCTATGCCGTAACCGATATTGAGCCGATTGGCTATCATGATACGATTTCTCCAGTGCTGGAATGTGATCCGGAAACAGCTCTTTTACTGTTAAAACAAACGCATTATGATCAGCATGATAAACCGGTGCTTTATTCATTAAATTATTTCAGAGCAGACAAATTCAGATTCCATGTTTTGCGTAAACGATTCTAAAACAGACGCCTGTGATGTGTCTGTTTTTTTATTGCCTGGTTTATGTTTCTTTGTACATACTTTCAATGCGGTTAACGCAAGATATAAAGGATGACAAAGTGAATGGGTGAAAATGTTGAAAGAAAAAATAGGAATGAAAAATATTATTGCTCTGGCTTCCGTACCGCTTGTTATGACATTAGGGAACTCCATGCTGATTCCCGTGCTTCCGATGATGGAGAAAAAGCTGTCGGTCAATTCATTTCAAGTATCATTAATTATCACTGTATATTCGGTGGTAGCGATCATTTGCATTCCGATCGCGGGGTACCTGTCGGATAGATTTGGCAGAAAAAAAGTGCTGCTCCCATGCCTTCTTATTGCGGGAATAGGGGGAGCTGTGGCTGCTTTTGCTTCGACATATATAGACAATCCTTATGCTATGATCTTGGCTGGACGGGTTCTTCAAGGCATCGGATCAGCAGGGGCAGCACCCATCGTCATGCCGTTTATCGGCGATCTGTTTAAGGGAGATGATGAAAAGGTCAGTGCCGGTCTTGGCGATATTGAAACCGCTAACACCTCGGGGAAAGTGCTGAGTCCCATACTGGGCGCTTTACTTGCATCCTGGTACTGGTTCGTCCCGTTTTGGTTTATTCCGTTTTTCTGTTTGATCAGCTTTTTGCTTGTATTGTTTTTGGTGGAGAAGCCTGAAGAAGATGAGGATGCACCTACAATTTCAGAGTTCCTCAAGAATGTGCGGAAAATCTTTAAACAGGATGGACGCTGGCTCTACACAGTTTTTATTATTGGATGCGTCATTATGTTTTTATTATTTGGCGTATTATTTTACTTATCAGATACGCTAGAGAATAAATATACAATTGACGGAGTGGCCAAAGGCGGGCTGCTGGCGATACCTCTTTTATTCCTGTCCAGCAGTTCTTTTATAGCGGGTAAAAAGATCGGCAAAGATAAGGGAAGAATGAAATTTTGCGTCGTTACAGGGATGATTATGTTAAGCCTGTCTTTTATCGGCTTGTGGTGGAACCACAGTTTTTATTTTTTGTTTATCTTTTTAAGTTTTGGGGGAATTGGAATCGGAATGGCGCTTCCTGCTTTAGATGCGCTGATAACGGAAGGGATTGAAAGTGAGGAATGCGGAACAATTTCTTCATTTTACAATAGTATGCGCTTTATTGGAGTAGCTCTCGGGCCGCCTGTGTTTGCGGCATTGATGTCTAATGCAAGCTGGCTTATCTTCATTCTCTCTGCGTTTTGCGGGATTATTTCTTTATTTCTGGTGCTCTTTAATGTAGATGCTAAAAAAAGTGAAGAAGAAAAAAACTTAGGGACGGTTTGACAAACCGTCTTTTTTTGCTGAGAAAAATCGGCAGAAAACTTGTGTAAGACAAGTAATTGATTCGCATTTCGTAAAAGCATGAAGAGGCAACAAGGATCATGACAGCATAAACAGCGGAAGAACAATTAATACGCAAGAGGTTATTGTTTCCTTATAAATCCTACAGTTGCTATAATTACATGAAAGAGTGTTTCTGCGAATGCTGAAATTTGGTCATAATACATACTAATAAGAAATGAACGAAGGAGGTTTCACATGTCATATGTCAATGAAGTCAAAACAAAGCACGGCGGTTTAACCGCACATATTGTAGAAACAGAAAAATTTAAAACCGTCTCGCTTATCTTTAAAATGCTGGCGCCCTTAACAAAGGAGCAAGTTACGAAAAGAGCGCTGTTCCCGCATGTGCTGCTTCGCGGAACAGAAAGCCGTCCGAAAACTGCAGATTTACGTTCTTATCTGGATGAACTGTACGGCACGTCTGTTTCGGCTGATCTCTCGAAAAAAGGTGAACAGCATGTGATTACATTCAGACTTGAAATTCCGAATGAAAAATATTTAAAAGATCAGACGCCTCTCCTTGAAAAAGGGCTCCAGCTTCTCGCAGAAATCGTCTTTTCACCTGCTTTAGAAGCAGGCGTTTTTCAATCGCAATATGTGGATCAAGAAAAACGAACGCTGAAGCAGAGAATTCAAGCGGTTTATGATGATAAAATGCGTTACTCTAATCTAAGGCTTATACAGGAAATGTGTAAAAATGAACCTTACTCGCTGCACGTTAATGGAGAGATCGACGATGTTGATGCCATTACGGCCGATCAATTATATGAAACATACCGAAACGCGATCCAAAAAGACCAGCTTGATCTATATGTCGTCGGCGATGTTGACAGGAAACAAGTGCAAGCTGCTATTGATCAATATTTTCACACAGAGGAACGCGCTCTGGAAACATTTGTGAACAACCATTCTGAACAACCTGAGCCTAAAGAAGTCATTGATGAAGAAGACGTCAAACAAGGCAAGCTGAATATTGGCTATCGGACCAATATTACTTTTACGGATCAGGATTATTCAGCTTTACAAGTTTTTAACGGAATGTTCGGCGGCTTTTCTCATTCCAAGCTTTTCATTAATGTTCGGGAAAAAGCCAGTCTCGCTTATTACGCAGCCTCCCGTATCGATAGCTTTAAAGGCTTATTAATGGTGATGTCAGGAATAGAAGTAAAAAACTACAAACAAGCCGTTTCTATTATTGCCGAGCAATTTCAGGCTATGAAAAACGGGGAGTTCAGTGAGGAAGACATCTCTCAGACGAAAGCCATGATTCGGAATCAGGTGCTGGAAACCATTGATACTGCGTATGGTTTATCTGAATTTTTATATCAGCAGGCCGCTGCCCAAGTCGATATTCCGATCGAAGATTTCCTTGCCAATATTGAGCGGGTGACAAAAGAGGATATCATTAAAGTCGGCGAAAAAATTCAGCTTGATACGACTTACTTCTTAAAAGGGACGGAGGGTGCATCTTGATAAAACCAATCGAATTTGAACAGCTTCAGGAGACGCTGTATCATGAAAAAATGTCAAACGGCCTAGACGTATACGTTTTGCCGAAAAAAGGCTTCAACAAGACGTATGCGGTATTCACAACAAAGTACGGGTCTATCGATAATCAGTTTGTCCCTCTTGGAAAAGACGAGATGGTTCATGTCCCCGACGGGATTGCCCATTTTCTTGAACATAAGCTGTTTGAAAAAGCTGATGGAGATGTTTTTCAAGATTTCAGCAAACAGGGCGCCTCTGCCAATGCGTTTACGTCATTTACAAGAACGGCTTATCTTTTCTCGAGCACGTCAAACGTGGAACGCAATTTGGAAACACTGATTGATTTTGTGCAGGACCCTTATTTTACAGAAAAAACAGTAGAAAAGGAAAAAGGGATTATCGGCCAGGAAATTAACATGTATGATGATAATCCTGACTGGAGGCTGTACTTCGGGGTGATTGAAAACATGTACAAAGATCATCCTGTCAAAATTGATATAGCCGGAACGGTAGAAAGTATATCCCATATCACTAAGGACCTTCTTTATGAATGTTATGAGACGTTTTACCATCCGAGCAACATGCTCCTCTTTATAGTCGGCCCTGTTGATCCTGAAGCGATCATTTCTCAGGTAAGAGAAAATCAGGGAAGAAAACCGTATACAGACCAGCCGGAAATTAAACGGGAAGAAGTAAAAGAGCAAGAAGCTGTTTTCCGGAAAGAAAAAGAAATTAAAATGAATGTTCAGGGACCGAAATGTCTCGTCGGACTGAAATCAAAGCATCCGTATAAATTAGGGAAAGAGCTGCTCAAGCATGAACTTGCAATGAACCTATTGCTGGAATCTTTGTTCGGCAAAAGCTCTGCCCAATATGAATCCCTTTATGAAAAAGGGTATATAGATGAAACGTTCAGCTTTGATTTTACGGCTGAATATGGGTTTGGTTTTGCGGCCATCGGTGGGGACACGCCTGAACCGGATAAATTGGCTGAAGACATTTCAAGCAATCTGCTTCGTGCCGGTGAAATCATCACCGCTGAGAAGATTGAACTTGCCAGAAAGAAAAAAATCGGGTCATTTTTAAAGGCATTAAACTCACCTGAATACATCGCTAACCAATTCACTCGCTATGCATTTTTGGAGATGAGCCTGTTTGATATCGTAACTGTTCTTGAGCAGATCACCCTTGAGGATGTGCAGCAAATCATACAAGAGGAAATTGCTGAGGACAGACTGACTGTCTGCAAAGTGGTTCCTAAATCTTAACATGCATCCCTCCAATGTGAGGGGTGTTTTTCTGCGGAAAGAAGGAAAGAGGATGAAAAAAACAGCATTAGTCACCGGGGCGAGCGGCGGTATTGGCAAAAGCATAAGTGAATCGCTTGCAGCAGAGGGGTATGATCTGCTTTTGCACTACAATCAGAATGAAGACGCGGCAGCAGAGCTTGCTGAAAAACTGAAACGGGCGTTTGGCATAGATGCTGATATTTTGCAAGGAGATCTCTCCACTCCCACTGGCGCTGATGAACTAACAAAAGCAATTGTTCAGCCGGTGGATGCGATCGTTTTAAACAGCGGCAGAAGCCATTTCGGGCTGATTACTGATGTAGATAATGCTACGGTACAGGAAATGGTTCAGCTGCATGTGGCAAGTCCTTACATGCTGACGAGAAACCTTCTTCCAGGCATGATTCGGAACAAAACGGGAGCGATTGTGGCAGTCAGCTCTATTTGGGGAGAGACTGGCGCATCGTGTGAGGTGCTGTACAGCATGGCAAAGGGAGCACAGCACTCGTTTGTAAAAGGACTGGCTAAGGAGCTGGCTCCAAGCGGTATCAGGGTCAACGCAGTAGCGCCGGGTGCTGTAGATACAAACATGATGAATCAATTCAGTCCGGATGAATTGGAAGAGATCGCTGATGAGATCCCGATCGGCCGGCTTGCACAGCCAAAAGAAATTGCCGAGGCGGTAGCATTTCTCCTGTCTGAAAAAGCTTCCTATATTACTGGACAGATTCTGTCTGTTAACGGGGGCTGGCACTGTTGATGCAAAATAAAATGTGTATAGTTTCTTTTAAGAAGGACAAAATAATTTTGTAACTTCACATGAAATGGAGGAAACTCACATGTCAGTATTAGAAAACTGGGATAGTTGGAAGAATTTCCTTGGTGATCGTTTGAACTATGCGCAAGATAAAGGCATGAGTCAGGACACCATCACTGACCTTGCTACAGAAATCGGCGGTTACCTGGCTAATGAAGTGGATTCTAAGAACGAGCAGGAAAAAGTGCTGGCAGATCTTTGGAGCGTAGCATCTAAAGAAGAACAGCATGCCATTGCCAATATGATGGTTAAGCTTGTTGAAAATAACAGCACTCATTAAGAAGAGAGGAGATTCTTCCTCTCTTTTTTATGTTTTCCTCATCACAGCAACATTCTTCTTTCTAATTAGAGAAAAATGCTTTATGATAAAGGAAGGTAAAAATTTGCCACAATGAAGGGGGTATATCATTTGGCAAAGCTCGAATGGTATTTTGAATATGAAATTCAAGTGAACCGTCCCGGACTGCTCGGGGATATTTCATCTCTTCTCGGGATGCTTTCTATTAACATCGTAACGATAAACGGCGTCGATCTTTCCAGAAGGGGAATGCTGCTCAGGTGCCGCCATATAGATCAAATTAAACGATTAGAATCAATCTTAAAAACGATGGAAACAATTAAAGTAACGAAGCTGAGGGAACCAAGGCTTCGCGACCGTCTCGCCGTGCGACACGGCCGGTACATCCAGAGGGATGCCGATGATAAGAAAACATTCCGCTTTGAACGGGACGAGCTGGGCCTATTAGTCGATTTTATGGCCGAACTGTTCAAAAAAGAAGGCCACAAATTAATCGGAATCCGGGGAATGCCGCGCGTCGGGAAAACGGAGTCAATTGTAGCTTCCAGCGTATGCGCCAGCAAAAGGTGGCTGTTTGTGTCATCTACCTTGCTGAAACAAACAATCAGAAGCCAGCTGATTGCCGATGAATACAGTACTGAAAATGTCTTTATCATTGACGGGATTGTGTCGACAAGAAGAGGGTCTGAACGCCATCTGCAGCTGGTGAGGGAAATCATGAGGCTGCCTGCTACAAAAGTGGTGGAGCATCCGGACATATTCGTTCAAAATACAGAGTATACACTAGATGACTTTGATTATATTATTGAACTGAGAAATGATCCTGATGAGGTTATTACATATGAACATGCTGAAGAACCCCAAATGTTTGATCAATCCGGGTTTTCAAGCTTTGATTTTTAAAATTGGAAGGTGTTTGTTGTGACTGAACTAGGAATCCGGCTGAAAGAAGCCAGAGAGGAAAAAGCAATGTCATTGGATGATCTCCAAGCGGCAACTAAGATTCAAAAAAGGTATTTAACCGCCTTGGAGGAAGGAAATTATGACATTATTCCGGGTAAGTTTTATGTCCGGGCTTTCATCAAACAATATGCGGAAGCCGTCGGGCTTGATGCTGACCAATTGTTTGAAGAGTATAAAAAAGATATCCCGAATACGTATCATGACGATGTGTCTGAAAAAATCTCCGGCATGAATATGCAGAAGGAAATGCCAAAGCCTGCTTCTAAGGCGCTGGAATTGCTGCCTACAATACTTGTGATTCTCGGCGTGATTGTCGTGATTGCCATTGTTTACGCTATAATTCAGTTTGCGAATCATAAAAACGATGATAATAGCAACGCGGCATCAGAAAAATCAATCACGAAAAGTGAAAGCAAGTATGAGATCCCTAAGGATTCGACGCTGAAAGAGAATCAAACCAACAGCTCTGCAAAAGAGACAGACACAAAAAAAGAAACGAAAGACAAAGAAGATAAAAAAGAAGACAGTGACAGTAACAAACTAGAGATGAAAGCAACTGGCACTGAAGGATCTGTAACAACGTATGAAGTGTCCGGCGCCGATAAAATCGAGCTAGAGCTGAAGGCTTCAGACAGCTCTTGGATTCGAGTGCGCGATGAAAACAGCAGCTCTCTCAAAGAGGGTACACTGAAAAAAGACGAAACGTATAAAAAAGACATAACTGATCAGAAACAAGTTGAAATCCGCACAGGATATGCACCTAACCTGAAAATAAAAGTCAACGGTGAGGTTCTGACGTATAAACTTGATCCTAAAGAAGTGATGGCACAAACAATAAAGATTGTAAATAAAAAGGAAGAAAAGTCATCTTAATCACCAGATGACTTTTCTTCACGTCCGAGTATGAAACTGGAGGGGCTTTATGTTTAACTTACCGAATAAAATCACACTAGCAAGAATTGCATTAATCCCGATCTTCATGATTATCATGCTGGCGCCGTTTGACTGGGGCAGACTCGAATTTGGAGACGAATCCATTCCGGTCACACACTTAGCGGGCGCTATTTTGTTTATTATTGCATCGACGACAGATTGGATAGATGGTTATTATGCCCGCAAACTGAACCTTGTTACAAACTTTGGGAAATTTCTCGATCCGCTTGCGGACAAACTTCTCGTATCGGCAGCGTTAATTATCCTTGTGCAATTTGATCTTGCTCCCGCTTGGATGGTCATTGTGATTATCAGCCGGGAGTTTGCCGTAACAGGTTTAAGGCTTGTATTAGCCGGAACGGGAGAAGTAGTAGCTGCGAATATGCTTGGTAAAATTAAAACATGGGCTCAAATTATCGCAGTATCTGCATTGCTTCTTCACAATCTTCCGTTTGAGCTTGTGTCATTTCCGTTCGCTGACCTGGCGTTATGGGTAGCCGTATTCTTTACCGTTGTATCTGGGTGGGACTATTTCGCTAAAAACTGGGAAGCGCTAAAAACATCTAACTAAGAAAGAAGGACATATGTGATGGAATTTCCAAAAAAAGCAGAAATTATTGCAGTAGGTTCAGAGCTCTTGCTTGGTCAGATTGCCAATACAAATGCTCAATTTATCAGCAAACAGCTGGCAGAAATCGGAGTGAACGTATTCTACCATACAGCAGTCGGTGATAATCCGGAGCGGCTGAAGCAGGTCATCCGCATTGCTGAAGAGCGCTCTGATTTAATTATTTTTTCAGGAGGGCTCGGACCGACAAAAGATGATTTAACAAAAGAAACGATAGCTAATGTGCTGGGACGCCCGCTCGTTTTAAATGATGAGGCGTTTCAATCCATTGAGGATTATTTCAAACGAACAAAACGCACGATGTCACCTAATAACCGAAAACAAGCGCTTGTCATCGAAGGATCTGACGTACTGGCAAATCACTTTGGAATGGCGCCGGGAATGCTTACAGAGCATGATTCACGCTTTTATATGCTTCTTCCCGGACCGCCGAGTGAATTGCGTCCGATGTTTGAAAATGAGGCTAAACCGCTTCTTCTTAAAAAGATGGGCTCAAATGAAAAAATTGTGTCAACGGTTCTTCGCTTCTTCGGTATCGGCGAATCTCAGCTAGAAGCTGATTTAGAAGATATCATTGATGCACAGACGAACCCGACGATTGCTCCATTGGCAGCGGATGGAGAGGTGACGCTGCGCCTGACAGCGAAACATGCTGATGAAAAAGAAACAGAGCGTTTGTTAAAAGAAACAGAAGCCGTTATTTTAGAACGTGTCGGTGAATTTTTCTATGGCTACGACGATACATCGCTTGTGAAAGAGCTATCTAAAGCATGTAAGGAAAAAGGCATCACGCTTTCTGCCGCAGAAAGCTTTACCGGCGGGCTGTTTTCTGAATGGCTGACAGACCTTAGCGGCGCTTCAGCGTTGTTTTCCGGCGGCGTCGTTTGCTATTCAAACGAAGTGAAGCAAAATGTGCTCGGCGTCAAAAAGGAAACATTGGACCGTTTCGGCGCAGTCAGCGAGCAATGCGCATCTGAGCTCGCAAAGGGTGTTCAGCAGCTCACTGGAAGCGATATTGGCATTAGCTTTACCGGTGTTGCCGGCCCTGATACTCAAGAAGGCCATGCACCTGGACATGTGTTTATTGGTATTTCTGCAGATGGAAAAGAAGAGGTTCACGAGTTTCACTTTGCGGGCTCCAGAACAGGAATTAGAAAACGTGCTGCTAAATATGGCTGCCATTTAATTTTAAAACTGTTAGAGCAAAAATAATGTTTTCAGCACACTATCCTCCTCAAAAAACATGATTTCTCCGGCTTATTATGATATTTTGGTAGAAATCAGGCCAAGAAAAAATCCGAATATGCGTTCGCTTTTTTCTTGGCAAATCCCTTCAAACAGGGTATAGTATATGTAGTGGTAACATAAAGGAGGAAAAAATAGAATGAGTGATCGTCAGGCAGCCTTAGATATGGCTCTTAAACAAATAGAAAAGCAGTTCGGCAAAGGTTCCATTATGAAACTGGGAGAAAAGACAGATACAAGAATTTCTACTGTTCCAAGCGGCTCCCTCGCTCTTGATACGGCACTGGGAATAGGCGGGTATCCCCGCGGACGGATTATTGAAGTATACGGTCCTGAAAGCTCAGGTAAAACAACTGTGGCGCTCCATGCCATTGCTGAGGTTCAGCAGCAGGGAGGACAAGCTGCGTTTATCGATGCGGAGCATGCGCTAGACCCGGTATACGCACAAAAACTCGGTGTCAATATCGAAGAGCTTTTACTGTCTCAGCCTGATACAGGCGAGCAGGCGCTTGAAATTGCAGAAGCATTGGTTCGAAGCGGTGCAGTTGACATCGTCGTTGTCGACTCTGTAGCGGCGCTCGTTCCGAAAGCGGAAATTGAAGGCGACATGGGAGATTCACATGTCGGTTTGCAGGCGCGTTTAATGTCTCAAGCGCTTCGTAAGCTTTCAGGGGCAATCAACAAATCGAAGACAATCGCGATTTTCATTAACCAAATTCGTGAAAAAGTCGGCGTTATGTTCGGAAACCCGGAAACGACTCCTGGCGGCCGTGCGCTGAAATTCTACTCTTCCGTTCGTCTTGAAGTACGCCGTGCTGAACAGCTGAAACAAGGCAACGACGTTATGGGGAATAAAACGAGAATCAAAGTCGTGAAAAACAAAGTAGCTCCTCCGTTCCGTACAGCTGAGGTTGATATTATGTACGGAGAAGGTATCTCGAAAGAAGGCGAAATCATTGATCTCGGAACTGAACTTGATATCGTGCAAAAAAGCGGTTCATGGTACTCTTATGAAGAAGAGCGTCTTGGCCAAGGCCGTGAAAATGCCAAACAATTCTTAAAAGAAAATAAAGATATCATGCTGATGATTCAGGAGCAAATTCGTGAACATTACGGCTTAGATAATAACGGAGTAGTACAGCAGCAGGCGGAAGAGACACAGGAAGAACTCGAATTTGAAGAATAAAAATAAAATGAATTTGAAATAATAAAAAAGGCAGAGTGCAAACTCTGCCTTTTTTTCTTTTGTATTTTCTGCAAAATAATGATAAATAAATTGGTTCATTTGACAACTTTTATAGTAGTTCATACGTCTAACAAAACGTGTGCATTTGAAATTAGATTGGGAGGATAAAATGGATGACAAGCCCCACTCGCAGAAGAACTGCGACGCGCAGACGCAGAAAACTAAATAAAAGAGGCAAATTTTTGTTTGGTATGTTGGCCGCAATCATTTGTTTCGCGATTTGGAATGCCGTTCATCGAGAGGATGAAGAAGCCGAACCATCTCAAGAAGCTGCAGCGGTTTCTGATACCGGTCAGAAGCAAGCTGATCAGAAGAAAAACAAAGCCAAAAAAACAGAGGAACAAATCAAAACAGTGGACCGCAATCCAAAAATCAGCAGTTATTTAAAAGAGATTGGCTTCAGCGGGACAGCCATGATCGTCAGAAACGGAGAAGTCGAATTAAATAAAGGTTTTGGCTATGCGGACCGCAAGCATCACATAAAAAATAATCCTGCGACAACTTTTTATATCGGATCATCACAAAAAGCGCTAATAGCAACCGCTATTCTGCAGCTTGAGGAAAAAGGAAAACTCCAGACAAGTGATCCGGTCAGCACGTATTTACCCCATTTTCCCAACGGAAAGAATATTACATTAAAGAATCTGCTTACTCATACATCGGGAATAAACGGACATGTTGAAGGGAATGGCGCGATCACTCCTGATGACTTAATAAAAGACATCGAACAGCAAGGAATCAAACGTCAGCCTGGAATGTGGGACTATCAGGATTCTAACTATTCAGTTCTCGCTTATCTTGTTGCTGAAGTGAGCGGCGAGTCTTATGAACAATACATAAAGAATCATATTTTTAAGCCGGCGGGGATGACGCATTCGGGTTTTTACAAGACATATGATAAGCAGCCTTATCCAGCTGTCGGCTATAAGCTGGAAGGCAGCAGAGCCATTACACCGTATATGCTCGATTTATCTCAGATGTATGGAGCAGGCGATATATATATGAGTGCTACAGATATGTACAAATTTGACAAAGCGTTGATAGACGGCAAGCTTTACTCACAAGAAAGCTATGAAAAAATGTTCACACCAGGGAGCAGTTCCACATACGGAATGGGGTTTTATGTTGCTCCCGGGAGCTACTCAAACCACGGAGTCATGCCTGGCTTTAACGTATTGAACAGCTTCAGCAAATCCGGACAAACCGTTGTTGTTTTGTTGTCAAACATTCAAAATAACGCTAAACTTGGACAAGTGAACAATAAAATATACCAGCTTCTAAATCAGGAGTAATTTACGATCTGTTTTTTTAAAAGATAGGCGGATTCATGTTCGGCACGGTAAATGGGGGCGGCTCGGCAAACGTTAAGCTGGCAAGCTTGACAAGTATTTCCGACACAATTACAATGAAGTTGTAACATTTGTTTTTTTAACATGATTGTTAAACCATTTAAACTTGACAAGGGCGATGAAACTTTCATTCCCTGTGAAGGTTCTGTATGTTGAGAAAACTAGACAATGTACATGCCGACACTTATTTTGAGCAACAACCAAGTTCATAGCAAGAGGAGGTGAAAGTATGACCCCAATTATGATGGTTCTCATCTCCATTTTGCTGATTCTACTCGGTTTAGTTGTTGGCTACTATGTTCGTAAAACCATTGCCGAAGCGAAAATTGCAGGCGCACGCGGTGCAGCCGAGCAAATTCTTGAAGATGCAAAGCGTGATGCTGAAGCACTGAAAAAAGAAGCTCTGCTTGAAGCAAAGGATGAAATCCACAAACTTCGAATAGATGCTGAACAAGAAGTTCGTGAAAGACGAAATGAGCTTCAAAAACAAGAAAACCGTTTACTCCAAAAGGAGGAAAACCTTGATCGCAAACATGAGGGAATTGATAAACGGGAAGCGATGTTGGAGAAGAAAGATCATTCTCTGAATGAACGACAACAACATATTGAAGAGATGGAAAGCAAAGTGGATGAGATGATTCGTATGCAACAGTCAGAGTTGGAACGAATTTCGAGTCTGACTCGTGACGAAGCGAAACAAATCATTCTTGACCGGGTTGAAAACGAGCTTTCACATGACATCGCCATCATGACAAAAGAAACTGAGAACCGTGCGAAAGAAGAGGCTGATAAAAAAGCGAAAAACATTCTTTCACTCGCCTTACAGCGCTGCGCAGCGGATCACGTTGCCGAAACAACGGTATCAGTTGTCAATCTTCCAAATGATGAGATGAAAGGACGTATCATCGGCCGGGAAGGGCGTAACATTCGTACGCTTGAAACGCTGACAGGTATTGACCTGATTATCGATGATACCCCTGAAGCTGTTATTCTGTCCGGATTTGATCCGATCAGACGTGAAACAGCAAGGATTGCTCTTGATAAACTCGTTCAGGATGGCCGTATTCATCCGGCACGGATTGAAGAAATGGTTGAAAAATCTCGCCGCGAGGTCGATGACTACATTCGTGAGATGGGTGAGCAAACGACATTTGAGGTTGGCGTTCACGGCCTCCACCCAGATCTGATCAAGATTCTCGGCCGCTTAAAGTTCCGTACAAGCTACGGTCAAAATGTGCTTAAGCATTCCATGGAAGTCGCATTCTTGGCCGGGCTGATGGCATCGGAGCTTGGAGAAGATGCAAAGCTTGCGAAACGGGCGGGACTCCTTCATGACATCGGAAAAGCAATTGACCATGAAGTAGAAGGAAGCCACGTTGAAATCGGAGTCGAGCTTGCGACTAAATATAAAGAGCACCCAGTCGTAATTAACAGTATTGCATCACACCATGGGGACGAGGAGCCGACTTCCATTATCGCTGTGCTGGTAGCTGCAGCAGATGCGCTTTCCGCTGCAAGACCTGGCGCGAGAAGTGAGACGCTCGAGAACTACATTCGAAGACTTGAAAAGCTCGAAGAAATTTCTGAGTCCTACGAAGGTGTTGAAAAATCATTTGCGATTCAGGCTGGACGTGAAGTGCGTATTATGGTGAAGCCGGATTCAATAAATGATCTTGAAGCCCATCGCCTGGCGCGAGATATCCGCAAACGAATTGAGGACGAGCTCGATTATCCAGGTCATATTAAAGTGACAGTCATTAGAGAAACTCGAGCCGTAGAGTATGCAAAATAAAGTGATGCGCTAAGCATCACTTTATTTTTTTGACGGCTGAGGAATAGAAAGGATTTACAAAATGAGAATTTTATTTATCGGAGATGTTGTCGGGTCACCGGGCCGCGACATGGTAAAAGAGTATGTGCCCAAGCTGAAATCAAAATACAAGCCGCATTTTACCATTATAAATGGCGAAAATGCCGCACATGGAAAAGGCTTAACAGAAAAAATCTATCACAGTTTAATACAGTCTGGCGCGGATGCGATCACGATGGGAAACCATACATGGGACAAAAAAGAAATTTTCGATTTTATCGACGATGTCCCGAACTTAGTCCGTCCCGCAAACTTTCCGGAGGGCACACCGGGGAAAGGAATCACATATGTGAAAGCAAACGGTAAAGAACTTGCCGTTATGAACTTACAAGGCCGTACGTTTTTACCGCCGCTCGATGATCCGTTTTTAAAAGCGGATGAATTAATTGCCGAAGCTGCTAAAAGAACACCGTACATTTTTATCGACTTCCATGCTGAAGCGACAAGTGAAAAGCTCGCACTCGGCTGGTACACGGATGGACGGGCATCTGCTGTAGTAGGAACTCACACTCATGTGCAAACAGCGGATAACCGCATTTTGCCGAAGGGCACGGCATATATTACGGATGTAGGAATGACCGGTCCATATGACGGTATACTGGGGATGGACAGAGAAACGATTATCAAGCGTTTCAAAACAAACCTTCCTGTGCGCTTTACTGTCGCTGAAGGAAAAACAACCCTAAGCGGAGTGGTCATCGATATAGATGATCAAACGAAAAAGGCCGTTAAAATCGAACGTATTTTAATCAATGATGATCACATGTTCTTTGAATAATTAATCACATGGTTATTTTATAAAAATATTAAAAAGAAAAGCAGGAATATAGCAACTCCTTAGTGAATATAGTAAAAATGGAAGGTAGCCCGCTATTTTTGAAAAGCATTGTGGGGATGGCTTTTTGGATAGCAACATCTAATAATGATTGTTCTAATGAACACTCACTTATCCATTGTAAAACTAAGGGGGAGCAGAAATGGAAATCTTAAAAGTTTCAGCAAAATCGAGTCCAAATTCAGTGGCAGGTGCGCTTGCAGGTGTATTAAGAGAGCGCGGGGCCGCCGAGATTCAAGCAATTGGAGCGGGTGCTTTAAATCAAGCTGTTAAAGCTGTGGCAATTGCCAGAGGATTTGTGGCGCCGAGCGGGGTTGATTTGATTTGTATTCCAGCTTTTACTGATATTCAGATCGATGGTGAAGAAAGAACAGCGATTAAATTAATTGTGGAGCCTCGCTAAGAAAAATAAAGTATTCACAACCTGTTTGCATCATGCAAGCAGGTTGTTTTTCGTTTATTGTGATATTTTCTCTCAATAGTATTTTGATAATATAAATGAACCATATGTCACGTGTAAAAAGCATTCCCGTTTTTTTTGAAAAAAAATTCAGCCCATTTTTCAAGACGGATACTTTTGTCTTTTCTGAGAGGACACAGCTGTTTACGATGATTCCAGATCATGGTACAATCCGGTTATAACAAGACTTTTAAAGGAGGATTGTACATGCAGAGTGGAAAGATGAAAGCTGTAATGAAAAAACACGGTGCTTTCGGCGCTGTGCTGGCTGAAGTTCCCATTCCTGAAATCGATAAGCATGAAGTTCTTATAAAAGTTCAGGCAGCTTCCATTTGCGGCACAGATGTGCATATTTATAATTGGGACCAATGGGCACGACAGAGAATAAAAACTCCTTGTGTCTTCGGCCATGAGTTCAGCGGGATTGTCGAGGCTGTAGGCGAGAATGTCAGCAGTGTGAAAATCGGGGAGTATGTTTCTGCGGAAACGCACATTGTATGCGGCACATGCGTCCCTTGTTTAACAGGAAAGCCTCATGTGTGTAAAAATACGGCCATTATCGGAGTGGACACGGCAGGCTGTTTTGCGGAGTATGTCAAAGTGCCGGCCGAAAACGTTTGGAAGAACCCCGCGGATATGGACCCGGCGATTGCTTCCATTCAAGAGCCTTTAGGAAATGCCGTTCATACAGTCCTTGAGAGTCAGAACGCCGGAGGAACGACTGCCATTATCGGATGCGGGCCGATCGGACTTATGGCGGTAGCGGTCGCAAAAGCAGCAGGTGCAGCGCAGGTGGTCGCCATTGACAAAAATGAGTACAGATTAGCTCTCGCCAAACAAATGGGTGCCACAACGGCGGTCTGCATCGAAAAAGAAGATCCGCTCAAAATTGTAAGCGCTTTAACAGAGGGGGAAGGCGCTGATCTCGTTTGTGAGATGTCGGGTCACCCTTCAGCTATTGCACAAGGCCTTGCAATGGCTGCAAATGGCGGGAGATTTCATATTCTCAGTCTGCCGGAACATCCCGTTACCATCGATTTGACGAATAAAGTCGTGTTTAAAGGCCTTACCATCCAAGGGATCACAGGGAGAAAGATGTTTACAACATGGCGGCAGGTTTCACAATTGCTTGGTTCAAACATACTGGATCTATCGCCTATTATTACCCATCAGTTTCCATTAGAAGAATTTGAGAACGGGTTTGAACTGATGAGAAGCGGACAGTGCGGGAAGGTTATTTTAATTCCATAAAAGGGGGATCAACATGACAAAAGAATTTGAGTTTCTAAAAGCAGAGCTTGAAAGAATGAAAGAAAACCATACATGGCAAGACGTTAAACAGGTTGAATCAATGCAGGGCCCTTCTGTTACAGTGAATCATAAAAAAGTCATTCAGCTTTCTTCTAATAATTACCTCGGATTTACTTCACACCCAAGACTCATCAAAGCTGCACAGGAGGCTGCTCAGCAATTTGGAGCCGGTACCGGTTCAGTCCGAACAATCGCCGGAACGTTTACCATGCATCAAGAATTGGAGAAAAAGCTGGCAGCCTTTAAAAAAACAGAGGCGGCACTTGTCTTTCAATCAGGCTTTACAACAAACCAAGGTGTGCTTTCCAGCATTCTTTCAAAAGACGATATTGTCATTTCCGATGAATTAAACCATGCTTCTATCATCGATGGAATCAGATTGACAAAGGCGGATAAAAAGGTCTATCAGCATGTGGATATGAGTGATTTAGAGAAGGTGCTGAGAAAATCAATGAATTACCGCATGCGTTTGATTGTCACTGACGGCGTATTTTCAATGGATGGCAATATTGCTCCTCTGCCTGACATTGTGGAGCTCGCTGAGAAATATGACGCTTTTGTGATGGTTGATGACGCCCACGCATCTGGAGTGCTTGGCGAAAGCGGCAGAGGGACGGTAAATCATTTCGGTCTTGATGGAAGGGTTCATATTCAAGTTGGAACGTTAAGCAAGGCAATCGGAGTCTTAGGGGGATACGTTGCCGGTTCAAAGGTGTTAATCGACTACTTGCGTCATAAAGGGCGTCCGTTTTTATTTAGCACGTCGCATCCTCCGGCTGTAACTGCAGCTTGTATGGAAGCAATTGATGTCTTGCTGGAAGAGCCGGAGCATATGGAGCGTCTGTGGGAGAATACTCATTATTTTAAATCAAGGCTTATCCAAATGGGCTTTACTCTCACGCAGAGCGAAACGCCGATTTTGCCTATTTTAATAGGTAATGAGGGGGTAGCAAAGCAATTTTCTGATCAGCTCCTGTCTCAAGGTGTTTTTGCACAAAGCATTGTTTTCCCGACTGTCGCAAAAGGAAAAGCAAGAATACGCACGATTCTGACAGCCGAGCACACCAAAGAAGAACTGGATCAGGCGCTTGATGCCATCGAAAAGACAGCAAAGGAGCTTCAGCTATTGTAGGGAGAAGGGAACACTCTTCTCCCTTTCATTCCTTATTGATTATTATTCTCAATGAGTGTACAATGATAGGTTGCCAGTTGTGCGGAGCTTCAATAACCTTTATACTGGAGGGTGGAAGTTTGGTTTGAAAGGAGAAATATCATATGAATGAAAAGCAAAAATTAGAGAGCGGACAAGTTAATCCATCGGACAAAAAATCCGAGAAGGATTACAGCAAGTACTTTGAAGCTGTCTACATTCCGCCTTCTTTAAAGGATGCTAAAAAACGCGGCAAAGAAGCCGTTACTTATCATAATGACTTTAAAATTTCTGAAGAATTCAAAGGCATGGGTGAAGGAAGAAAATTCTATATCCGGACGTACGGCTGCCAAATGAACGAACATGATACAGAAGTAATGGCAGGGATCTTTATGGCTCTTGGCTATGAAGCGACAAACTCTGTTGACGATGCCAATGTCATTCTGTTAAATACATGTGCAATCCGTGAGAATGCGGAAAACAAGGTGTTCGGTGAGCTTGGACACTTAAAAGCACTCAAAAAAAATAACCCGGATCTTATCTTAGGCGTTTGCGGCTGTATGTCACAAGAGGAATCAGTCGTTAACAGGATTTTGAAAAAACATCCGTTTGTCGATATGATTTTCGGGACGCATAATATCCATCGTCTGCCGGAGCTTTTGTCTGAAGCATACCTTTCAAAAGAAATGGTCATAGAAGTTTGGTCCAAGGAAGGCGACGTCATAGAAAACCTTCCGAAAGTCCGCAACGGAAAAATTAAGGGCTGGGTCAACATTATGTACGGCTGTGACAAGTTCTGTACGTATTGCATCGTACCGTATACACGCGGAAAAGAAAGAAGCCGCCGTCCGGAAGAGATCATTCAGGAAGTAAGAAGACTTGCAAGCGAAGGCTATAAGGAAATTACACTTTTAGGCCAAAACGTAAACGCGTACGGAAAAGACTTTGAAGATATGGACTACGGCCTTGGTGATTTAATGGATGAGCTGCGCAAAATCGATATCCCGAGAATCCGTTTCACAACGAGTCATCCGCGTGACTTTGACGATCATCTCATTGAAGTGCTTGCAAAAGGCGGCAATCTGCTTGATCACATTCATCTGCCGGTCCAATCAGGAAGCTCAGAGGTTTTGAAACTGATGGCACGCAAATATGACAGAGAGCGTTACATGGAACTCGTCAAAAAAATCAAAGCGGCTATGCCAAACGCTTCTCTAACAACTGACATTATCGTCGGCTTCCCTAACGAAACGGACGAACAGTTTGAAGAAACGCTGTCATTATACCGTGAAGTGGAATTTGACAGCGCCTATACGTTCATTTACTCTCCGCGTGAAGGCACACCTGCGGCAAAAATGAAAGATAACGTTCCGATGAGAGTGAAAAAAGAACGCCTGCAGCGTCTGAACGCATTGGTTAATGAAATTTCTGCTAAAAAAATGAAGGAATATGAAGGCAAGGTTGTCGAAGTATTAGTGGAAGGCGAAAGCAAAAACAACCCTGAGGTTCTTGCCGGCTACACTGAAAAAAGCAAGCTTGTGAATTTCAAAGGTCCAAAGGAAGCGATCGGCAAAATCGTTCGCGTGAAAATCCAGCAAGCGAAAACGTGGTCGCTTGACGGAGAGATGGTAGGAGAAGCAATCGAGGTGAAATAAGATGACGCTCTACTCTAAAAAAGACATTGTGCAGCAAGCACGAAACCTTGCAAAAATGATCTCTGAAACGGAAGAGGTTGATTTTTTCAAACGTGCTGAAGCGCAAATTAATGAGAACGCAAAAGTGTCTGTAATCATTAATCAGATTAAAGCCCTGCAAAAACAAGCCGTTAATCTGAAGCATTACCAAAAACTCGAAGCGCTCAAACAAGTAGAAGAGAAAATTGATGCGCTCCAAGAGGAGCTTGAAGATATTCCTGTCATCCAGGAATTCAGAGACTCTCAGGTTGAGGTGAATGACCTTCTTCAGCTCGTGGCAACCACCATTTCCAACCAGGTCACAAATGAAATCATTGCATCAACCGGAGGCGATCTTCTAAAAGGAGAAACCGGTTCGAAGATGAAACATTCAAATAACAGCTGTTCTCTTTAAAACACGGTGCCTTTTCAGGCCCGTGTTTTTTTATGTTGAACTATAAAAGAACTAAATAAACTATGTACTAAATATTCAATATGTTTTGCTGCCTTTAGCCAAATAAACTTTATCGCACTTATAAGTAAAGTTTCTAGGCACCCCTGCATACAATGGAACAGAAACTTTGTATTTTTATATTTTATTTATAAAAATGCACACTAGACGAATGCCCAGCATAAGATAACACGAAGAAGAACAAGGAGGCATGCCGGAATGTCTGAATACAGGGAAATTATCACGAAGGCGGTAGTAGCGAAAGGCAGAAAATTCACACAGTGCACCAATACCATCTCCCCTGAGAAAAAACCGAGCAGCATTTTGGGCGGTTGGATTATCAATCACAAATATGACGCAGAAAAAATCGGAAAAACCGTAGAAATTGAAGGGTATTATGATATAAACGTATGGTACTCTTACGCGGACAATACAAAAACAGAGGTTGTCACAGAACGAGTGAAGTACGTGGATGTGATTAAACTCAGATACAGAGATAACAATTACTTAGATGATGAGCATGAAGTGATTGCAAAAGTGCTACAGCAGCCAAACTGTCTTGAAGTGACCATTTCACCGAATGGCAATAAAATTGTTGTGCAGGCGGAAAGAGAGTTTTTGGCGGAAGTGGTAGGGGAAACAAAGGTTGTTGTAGAAGTAAATCCTGATTGGGAAGAGGATGAAGAAGAGGATTGGGAAGACGAACTTGATGAAGAACTGGAGGACATCAATCCTGAATTTTTAGTTGGAGATCCTGAAGAATAAAAAAGAGACTAGGGGAGTTGGTACCCCAAGTCTCTTTTTTATATAGACATATCATTCTTTTAACACTTTCTGTTTATGTTATAATGAAGGCTGGCAAATAGAAACGTTGATACATAGTGAGGGATTAAACAATGGCTACTTATACGCCTATGATACAGCAATATTTAAAAATAAAGGCAGAGCACCAGGATGCCTTTTTATTTTTTCGTCTCGGTGATTTTTACGAAATGTTTTTTGAGGACGCTAAAAAAGCGTCACAAGAGCTGGAAATAACGTTAACAAGCAGAGATGGAGGCGCCGCTAAAAAAATACCGATGTGCGGTGTGCCGTATCATTCTGCTTCGGCATACATTGAGCAGCTTATTAAAAAAGGATACAAGGTAGCCATATGCGAACAGACCGAAGATCCAAAGGCTGCAAAGGGCGTCGTCAAACGTGAAGTCGTTCAGCTGATTACGCCCGGAACTGTAATGGATGGAAAAGGCATCCATGAGTCAGAAAACAATTTTATTGCATCAGTTTCGTCATGCTCAAACGGATACGGACTGGCCCTGTCCGATTTAACAACGGGTGAAAATTTGGCTGTTTTAATTGAACGGCTGGAAGACGTCATATCAGAAATTTATTCAGTTGGCGCTCGGGAAATTGTCGTATCGGGAAGCCTTGATGAAAAAACGGTTGCTCAGCTGAAGGAGCGGTGCGGCGCTACCATTTCAATTGAAGATGGGCAAACGGATGAGCACGTTCAGATTATTGAGCATTTACAGAACCAGGATATAACGAAAACATTTCTCCGTTTATATACGTATCTGAAAAGGACTCAGAAACGGAGCTTAGATCACCTTCAGCCTGTACAAGTGTATGAGCTTGAAGAAGCCATGAAAATCGACTTATACTCCAAGCGAAATTTGGAGCTGACCGAAACGATCCGTTCAAAAAATAAAAAAGGCTCCCTGCTATGGCTGCTTGATGAAACAAAAACAGCGATGGGGGGGCGGCTGCTGAAACAGTGGATTGACCGTCCGCTTATCAGAGTGAATCAAATTGAAGAGCGCCAGGAAATGGTAGAAACATTGATGTCTCATTTCTTTGAACGGGAGGACCTGCGTGAGCGTTTAAAGGAAGTCTATGATTTAGAACGCCTCGCAGGCCGTGTGGCATTCGGAAATGTCAATGCACGGGATCTCATTCAGCTGAAGGAATCATTAAAGCAAGTGCCCGGCATTAAACAGCTTGTTGCTTCGCTGGCTCATAAGAAAGCGAAGGAACGTGCGGAGCGGATTGACCCGTGCGGTGATGTTCTAGCATTACTGGAAGAAGCCCTGTACGAAAACCCTCCATTATCAGTAAAAGAAGGGAACCTGATCAAAGACGGGTACAATCAAAAGCTCGATGAATACCGCGATGCAAGCAGAAACGGGAAAGACTGGATTGCCCGCCTTGAACAGCAGGAACGTGAATATACAGGCATTCGGTCATTAAAGGTCGGTTTCAATAAAGTATTTGGTTATTATATTGAAGTGACAAAGGCGAACCTGCACCTTCTTGAAGAAGGGCGTTATGAGCGGAAGCAGACGCTAACGAATGCAGAACGCTACATTACACCTGAATTAAAAGAAAAAGAAGCGCTCATTTTGGAAGCGGAAAATAACATCTGTGAGCTGGAATACGAGCTGTTCACCGAGCTGCGTGAGAAAGTGAAATTGTATATTCCGCGTTTGCAGCAGCTCGCCAAACAGATGAGTGAGCTTGATGCGCTGCAATGCTTTGCGACAATCAGTGAAAATCGTCATTACACGAAACCAGAGTTTTCTAAAGATGAAGTTGAGGTCATAGAGGGCAGACACCCGGTTGTTGAAAAAGTAATGGATAGCCAGGAATACGTGCCTAACAACTGTGTGATGGGCGACAACAGACAGATGCTGCTCATTACCGGTCCGAACATGTCGGGGAAAAGCACATACATGAGACAAATCGCGCTCATCTCTATTATGGCGCAAATTGGCTGCTTTGTGCCCGCGAAAAAAGCTATGCTTCCGATTTTTGATCAAATTTTCACCCGAATCGGCGCGGCGGATGATTTGATCTCCGGACAAAGTACATTTATGGTGGAAATGCTTGAAGCCAAAAATGCGATTGTAAATGCAACAAAAAACAGCCTCATTCTGTTTGATGAAATCGGGCGGGGAACGTCCACATATGACGGCATGGCCCTTGCGCAAGCGATTATTGAATATGTTCATGACCATATCGGCGCCAAGACGCTGTTTAGTACGCACTATCATGAGCTGACAGTTCTTGAAGAAAAGCTTCCGCAGCTGAAAAACGTCCATGTTCGTGCTGAGGAATATAATGGAACGGTTGTCTTTCTTCATCAAATTAAAGAAGGGGCAGCTGACAAAAGCTACGGTATCCACGTCGCCCAGCTGGCTGAGTTGCCGGCAGATCTGATTTCGCGCGCTCAAGACATTCTAAAAGAACTTGAGCATTCAGGGAACAAACCGGAAGTGCCAGTGCAGAAACCTGAGGTACCAGTACAGAAACATGAGGTAAAAGAAGAGCCGGCACAGCTGTCCTTCTTTGGCGAATCGGATAAACCGGCTGCATCACCAAAGCTTTCTAAAAAAGAAAAGCAAGTACTTGATGTCTTTAAATCTCTGAATATACTTGATATGACACCGCTGGAAGCGATGAATGAAATGTACAAGCTGCAAAAGAAATTACATTAAAACGGGGTGATGAATGTGGCAAAAGTCATCCAGCTGTCAGATGAACTTTCAAATAAAATTGCGGCGGGCGAGGTTGTGGAACGGCCCGCCTCAGTCGTGAAGGAATTGGTGGAAAATGCCATCGATGCTGACAGCACAGTCATTGAAATCGACATTGAGGAAGCCGGTCTTGCATCCATTCGAGTTCTTGATAATGGAGAAGGAATGGAAAATGATGATTGCAAGCGTGCCTTTCGCCGCCACGCAACAAGTAAAATAAAAGATGAAAATGATTTATTCAGAGTGAGAACGCTTGGATTCAGGGGAGAGGCACTGCCGAGTATTGCGTCAGTCTCCCATCTTGAGATTACGACAAGCACGGGAGAAGGAGCGGGAACGAAGCTTATGCTTCAAGGCGGAAACATCATTTCTGAATCGCGCTCCTCAAGCAGGAAGGGAACGGAAATTGTCGTGTCCAATCTGTTTTTTAATACACCAGCCCGCTTGAAATATATGAAAACCGTTCATACAGAGCTTGGGAATATTACGGATGTGGTCAATCGGATTGCGCTGGCACATCCAGAGGTATCGATCCGCCTTCGCCATCATGGAAAAAACCTTCTCCAAACGAACGGAAATGGAGATGTGCGCCATGTCCTTGCCGCGATTTACGGTACGGCTGTCGCTAAAAAAATGCTGCCGCTTCATGTCAGCTCACTGGATTTTGAAGTGAAGGGATATATCGCGCTGCCAGAGATTACACGGGCATCGAGAAATTACATGTCGTCTGTCATTAATGGCCGTTATATTAAAAATTTCCCGCTCGTCAAGGCTGTGCACGAAGGATATCACACACTTCTGCCAATCGGGCGCCATCCGATCACTTTTATAGAAATCACCATGGATCCGATTTTAGTTGATGTCAACGTGCACCCTTCGAAGCTTGAGGTGCGGCTCAGCAAGGAAACAGAGCTGCACGACTTAATTCGTGACGGCATAAAAGATGTATTTAAACACCAGCAGCTGATACCGAGCGCACAGCTCCCGAAAAAATCAGCACCTGTCATCAAAAATGAACAGCAGTTTATAACCTTTGATGAAAAGCCTGCTGAAAGAAAAATACCGGAAAAAGCGCCTGTGCCTTCGTATTCACCAATGAAGCTCAGCTCTGTTGTCAAAGAACCAGTTGAGATAGAAGACGAATTGCCTTCAGAGCAGCTTGAAACTCATTCTGTGGCTGAAACGAAACAAAGGCTGGAAGAGCCTGCTGTTACAGAAGAATGGCATGAAGGATTCGAACAGGAGCCCGCTCAGGAACAGCAGCAGACATCATCTGAACGTGTTCCGATCATGTACCCGATCGGCCAGATGCATGGGACCTATATATTGGCGCAAAACGAAAACGGCTTATATATTATCGACCAGCATGCAGCCCAAGAGCGTATTAAATACGAATAC
The DNA here is from genome assembly GCF_020708615.1 of Bacillus sp. LBG-1-113. NCBI lineage: Bacteria > Bacillati > Bacillota > Bacilli > Caryophanales > Bacillaceae > Bacillus > Bacillus sp. LBG-1-113. The sequence goes on along the minus strand of NZ_JAJFDG010000012.1, from coordinate 34,727 downwards.
TTCCGTGAAAAGGTCGGCGAGGTTGAGCCTGAGGTGCAGGACATGATTGTGCCGCTCACGTTCCATTATTCGACGAACGAGGCACTCATTATTGAACAGCATCAACAAGAGCTCGAAAGCGTAGGTGTCTTTTTAGAGTCTTTCGGCTCGAACAGTTACATCGTCCGCTGCCACCCGGCTTGGTTTCCAAAAGGAGAAGAAGCCGAGCTGATAGAAGAAATCATTCAGCAGGTGCTCGATTCGAAAAACATTGATATCAAAAAACTGCGCGAAGAAGCGGCGATTATGATGAGCTGCAAAGGTTCAATCAAAGCAAACCGCCACCTCAGAAACGACGAGATCAAAGCGCTTCTGGACGATCTCCGAAGCACATCAGACCCATTTACATGCCCGCACGGCCGCCCGATCATCATTCACCACTCGACATATGAGATGGAAAAGATGTTTAAACGTGTGATGTAGTAAATGTTCAATGCCTTTACTTTAGGATAAAGCCCGCTTAAATCGCGGGCTTTTTTAAAACTTATCATCATTTTCAGCTCAAAACAAAGTGCAATACTATTTTTTAGTGTATCTTGCTGTGCATTGTGCAGTACATTTAATACAGAAGAAGATGTCGTAACACTGCAAGGTGTTCCAATCAGCTCTTAGTATGCTGATACTTTTTACTCGTATAGAGGAAGGCGGGTATGTCATGGAGATCGTTTTTTGGATTGTCATTCTGTTTTTGTTAACCTATGAGCCGATTTTTGGGTTTTATCATTTTCAGAAGTTTAAAAAGAATATGAAAAGAAGCGAAAGTGCAAAGATAAAATATTACAAAGATGTAATGGTCGGCTTGTGGGTTCCAGCTTTGTTTATACTCACTTTAGCTGTATGCACCGATTTGTCTCTCAAACAAATGGGGATAACGATACCGGCCATTCATACCGGAACGCTCGGTTCATTTGCGTCTTATATTTTTCTAGGGCTGGGTATTCTCTATTTTGTGCTTGTTCTGTATTGTATCATCGGCTATTGGTGCAGCCAAAAGGTAAAACATGACTTGTCCAAGAAAAAAGCTGAAGAAATGAAGAAATCTGATATTGGTGACATATTGCCGATAACCTTGAAGGAAAAAAGAATATGGAACTATGTTTCTTTAACTGCGGGGATAACGGAGGAGCTGATTTACAGAGGATTTTTGCTGTTTGCTCTGGCAGCCTTATTTCCTTCACTTTCAATTTGGATTGTGGTCCTTGCTGCCTCTCTGATATTTGGATTAGCCCACACGTATCAAGGGTTTTGGCAGGGGGTTGTGAGGACGTCATGTTTTGGGTTTTTGTTTTGCTCACTTTCTATCATTCTAGGTTCCATCATTCCTCTTATTGTTTTACACTTTCTCGTTGACTATATAGGAAAGTTAGGCGATGAAAATGTCTTTAAAGCATAGAACCGCTTGAATCAATCACAAGCGGTTTTTTATCAGGTTATGATTTAGGCTGATGATCAAATGCTAGTTCAATCAACGCTATAAATGCTGATATGACAAAGAGTAATGCGTCCGGAATATAAATAGAATCCATAAAGTAATCTACTAAACAAATCGTTATAAAATTAGCGATGAAATAAAGGACAAATGCGAAAAGTGCTGTTTTTCTCATAGAAAGCGAATGGATCATGATCAGAGAAACGACTTTTGTTAGAGGATCTATGACCAGTCCGGCAGCAAAGCATCCCAATATAAAAAACAATAAGGCCTGATTGGAATCGTATGTGATGCCGAGGATGGTAAATAGCCCTTTTATGCCGAAGAAATAACCGCCGAAAATCACAGCGGCTGCAATTGTGATAAGGAGTCCAATGGATACAATCACTGTTATTTTTGAGCTTGGTTTTAAGTCTTTAAATGGCGTGTCATGTTCTTTCTGGCTCACGTACTACACTCCTTATATGTTAATGATTCACAATACAGCGGAACTCATCCGAATATACCGTTATTAATAAAAACAGAATATGTACTCCTAGGCAAGTGCCTAATGGAAAAGCGAAAATCCGACAAGTATACTGAGAAAGCGGAGGTTTTTCATATAAGCACCTTATCTAGATGACTTGCATAAAGTGTAACATATATTTACAAAAGTGAAAAAATCCTTTTTCTATTGAAAAAGGATTATTTAGCGAGACTAATTTTAACTTTTGAGATTCTTCGAAGCTTTCGCTTTTTTCGGCCAGATAAAATAACTGGCGGTGATCAGGCAATCAATGCCGAGAATCACTGTCCATACCTTTAAAATACTGCTCAGCGCTTCGGTTCGGGCAGCATCATCAATAAAATAAATCATTCCGGCGAGCAGCCCGGCACCAATAAGATAAGCGAGCACATGTCTGATCAAGCTTTTCGCATAATGTTTCGCATGATCCATTCCATAGCGCACAAGCGGTTTTGAGCCTTGCTTTGTTACATAATAACGGAATTTTTCATCCGCCCATTGGATCATTTGCTTGCCGAAAGCGATCGATACGCCAATGTACACTGCCGCAATCGCGTGTGCAGTAGTCGCAACGGCTCCGCGGTATAAATCCGCGGACGTCATTATTAACAAAATCAGGTCAATGACAGGGGTTAAGGCAAGAAGAAGCAGCCCTAATTTATCTTGTTTGAATAGATAACGTACGACAAGGCCTAACACGATTACAACCCAAAATGCTATTTCGCAGAAGACAATCATCCAAGCGACACTGTTCAATCTGTTCCCCTCTTTCCAATACAGTTGTATTATTTAATATGATTTTACCATCTGCGTTTTTATAAAACAACTGTATTATAAAAATTGCTCTCCGATTTTTTTCTTGGTAAAATAAAGACATGCCAAAACAAATTGACCATGAAAAAAGAAGAAAACACATTGCAGAAGCGACATGGCGGGTGATTTTAGAACGAGGGATGGAAGGGGCCTCAGTCAGAAACATTGCCAAGGAAGCAGGACTGTCGTTAGGTGCGCTTCGCCATTATTTTTCGACTCAGGATGAATTGCTTGTTTTTGCAATGAAACTTGTGAAAGAAAAGGTGACAGCTCGCATTAATGAAATTGCTGCCCATGATTTGCCGCCTAAAGAAAAAGTGTTACACATACTGCTTGAAATTGTCCCGACAAATGCTGAAACGATTAGAGAGATGGAGGTATGGTTTGCTTTTACTGTTTATGCGAGACATAAAGATAATATGTTTGACGCGGCACATGACGAGATTTACAAAGCAATTCGAAATCTGATTGACTACTTGGATCAGCTTCATTTACTGCAAGAACACGCTGATAAAGAAATAGAAGGAGAGAGGCTGTACGCCTTAATCGATGGCTTGGCTTTACATGCGATGTTTGATCCTCGCCGTGTGAATAAAGAACAGATCAAACGTGTTATTATGCAGCATTTACAATCTATATGCGTTGATGAATCAGCCAGGAGTGAATAGGTCACTGCAAAAAGTTATTCTGAATGGACAAGTCTCCAAAAAGAATAACTTTTTTTATGAGAATCAAGCGTAACTGCAAGAATGAATTGAAGAATGGAACGGCCGCATACCGTTTGGTAAAGTGGGAATGGAAGAGAGAATGAAAGAACTTCATATTGATAGGTATGGTGAAAATGGTTACTTATGCGGTACATACGATCTTTGTATACTAATAACAGAATTACAATATACTTTTACCTTTAAACATAACGAAATATCGGCTTGTGGGTAAGGAAATGATTCCATGCAAAGCGCCTTTGGGGCAATTTCAAAGGCGCTGTATTCTTTCGACAGGTGAAAGTTTCTTCATTTGTTTTGTACATCAATAGTATATACCGCACGATCAGTCAGTACCTTCAATCCGCCATTTTCTTGGTGAATGTGAATATCTCCTAATAAAGGAATTTCATAAGCGTTCTGCGGAAGCGGTACGTCTCCAGCTTCAGTAAAGGTTGTTCCTTCGCCTTCCAGGACGAGTTCGTCATTTGCAACGTAGTCGTCAGGGTGGTTTGTGCTGCGTATGCCCACTTTTTGAAGGTGAAGAACAATCTGATCCAAATCTGAAATCTCGTCTTGGTTATTGGTCAGCTCGCCTTTTCTAATATCAAGCGTCTGGCCGATCCGCTCTCTCAACCATTCGGAAAGCTCAGTGTTGTTGAGTGTCATCAGTCATTCCTCCTTTTGATCTATACTGTAATATTCCCAATTGTTTTATGTTTTACACTCTGCTGGATATAGCGGCTTATGTACGCTAAAAAGACACTGCTTATCCTTTTTATAAAGAACCAGCAGTGTCCACGAAGATCATGAAATCTTATTCACCAGGAATAGCTTTCTCGGCATTGATTGCTCCGGCACCGTAAATATTCGGGTCTTCGCCTGTCCATTTATCGGCCCCATTTTTAAGCAGCTCTTTCACTTCATCCGGTGTTAGGTCTGGATTTTGCTGGAGTATTAAGGCGGCGATTCCCGCACAGATTGGCGTTGCCATTGATGTCCCTGACATTGTGAAATACTGGGACCCTACACGGCTTGATTTTTGCAGCTTATCGATATATGAATTCGGTGAGCGAAGGGAAATGATGTTTACGCCCGGCGCTACAATATCGGGCTTTTCTTTCCCGTATACAGTCGGTCCGCGGCTTGAGAAAGAAGCGACGGTATCATCTTCGCTGCTTCCTGTATTGTTATCGTCAAACGCACCGACAGTAATGACTTTTTCGCTTACACCAGGGCTTGAAATAGTCTGCTGATCAGGGCCAGAATTTCCGGCAGCAACACAGACGACAATCCCGGCGTTCCAAGCTTCTTCAACTGCTTTGACTAACGGATCTTCTAGTTCATTGTCATAACGCAGCGCATCGCCGCCAAGGGACATGCTGATAATATCAATTGGTTCATCCGGATTGTCTTCATTATATTGAATGCACCATTCGACGCCTTCAATAATGTCCGCTAACGTGCCTGAACCTTGTTTGTTCAGCACTTTTACTCCGATTAAATTGGCTTCCGGTGCAGGGCCGCGGTAACGGCCGGAAGACGACGCGCCGCTGCTTGCGACATCACCTGCGCAGTGTGTGCCATGTCCATTATCATCATACGGCTCTGTTTTTTGGTTTACCATATCGGCAAAGCCAATAATTCTTCCCTCTAAGTCAGGGTGCGGGTAGATTCCTGTATCGACTACTGCGACTGTAACGCCTTTACCTGTTAAGGTTTGCCCGTTTCTGACGACTTCCTTTGCATGGCTTGCTTCGGCTGCTGTGTCAAGAAGCGCTTTGACTTCGCGGTTTAAATATACTTTACGGATATCGCTGCATTCAGAAAGAAGAGAATGCAATGCTGAAGGGGTAACCTCTGCGCTGCAGCAATTGATTTTGTTAAAACGTTTTTTTAGCTTGCTGCGTTTTTCTTTTTGCAAAACCTGTCCCGTCATTTGAAAGCCTGCCTCATGGCAGCCTTCCTCGAATTCTATGATGACCGACATTTTTTTTCTGTTATTTAATTTTGTTTCAAAAAACTGATGCAAAAAGCAAGGAGTCCACTTGAAGGGCTTGTAGAGCTGCAAGACGCTTTCCCGCAACGGCCAATCAAGCTTATGAGCGTTTGCTCTCACCATTTGTACCATAGAGTAGCCAAACATCGATTTTCCTCCTATTATGAAGTTCTCTGTATACTCTATGAGTGGATCGTATGTTTGGTAAGTTTGTTTGTCCTTTAGAGGAGGCGGACAAGAGTTTGTTTTTATGAATCTTTTGAATCTGATACGAAAGAATCATGTGTACTGTTAATCATTGGGTATTGAAAAGGAACGTTTGTTCGTATTATAATTTATATATATATCAAACAGGAGGGAGTGATAGATCGTATGGATATTTTCTTACGCCGGTCTTTGGAAGATCAAATACCGATCTGCATTATATATATGAAGAAAGACGGCACCATAACAAAGAGAACGATTATCGTCAGGCAGAAAAGCAATACACAAATTAAAGCTTTTTGTTTTACGAACCATCAGATCAGAACGTTTTTATTAGACTCTATCCTCTCCTGTGACTTTGCGCGAACAAGGAAGCAAGAACCCCGGTTCGCAGGACTATAACAGGCTGCCCGCTTCAGCATCCCTGACAGCCTGGTTTTTAGTAAAACCTTCCTTATACCTCTATACATTTAATTACCAAGTGAGGTTGTTCCTACCTTTTTTGTTTTTCCTCTCAATCTTTTTTCACTGATATTTGTATATAACCGCTGATAAATGTGACATTCAATTGATTTTTTGAAACCGGGAACTTTTTCACTGATGATATAGTGTATACAATGGTAAGATAAAACCTATTGACTACACCTCATATAATGAACCTTGCCATTCTTGTGAAAGGAGTTTAACATGAGAAGATTTTTACTAAATGTCATATTCGTCTTAGCCATAGTCTTATTCATAAGATATGTTCATTACTCATTAGAACCTGAACCATCTAACCAGCCGGATACATATTCAAATTTCAGCAGCCTGGCAGAGAATGAGGACCCTGCCGATTATGATATTTCTTATCAAGAGAAAAAAGGAAGCAAAGTTTTAATCATGTCTCCGCACGGCGGAAGAATTGAAGGCGGAGTAAGTGAGCTTGTGCGTTATTTCAACAATGACTACTCGACTTACCTGTTTGAGGGCTTAAAGTCACAGGATAATCAAACGCTGCACATTACAAGCACCAACTTTGATGAGCCATTGGCTAAAGAGAAGATTAAGGAGCACCAGTACGTTGTCGCTTTTCACGGATATAAAGGAGAAAACAAAAATACACTTGTCGGAGGCACAGACCGTAAGCGGGCGAAAATGATTGTCAGAGCTCTTGAAAAAAGAGGGTTTTCCGCCGAATTAGCGTCCTCTCAAAGCGGCCTTGCAGGATTAAGTGCAGATAACATTAATAACCAGGGGGAAACCGGGCTGAGTATCCAGCTAGAAATCAGCCGTGAACAGAGAGAAGCCTTTTTTGATGATTTTTACTATAAAGATAGGAAATACACGAAAACCAGTGAATTCTACTCTTATGTTCGCGCGATAAAACATGTACTTGAAAAAGAATATTCCTAATAAGCAAATCAGAGGACAAAATCAAGGAAGATCAGTAGACTGAAATGGAATCCATTGAAGGAGGCAATCATATGGCAGATCATCATTTTTATTTAAAAGCGAATTGGCCGGGAAAACGTAATGATGTCGGCACAATCGAAAGCGGCAATCTCATCACGTCTATTTCCATTCCTAAAGAAATGGACGGACCGGGGGAAGGGACCAACCCGGATGAAATGCTTCTCGGGGCAGCGGCAACCTGTTATATTATTACTCTTGCTGCTATGATGGAAAGAAGCGGACTGGAAAAAGAAGATCTGCAGATGGAATCAGAAGGCATAGTTGATGTGACAAGAGGGATCTTTACATACAAAAAAATCATTCACCGCCCCGCAGTAGTCCTCAGACACGATGCCTCAAAAGAAGACGTAGCGTTAGCCCACAAGCTTTGTGAAAAAGCGGAGTCTTCTTGCATGATCTCACGAGCCATTCAAGGAAACGTCGAATTGCAGCTAGAAGCTTCTGTGAAAATATCGGGGCAATCATAAAGAAGCAGACGGTCAATGACAGGCCGTCTGCTTTTTATTAGGGGCTTTTGACTGATTTAACAGCACAACGCCTGCAATGATGAGTGTTAGCCCACATATACCCTTCAAGCTGACAGTTTCGCCAAAAAGCAAAAAACCGACTACCGCTGTAAGCGCCGTCCCGATACCGGACCAAGTGGCGTATGCGCTTGATAAGTCTATGGTTCTTAAAGAAAAGCTTAAAAACGTGAAAGCGGACAGAAATCCGGCAGCCACTCCGATAATAGGCCAGAATTGTGTAAAGCCTTCGGAGAGTTTGAGCATTGTGCTCCCAAATACCTCAGATAATATGGCAAGAGCCAAATAAAGAAATCCTCTCATATACAACACTCCCTTACTGCCAATTAAGCAGCACAACACCTGAAATTAATAGACCAATCCCAATAAGTCCTTTTATATTCAGTTTTTCTTTGAAAAATTTCGCCCCGATCACGGCCGTCAGCACCGTACCCACGCCGCTCCATGTCGCATATGAAAGGCTTAGAGGGATGCGGTTTAAGGTCAGCGACAGCATATAAAAGGCAAGGGAATAACCTATCACGACCAATGCACTCGGTTTCCACTTTTTGAAGCCGTCAGACACTTTCAGCATGGCTGCTCCGATTGATTCTGAGCATATGGCAATTGTGAGGAATAAGTATCCGATCATCATCGTAATCCCCCTCACTCAAAATATGATAAATGTTTGTTAATGAAAAGATCATCAGCTAGAAAAATATTAGTGTAAACCTATGTATGAGTCAAGAGATTCATTTTACCTCAGGTTCGGGGGATAAAAAAGACCCCTTTTATAAGGGGCTGCCGGGTTTAATAGTAATATGGGTACGGAGGATATGGATATCCGCCATAAAAATAAGGGTTAAATAAAGCGCTTCCTACAAGTCCGCCTACCAAACCGCCAAAAAAAGGTCCTCCGTAAAATCCAAATGGCCGTCCAAAGCCATAGCCAAACCCAGGTCTAACCCAAGGTCTTCCAAATCCGTAGCCAAACCCTGGTCTGCCAAAGATTCTTGCATCATTTCCAGCAATGAAATGCTCCACTTCGTTCATTTTTTCTTTCCTCCAATAATAAAGTATAGATGATGCAGTGTATTCAGCCTATCCAAATTTGATTGGGCGTTCAGCTGAAAAAGAAGGAGAGTGAACTGATTGGGCCTGTATCAATCTGACTGGGCCAAGTCGCCGCCTCACGTACATGCTTATCGAGCGAAAACGACCAGCGAAGAGGGGCATTATCATATCATTGAAGGTTTTACTCAGCCGGCAAACGGAACAAATACGGATCGCCATACACACTATTTCACTGGGATTACTTCGTTTGAAAATGGCCATTTTCACCGCTATTACGGGATCTCAGGCCCTGCCATTCCCCGGGCTGACGGCACGCATTATCACGAAATTGAAGAAAACACTTATCTCGCTTATAACGAGCCGATTCAGATCCGTTACGGAGGCGTTGTGTACGATCCCCGAAATCAAACCAGGAAGACGCATCGCCATCATTTGAAAGGCAAGACACGGGAGATCGTCGGAAATGAGCCTCTTGGCTGGTAAAAGAGATGTTTACTGCTGCAAAAAAAGGGCAAAATGGATAGGTGATTATATATGATGAATGCTATAATGGGGGGAGATTTGTAAAAGAGAGTGATACATAGTGAAAAATAAGAAACAGCCCGTTGTCATATTAGTCGGACCAACGGCAGTGGGGAAAACCAATTTAAGCATTCAGCTTGCTAAGGCTTTGAACGCGGAAATTATCAGCGGAGACTCCATGCAGGTTTATAAAGGAATGGACATCGGGACAGCTAAAATTTCTGAACAGGAGACAGAAGGTGTGCCTCATCATCTGATTGACATTCTAGATCCGGCAGATTCGTTTTCCACCGCGGATTATCAAAGCTTGGTCAGAAATAAAATCAGCGAAATTGCAAAAAGAGGAAAGCTTCCGATGATTGTCGGCGGTACGGGGCTTTATATTCAATCCGTCCTTTACGATTATACATTTACGGAAGAGGCGAACGATCCGGCGTTTCGGGAAGAAATGCAGAAGGCTGCGGTGCAGAAGGGGGCGGAATTCCTTCACGCTAAGCTGGCTGCGGCTGATCCGGAGGCAGCAAAAGCGATTCATCCGAATAATACAAGAAGAGTGATTCGCGCACTGGAGATTTTACATACATCTGGTAAAACGATGTCGCAGCATTTAAAAGAGCAAAAGCGGGAGCTGCTGTACAATGCTGTATTAATCGGGCTTACAATGGACAGAGACACGCTTTATGAAAGAATTAATCAGCGGGTCGACCTGATGATGGAAGCCGGACTTCTTCCGGAAGTGAAACAGCTCTACGACCGAAAATTGAGAGACTGTCAATCGATACAGGCGATCGGATACAAGGAGCTGTACGCATATTTTGACGGATTTGTGACACTTTTTGAGGCTGTTGAGCAATTAAAGCAAAACTCCAGACGGTATGCGAAACGCCAGCTGACGTGGTTTCGCAACAAAATGCCGATTGAGTGGTTCGATATGACACCGCCTGTTGATATGGAGCTGAAAAAAAAGGAAATTTTCACACATATAGCAGGAAAACTGCAACTTTAATCGAAACTGTATGATATAGAGAATCAAGGAGGACGAAACATGAAACCGATTAATATTCAGGATCAGTTTTTGAATCAAATCCGCAAAGAAAATACGTATGTCACTGTTTTTTTACTGAACGGCTTTCAATTGCGCGGCCAGGTGAAAGGCTTTGATAACTTTACCGTATTGCTAGAATCGGAAGGTAAGCAGCAGCTTATATATAAACATGCGATTTCGACTTTTGCACCGCAAAAAAACGTCCAGCTTGAATTAGAATAGACCATACAAAGATATAACGAAATAGAAGAACCTCGGGCTTTCAGCCCGAGGTTTTTTGTGTCGCAGAAGCTCCTATAGAGATTACAAAAAATATAGGAATTTGGTTATTTGTGTAAATTTCATATTAAGGTACAATGATTTGTGATTATGCTGGAAAGGGGAGAGGAAAATGATTCACAAACGAAAACGTGCCGTATCATGCGGCCTGGTGGTTTTGTTAACACTGCTGTTTGTCGCGCTGCCGGTATCTAAAACTTGGGCAGCAAGCATAAACGGCACGCTGATGCAGTACTTTGAATGGTACCTGCCTAATGACGGACAACATTGGAAACGCTTGCAAGAAGATGCGGGGCATTTATCTGAAATCGGAATCACTGCTGTATGGATTCCTCCTGCATACAAAGGAACGAGTCAATCTGACAATGGATATGGCCCATATGACTTGTACGATTTAGGAGAATTTCAGCAAAAAGGGACGGTGAGGACAAAATACGGCACAAAGCATGAGCTTCAGTCAGCGATCAGCTCCCTGCATTCGCAAAACATCCAAGTATATGGTGATGTCGTTTTGAATCATAAGGCGGGCGCGGATGCAACAGAAGATGTAAGAGCGGTCGAAGTGAATCCGAACGATAGGAATCAGGAAATATCAGGAGAGTATCAAATAAAAGCATGGACAGACTTTCATTACCCAGGCCGCGGAAGCACGGTCAGCGATTTTAAGTGGCATTGGTATCATTTCGACGGAGCAGATTGGGACGAATCCCGAAAGCTGAACCGCATCTATAAATTTCAAGGGGATGGAAAGGCATGGGATTGGGAAGTATCCAGGGAAAACGGCAACTACGATTATTTGATGTATGCAGACGTCGACTATGATCATCCGGATGTTGTCGCAGAAACAAAAAGATGGGGTACCTGGTATGCGAACGAGCTTCAACTCGACGGTTTTCGGCTTGACGCTGTTAAACACATTAAATTTTCGTTTCTGAGTGATTGGGTAAAGGCAGTCAGGCAATCAACAGGAAAGGAAATGTTTACAGTTGCAGAGTATTGGCAAAATAACCTGAACGAACTCGAAAACTATTTGAATAAAACTGATTTTAAGCAATCCGTTTTTGATGTCCCGCTTCATTATCATTTGCAGGCTGCATCCTCACAAGGGGGCGGCTATGATATGAGACATTTGCTGGATGGCACTGTCGTAGCGAAGCATCCTATGCAAGCGGTGACCTTTGTGGAAAATCATGATACACAGCCGGGGCAATCTTTGGAGTCGACTGTACAAACATGGTTTAAGCCGCTCGCGTATGCCTTCATATTAACGAGAGAGGCTGGTTACCCGCAGGTTTTCTATGGAGATATGTATGGAACAAAGGGTTCATCATCAAGGGAAATTCCGGTGCTCAAAAATAAAATAGAACCTATCTTAAAAGCACGTAAGCATTATGCATACGGGACCCAGCATGATTATTTTGATCATGAGGATGTGATTGGCTGGACGAGGGAAGGTGATCAATCCGTCGCCCAATCAGGATTGGCCGCTTTAATCACAGACGGTCCCGGCGGGTCAAAGAGGATGTACGTTGGGAAGCAAAATGCCGGCGAGACATGGTATGACATCACTGGGAACCGCTCCGCTCCTGTTACGATTGGTTCTGATGGATGGGGAGAGTTTCATGTAAATGGAGGTTCAGTATCTATCTATGTACAGAAGTAAGAAATAGAGGGGCTGAGAAACTAGCCAGCAGCCTCTCTTGTTTATTTTATCTTGCGTGGTCTACTTGATAACGAGAACATAAAAAGGGGTGAAATGTATATAATGTAAAAAATTTGAACGTTAGGGGAGTTAATGAATGTTTTCTGAATTCGAAGCGGAGTTAAGACGAATCAGAATTGCACTTGTCTGGATTGCCGTGTTCTTATTGTTTGGTGCGTGCGGGAGAGATGAAACAGTGATTGAAACAGATAGCGGAGATTCTTATGAAACGCCCCAGCCAAGCTCATTTCCGCTTGAAAATAACCATTTTGGAATCGTAAATGACGGCAATATAGAAATTTATGAGTATAATGAGGCTGATAACAAGGTAAAGCTTAAAAAAGAGTATCCATCTGATGAGCTTGAATAAAATTCACAAGCATGGAATTTTACAAAGCAGACGCAGGCCGCTAAACTGAATACTGACACAGAACATACAGAGGGTGAAATGATGAAGCATAAGATTGTTGTCAATCACTGGGAAGAAATCTGTGAAGACGATTCCTGCTATGAATATGGAACGAGTATTATTGTTAATGGAAAAGAATTAATCAGAGAAGCCTCAATTATAAGCGCATTGAAGGCAGTTTTAGAAGAAATCGGCGCTGACGCAGAAATAGAAGAAACTGTCGAAAGCGAAAAATGCTGTGACAGTATAAGAAAAAAAAATCTAGACTACTAAGCAGTTTTTTTTCGTGTTATGATATACATCGGCTTAAAAACGACACTTCGAGTAGGATGAGAGATGATTCTCGTTCTGCTCTCTTTTTTGGGCCCTGATGAGGGTGCCAGAGAGAAAATATGAATTTTTTATTAAAACGAATCTATATATTGTGTTTTTGCCAGAGGGTAGTATACTATATATAGTGTTAGTGGTTGAGAGATTCATATTTTTTGATAGGTCGTGATAAAACGTGGTACAAATCATATTTGATTCAAAAACAGGGAATGTTCAGCGCTTTGTAAATAAGATAGGCCTTCAGCAGATCCGCAAGGTGGACGAAATTGACCATCTGGACACTCCGTTTGTTTTGGTCACCTACACGACAAACTTCGGCCAAGTACCGGCATCAACACAATCATTTCTCGAAAAATACGCCCATCTCTTATTAGGCGTCGCTGCGAGCGGCAATAAAGTATGGGGCGATAACTTTGCGAAAAGCGCCGATACTATTTCAAGACAATATCAGGTGCCGATTTTGCACAAATTTGAACTCAGCGGCACATCTAAAGACGTTGAATTGTTTACTCAGGAGGTAGAAAGAGTTGTCACAAAATCAAGTGCCAAAATGGATCCAGTTAAATAACGAAATCATGATCCAAAAAGATGGAAAATTTCAGTTTGATAAGGATAAAGAGGCTGTACATAGCTATTTTGTAGATTATATCAATCAAAACACAGTATTCTTTCACGATTTAAAAGAGAAGCTGGATTATTTGATTGAAAATCAATACTATGAAGAAGAGTTTTTAAGCCTTTATTCTTTTGAAGACATTAAAGAAGTGTTTAAGACAGCTTACGCTAAGAAGTTTCGTTTTCCTTCCTTCATGAGTGCGTTTAAATTCTATAATGACTATGCTTTGAAAACGAATGACAAGAAAAAAATCCTCGAGCGTTATGAGGACCGGATCTCAATTGTTGCGCTGTTCTTCGCAAACGGCGACACTGAGAAAGCAAAAGAATATGTGAACCTGATGATTAATCAGGAATATCAGCCGAGCACACCGACATTTTTGAATGCGGGCAGAAAACGCCGCGGAGAACTTGTGAGCTGCTTCTTGCTCGAAGTCAATGATTCTTTAAACGACATTTCAAGAGCGATCGATATTTCCATGCAGCTTTCTAAACTGGGCGGCGGGGTTTCTCTTAACCTGTCCAAGCTTCGCGCAAAAGGTGAAGCCATCAAAGATGTTGAGAATGCCACAAAAGGCGTTGTAGGCGTCATGAAGCTTCTTGATAACGCGTTCCGATATGCTGACCAAATGGGACAAAGACAAGGATCTGGCGCGGCGTATTTAAACATTTTCCATCGCGATATCAATGATTTTCTCGATACGAAAAAGATTTCTGCCGACGAGGATGTGCGCGTCAAAACACTTTCTATCGGTGTGGTCATTCCGGACAAGTTCGTTGAGCTTGCGCGTGAGGACAAAGCGGCTTATGTATTCTATCCGCATACCATCTATAAAGAGTACGGACAGCACATGGACGAAATGGACATGAATGAAATGTACGACAAGTTCGTCGACAACCCTCGGGTGAAAAAAGAGAAAATCAACCCGCGGAAATTGCTTGAAAAACTGGCCGTGCTTCGTTCTGAATCAGGCTATCCATACATCATGTTCCAGGATAATGTCAACAAAGTACATGCGAATAACCATATTTCAAAGGTGAAATTTTCTAACCTTTGCTCCGAAGTGCTGCAGGCATCTCAAGTTTCTTCTTACACAGACTACGATGTAGAAGATGAAATCGGTTTGGATATTTCCTGCAACCTGGGATCGCTTAACATTCTCAACGTGATGGAGCACAAATCGATTGAAAAGACTGTTAAGCTTGCGACTGATTCTTTAACTCACGTTTCTGAAACGACTGATATCCGTAATGCGCCTGCTGTAAGACGGGCAAACAAAGCGATGAAATCAATCGGTCTCGGCGCGATGAACCTTCACGGATACCTTGCGCAAAACGGCATCGCGTATGAAAGTCCAGAAGCGCGCGACTTTGCGAACACATTCTTTATGATGGTGAACTTCTACTCTATCCAGCGTTCTGCGGAGATCGCAAAAGAGAAGGGCGAGACGTTTGATCAATATGAAGGATCAACCTATGCAACCGGTGAATATTTCGATAAGTACGTTTCAACTGATTTCTCACCGAAATACGAAAAAATCGCAAATCTGTTTGAAGGTATGCATATCCCGACGGCAGAGGACTGGAAGCAATTAAAAGCATTTGTCGCTGAACACGGCATGTATCACAGCTACAGATTATGCATTGCGCCGACAGGCTCGATTTCATACGTTCAGTCAAGCACGGCATCTGTCATGCCGATTATGGAACGAATTGAAGAAAGAACATACGGCAACTCAAAAACGTACTACCCAATGCCTGGGCTTGCATCTAATAACTGGTTCTTCTACAAAGAAGCCTATGATATGGATATGTTCAAAGTCGTAGATATGATCGCGACAATCCAGCAGCACGTTGATCAGGGAATCAGCTTTACATTGTTCCTAAAAGATACAATGACGACTCGTGATTTAAACCGGATTGATTTGTATGCACATCACAGAGGAATTAAAACCATTTACTATGCAAGAACGAAAGATACTGGGCAAGACAGCTGCCTTTCTTGTGTTGTTTGATTAAAGGAGAGTTTATAGTGACGAAAATTTATGACGCAGCAAACTGGTCAAAGCATGAAGACGACTTTACCCAAATGTTCTATAACCAAAATGTGAAACAGTTCTGGCTTCCGGAAGAGATTGCTTTAAACGGCGATCTCCTCACATGGAAGTACCTCGGGAAAAACGAGCAAGACACGTATATGAAGGTACTGGCCGGATTGACTCTTCTTGATACAGAGCAGGGGAATACAGGAATGCCGATCGTGGCTGAACACGTAGACGGCCACCAGCGGAAAGCCGTGCTGAATTTTATGGCGATGATGGAGAACGCCGTTCACGCAAAATCGTACTCTAATATTTTCATGACACTGGCACCGACTGAAACGATTAATGAAGTATTCGAATGGGTCAAACAAAACAAATTTTTGCAGAAAAAAGCGCAAATCATCGTCGGACTCTACAAAGCGATTAAAAAAGATGACGAGATTTCACTGTTCAAAGCCATGGTTGCATCTGTGTATTTAGAAAGCTTCCTATTCTACAGCGGTTTCTATTATCCGTTATATTTCTACGGACAAGGAAAACTGATGCAAAGCGGTGAAATCATCAACCTGATCCTTCGTGATGAAGCGATTCACGGTGTTTATGTCGGACTTCTCGCTCAAGAAATTTACAATAAGCAGACAGAAGAGACAAAAGCAGAACTTCGCGAATTTGCCATTGACCTTTTGAATGAGCTTTATGAGAATGAGCTTGAGTATACCGAGGACTTATACGATCAAGTCGGACTCTCGCACGATGTCAAGAAGTTCATCCGCTATAATGCGAATAAAGCGCTGATGAACCTTGGATTTGATCCGTACTTTGAAGAGGAAGACATTAATCCGATCGTTTTAAACGGATTAAATACAAAGACAAAATCACATGACTTCTTCTCCATGAAGGGGAACGGGTACAAAAAGGCGACCGTTGAGCCGATCAAAGACGACGACTTTTTCTTTGATGATGAAAAAGAGCAGATATAATATCTGCTCTTTTCGGCTTGAAGGTTGAAATAGGAGGACGCAGTAATCATGGGAAAAATGGACGAAATCATTTTGGTCGCTCCGCGCGATGAAGTGTTTAAAAAAGAAAAATTGACTTTTCAAGGCGTAAACAGTGAAGATGCCCGAGTAGCAGAAATTATGGCTCAAATTGAGGCGACCTATCGTGAAATGAGAAGGGGAGACGCCGAAGAAGATCCTCATTATAAGCAGCCGATTCCTTATGTCGTCATTAAACGCGAGGATGAAGTTTTCCTCTATGAGCGGCTGGCTGGCGGCGGAGAATCACGTCTTCACAATAAGCTTTCTCTTGGCTTTGGCGGCCATATGAATCATATTGAAGGAGCCGCTTCCTTTGCCGAGGTCTTAAAGCTGAACACAGACCGGGAGCTTGATGAAGAACTGCAAATCGAAGAAGAGGATAAGCAGGCCATTATCACATTAGGTTTGATCAATGATGATGACAACAGTGTCGGTAAAGTGCATATCGGTATTCTATCTGCGCTTCAATTAAAGCCCGGCTCACATGTGGAAGTCAAAGAGAAAGAGCAAATCGCGGGTAAATGGATGAAAACTTCGGAACTAAAACAAACAGACATTTATAACCGACTGGAAACATGGTCGCAATTTGTGGTTGACATTCTTGAATAAAAAAACCCGGTTTCTCATGAAGAGGAACCGGGTTTTTTTATCAGGCATGCTCGTCTGCAATAATATTATGACTCTTGGATGACCACAGCGTCAAACCCGGCATTATCTGCTCTGGCGGCAAGGGCGTCAGCATTACCTTTGGAGGAAAATGCGCCGATCTGCACCTTATATAATCCGTCCTTCAAGAGCACAATGGCGTCAAAGCCCTTAGACTCTGCGCTGCTTGCAAGATTGTCCGCATTTGCTTTGACCTTAAAAGCGCCAATTTGAACCTTATATAATCTTGAGTCGGATGTCTTTTGAAGGCTGAAGGCTTGCTCCAACCCGTTTGCATGTCCTCTTGCCAAGCTTTGAATAAAGCTGCTCGTTTTAAGCTTGTTCGCATCTGTAACCGTATCAATAAAACCGTTTTCCGTAAGCAGGGCAGGCATTGAGGATTCCCTTAATACGTGGAAGTTTGCTGTTTTTTTGCCGCGGTCGGAAAAGTCGACAGCTTGTATGACTTCAGAGTGAATCTCCGATTGATAAGTCGTTGTCGGTGCTCCGACTCCCGGATAAATGTAGCTTTCGAAACCTGTTCCGCCCCCGGCATTAATGTGAATGGATAAAAAGAAATCTGCTCCCCAGTTATTTGCAGCATTTGTCCGGTCGCTTAAGCTGACGTATTGGTCGCTTGTCCGGCTCAGCAGCACAGTGACACCCTCATACTCATTCGTCAATATAGTGCGTAAAGCTAACGCAATTTGCAGGGTTAACGTTTTTTCTTGAAGACCATTGCCTGTTGCGCCTGGGTCGGACCCGCCATGACCTGGATCGATAAAAATTTTAACCATTCTCCATCACCTCATTACAGGATATGAAAAAAGACGGCTTCTGCTTGTACGATTATCATCCGGCTGAAAAATGAGGAAATTAACCCTTGTTACACGTAAAATTATTTCTCGGGAAAGCGCACAAATCAACAGGATGCGACAGGAAGGTTGCTAAAAGTCTGCTTTTTTTACACAGCTATGGTGCGATCCTCCATTTCGGGATTCGTTTGCTGTTAAAGGCGATATACCAAGTGCCGGACAAAGATTATAAGGAAAGAATGAGTGATTTTATTTCGATGTTAGACATGAAAGTTTCTTAGACACACCGGTCAGACAGCCCTCCTTAGGACTGCGAATGAAAGGGGAAGCTGTAGCTGCTTTTATACATCACGCCAAAATCCTCTTTCTCGATGAGCCGACAATCGTTTTAGGATATTGTTGCGAAAAGTAGACACAGCAATTTCTTCATCACATAAATACTGAGGATAAAACGACGATTCTCTCACCTCTCACCTCTCATCAATTGATGACATTGAACGTTTATGTAAACGGATCATCCTGATTGATGAGGGAGAAATCAAATTCGACGGACCAAAAGAAAAGCTGTCACAATTGACGAACAGTAAGAGAAGCTTGGCTGTTGAAGTAAACGCCGTTATGCAGACTGGAATTCACTTTCATGTCAACCTACTGAAGTGAAAGGGGACACGTTATACTTTCATATATCTGATGATTCACAAATTCATCAGCTCATCCCGAGCATATCTGCGCAATATACTGTTTTACAAATAGAAATAACAGACGCCGGCATCGAGAATATACTGACGGAGGTTTATACATCAAAGAAATATCACCTTCATAGCTGTGTGTTCTAACAAATTTGCTAAAAATAAAATCTCTTGGTTTGTCCACCCTGTCTCCGTGAATACAATAAGAAATAAAGTATTTCTCGGGAAAGCGCAGGATTCCCCATGGTTCCCGAAAAAAAGCATTTGTTTCGACACATGATAGGCGTTTGTCACATAAGGCATACGCTTGAATATCATATAGAGAGAATTGAGAGGTGAAAATGTTGGAGCGCGCTGTGACTTATAAAAACAACGGACAGATCAACATTATTCTTAACGGACAAAAGCAGGTGCTGACAAATGCTGAGGCAGAAGCGGAGTATCAAGCCGCTTTGCAAAAAAACGAAGCTAAGCACGGCATTTTGAAGGAAATAGAAAAAGAGATGAACACACTGGTTGGAATGGAGGAAATGAAGCGAAACATTAAGGAAATATACGCATGGATTTTTGTCAATCAAAAACGTGCGGAACAAGGCTTAAAGGTGGGAAAGCAAGCGCTGCATATGATGTTTAAAGGGAATCCAGGGACTGGGAAAACGACAGTTGCGCGGCTTATCGGCCGGCTGTTCTTTGAAATGAACGTACTGTCTAAAGGTCACCTGATCGAAGCGGAACGTGCTGATTTGGTCGGGGAATACATTGGCCACACCGCCCAAAAAACGAGGGATTTAATCAAAAAGTCATTAGGCGGCATATTATTTATAGACGAAGCCTATTCCCTTGCAAGAGGCGGCGAAAAGGACTTTGGGAAAGAAGCGATTGACACGCTCGTGAAGCACATGGAAGACAAACAGCATGAATTCATTTTAATTCTTGCCGGATATTCACGGGAAATGGAGCATTTTTTATCATTGAATCCCGGTCTCCAATCCAGATTTCCCATCTCCATCGATTTTCCGGATTATTCTGTCAACCAGCTTATGGAAATTGCGAAACGAATGATCGCAGAACGGGAATACCAGCTCAGTCAGGAAGCCGAATGGAAATTAAAGGATTACTTAATGACAGTCAAAAGCACAACAAGTCCCATTAAATTCAGCAATGGCCGTTTTGTCAGAAATGTCATTGAAAAATCGATTAGAGCGCAAGCCATGAGACTTCTAATGGGCGACCAATACTTAAAAAGCGATTTGATGACCATTAAAAGCCAAGATCTCTCAATTAAAGAAGACGCCGCTGGCTCGGTATAGACCTCTTGCTGTGAGAGGTCTTTTTTTCTAATGTATTTCTTGCTTTGCACAGGAATCGTTTTGTGGTATACACATGCAGGGTTTGGTATGATAATACTACTGCCCACAATATGCAAAAGAAAGGAACATCCATTTGAACGAACAAGAAACAAGACAGGAAAAGGCCATTTTAGTCGGATGTCAGCTGCCGCATATCACAGATGAGCATTTTGAAAATTCCATGGAAGAGCTTGCATCACTGACAAAAACAGCAGAGGGAACGGTATTGACCAGCGTCACGCAAAAAAGAAACCGGGCCGACGCAGCTACATATATAGGAAAAGGGAAGGTTGAAGAGCTGAAGGCGCTCGTTGAAGAGCTTGAAGCCGATCTCCTTATTTTTAATGATGAACTGTCACCAAGTCAGCTAAAGTCCTTGGCCACTGCGATTGAAGTGAAAATCATCGACCGCACGCAATTGATATTAGATATTTTCGCGAAAAGAGCAAGAACACGGGAAGGAAAGCTTCAAATTGAGCTGGCGCAGCTGCAGTATGCGCTCCCGCGTCTGACGGGACAGGGGATCAACCTTTCCCGGCAAGGCGGAGGGATCGGCGCGAGAGGACCGGGGGAAACAAAACTGGAAACCGACCGCCGCCATATTAGAAATCGCATTCACGAAATTAACACGCAGTTATCCGCCGTCATTCGCCATAGAAGCCGCTACCGTGAAAGAAGAAAGAAAAACGGTGTGCTGCAAATCGCTCTTGTCGGGTATACGAACGCGGGGAAATCAACGTGGTTTAACCGACTGACAAGCGCTGACAGCTATGAAGAAGACCTTCTGTTCGCCACACTGGACCCTATGACCAGAAAAATGGTGCTGCCAAGCGGCTACAGCGTGCTCCTTTCAGATACGGTCGGTTTTATTCAAGATCTTCCGACGACACTGATCGCTGCATTCCGCTCAACGCTTGAAGAAGTAAAAGAAGCGGATGTGATTCTGCATCTGATTGATTCCTCAAATGAGGATTACGCAGGGCACGAAAAAACAGTGCTTCGCTTGCTGGAAGAGCTTGAAGCAGATGATATCCCGGTGCTGACGACTTACAATAAACGCGATCAAAAGCTGCCTGACTTTATCCCGTCCGTTGGGAAGAATCATATCATGGTCAGTGCGAGATTTGAGGAGGATGCTGAAAAGTTTAAAGAAGCCATCCAGCGTTATTTGCGCCAAGAGCTGCTAACGCCTTTTGAAGCGCAGGTACCGGCAGGTGAAGGCAAGCTTCTCTCCAGAATCAAATCCGAAACGATGGTTGACCGTTTTTATTTTAATGAAGAAAACGAACAGTACGACATATCAGGATATGTACAAGAAGAGCAAAGCATCATCGGTGAATTGAAGAAGTATATGTAAGAAGGGAATACAAGGACATGTTCGAAACTTTAACACACGGAGATTTATTAAAAAAAACAGCAATGGAAGTGGAGTCGGAAATTGCCGCCGTTCATAAACAAATAGAAGAAATCAGTGAACGCAATGAATGGAGAGTGCTTCAAAGCTATAGGAAACACAAGGTCAGCGACACTCATTTTACACCGTCTACAGGATACGGCTATGATGACATCGGAAGGGACACACTTGAAAGCATTTATGCAGATGTGTTTGGCGGAGAAGCTGGGCTTGTAAGGCCCCAAATTATCTCAGGCACACATGCGATTTCCATTGCTTTATTCGGTGTCCTCAGACCGGGGGACGAGCTGCTTTATATGACAGGCAAGCCGTATGATACGTTGGAAGAAATTGTCGGCGTCAGAGGCGGCGAAAATTCTGGATCGCTAAAGGATTTCCAAATCGGCTACAATGCGGTTGACCTGACTGAAGACGGAAAAGTAGATTACGATGCTGTCGCTGCAGCTATCAATCCGAAGACAAAGGTGATCGGCATTCAGCGCTCAAAAGGATATGCCAATCGTCCTTCTTTCTTAATTAGTGAAATTAAAGAAATGATCCGTTTTGTAAAGGAAATCAATGAAAACCTTATTGTTTTTGTGGACAACTGTTATGGAGAATTTGTAGAAGAGCTTGAACCTTGTCATGTAGGCGCTGATCTCATGGCGGGATCTCTTATCAAGAATCCGGGAGGCGGTCTAGCCAAAACAGGCGGGTACCTCGTTGGGAAATCTGAATGGATCGAGGCTTGTTCATATCGAATGACTTCACCGGGCATCGGCCGGGAAGCCGGAGCGTCGCTGTACTCGCTCCAGGAAATGTACCAAGGTTTCTTTTTGGCACCTCATGTTGTATCTCAAAGCTTAAAGGGAGCGGTGTTTACAGCCAGATTTCTTGAAAAACTGGGGTTCACATCTAACCCGAGCTGGGACGCGAAAAGAACAGACTTAATTCAATCTGTAGAGTTTTCTGACAGGGAAAAGATGATTGCCTTTTGTCAGGCGATTCAATATGCGTCGCCTATCAATGCTCACGTAACTCCGTATCCGAGCTACATGCCTGGATACGAGGACGATGTGATTATGGCAGCGGGCACATTTATACAAGGAGCAAGCATTGAATTATCAGCTGATGGCCCTATCCGCCCGCCGTATGTAGCGTATGTTCAGGGAGGATTAACCTATGCGCACGTGAAAAATGCCATATGCAGTGCAGTGGATTCTTTAATGGATAAGAAATTAATTTGAATAGTTTCAAATTTTCACTGAATTTCATGTTAAGAATCCTCACATGTTATTGACACAAAATATAACATCACCTATAATGAAACTAAGTTAAGAAAAGGAGGAAATTGAGATGAGTGATAACATTCGCCGCTCAATGCCTTTATTTCCAATAGGAATTGTCATGCAGTTGACCGAATTATCAGCAAGACAAATTCGGTATTATGAGGAAAATGGACTGATATTTCCAGCTAGAAGCGAAGGAAATAGACGATTATTCTCATTTCACGATGTAGATAAACTGTTAGAAATTAAACACCTGATTGAACAAGGTGTAAACATGGCAGGAATTAAACAAATTCTGGCGAAAGCATCGGCCGAGCCGGAACAGAAACAAAATGAAAAGACAAAGAAACCAATGAAACATGATCTGTCTGATGACGAACTGAGACAGCTCCTGAAAAACGAGCTTATGCAAGCCGGCCGATTTCAAAGAGGGAATACATTCCGACAAGGCGACATGTCTCGCTTCTTTCATTAATCCGTTAGCAACTGTTTTGCTATATACATTTACCTTTTAGAGGAGGAGTTTTACGAAATGGCAAAGTACACAAGAGAAGATATCGTAAAATTAGTAAATGAGGAAAACGTCAAGTACATCCGCCTGCAATTTACCGACATTCTTGGAACAATCAAGAACGTTGAGATTCCTGTAAGCCAGCTTCAAAAAGCACTTGATAATAAGGTCATGTTTGACGGATCTTCCATTGAAGGTTTCGTTCGCATCGAAGAATCAGATATGTACCTGTATCCTGATCTAAATACATTTGTTATCTTCCCATGGACAGCTGAAAAAGGTAAAGTAGCACGTTTCATCTGTGATATTTACAATCCGGATGGCACACCTTTCGAAGGTGACCCGCGAAACAACTTAAAACGGATATTGAAAGAAATGGAAGACCTGGGCTTCAGTGATTTCAACCTTGGACCTGAGCCTGAATTCTTCTTATTCAAATTAGATGAAAAAGGCGAACCGACGCTTGAATTAAACGACAAAGGCGGATATTTCGACTTAGCTCCAACTGACCTGGGAGAAAACTGCCGCCGCGATATCGTTCTTGAGCTTGAAGAGATGGGCTTTGAAATCGAAGCATCTCACCACGAGGTAGCGCCTGGCCAGCACGAAATCGACTTCAAATATGCCGGTGCCGTCCGCTCTTGTGACGACATCCAAACGTTTAAATTAGTAGTAAAAACAATTGCCCGCAAACACGGTCTGCATGCGACATTTATGCCAAAACCATTATTTGGTGTAAACGGTTCAGGTATGCACTGCAATCTATCACTCTTCAAAGATGGCGTTAACTCATTCTATGATGCAAACGCAGATCTTCAGTTAAGTGAAACAGCGAAACACTTCATTGCAGGTATTGTGAAGCACGCAACAAGCTTTACAGCAGTAACAAACCCGACAGTAAACTCTTACAAACGTCTTGTTCCTGGCTATGAAGCACCTTGCTACGTTGCATGGAGCGCGCAAAACAGAAGCCCGCTTATCCGTATTCCGGCTTCCCGAGGCATCAGCACACGTGTTGAAGTGCGCAGCGTAGATCCAGCTGCGAATCCGTACCTTGCTCTTAGCGTATTGCTTGCTGCAGGTTTAGACGGAATCAAAAACAAACTAGAAGCACCAGCTCCAATCGACCGCAACATCTACGTGATGAGCAAAGAAGAGCGCATGGAAAATGGAATCGTCGACCTTCCTGCAACACTTGCTGAAGCATTAGACGAATTCAAATCAAACGAAGTGATGGTCAAAGCTCTAGGCGAGCACCTATTCGAGCACTTCATCGAAGCAAAAGAAATCGAGTGGGATATGTTCCGCACACAAGTTCACCCTTGGGAACGCGAACAGTATATGTCTCAGTATTAATCTTTCAATCCCTTGGCACTATTGGTGTCAGGGGATTTTTAAATTTTGGTCATAATATTAAGAGATCGATATTTTTGGTCCTTGACCAAAATATGACCAAAAAAACTTGAAGTTATGAATCTAACTCCACAATTGAGGACACGTATTTCTCGTAATCCTTTATTCGGTTTTGGTCAAGCTTCTTACTAATATGTGAATAAACATCGGCAGTTACCATCATGCTTTTATGTCCTAAACGTTCTTGAATGTATTTCATATCAGCGCCTGACTCTAAAAGTAAAACAGCATGTGTATGCCGTAATGCGTGGATAGGCATTTTATTTATGTCAGCTCGCTTTAAAATACGATTAAACGCATTAAAAAGGGTGGACTTAGGTAAAAAATTCCCGTCAACTCTGCAAAATACTAAATTGAGATCATGTTTATAATCATCCTGTAACATTTGTTTATTCTCAAATTGCCACTTCTTATGTTTTTGTAAAGCAGCAGAAAGGGAAGCGCCAATTGATATTCTTCTTTTGGATTCATAAGTTTTAGTTTCGCCGAAGAGTTCAGCAGCTGTTTTTGCAGAAAAATCTAGGGTGTTTTTAATGTCTATGTAATTCTCTCTTAAGTTGATATCTGTCCATTGAAGAGCAGCAGCTTCACCTTTACGCATACCGGTCTCTATGAGCGTTCTAAAAAAGATGTAATATATATAGTTATACTTATATGCTTCCTGAAGAAATTTCGGAATATCCTCAGAAAGCATGTATTCGAGTGCACCTTTTTTCTTTTCATTCTTATTTGATATTGTGGCTCCGTAACAAGGGTTTTTTGCTAATTTTCCTATGATGACAGCTTTACTAAACGCGTTAAACATTGTACCGTGTATAATTTCCACAGTGCGTTTGCTGTATCCCTGATCAGTTAAATAGTTAAGAAATTTTTGATACATAATAGGTTTAATATCTGTAATATTGATGTTTTTGAAGTAAGGAAGAATATGATTCTTGATGTTTCGTTCGTGGAGTTCGTATGTATTCTTTCTAACGGTGTCTTTTTTGTATTCATGTAGCCAGCTAAATAAAAATTGCTCAAGTGACATGGTTTTTGTATCAAATTCAAATCCGACAGCTATTTGTTTTTCTTGTTCTGCAGCAGCTTTTTGAGCTTCTTTTTTTGTTTTAAAACCACTCTTTGATTTTATTTTATATTTGAGAGTAAAAGGGTCCTTAAAGGAGACACGATATTCCCACTTGTCTCCTCTTTTTCTGAATGTAGCCATTTTTAATCCTCCAATAAAAACTTGATAGCTTTAGAGTTTCTCAGAAAGGTAATTCGTCTGGCAGTATTAATTGATTGTTTGGTGATTTTGTTTGATTTTCGGCAAAAGGATCTTCTAGTTGCTGTATTTTTTTGTTTCCCTTTTCTTCTTCCCATTTATCCAAAATACCTTCCTCGTAAAAAGTAGATGTAGAGCCACATTTTGAGCAAAAACGTGCATCACCCTCAAGTAATTCGCCACACCCTCTTTCATGAGAATGCCAAAAAATACGGTGAGTGTTGTAATTATGTTCTCTCTCGCCAGGAGTTAGTCCTGTACATCTATTAACTAAGTAAGTGCCACAAACTTGACAATAGTCTCCTGTTACTTTTTCATTTGAGCATTTTGGACACTCTTTTGCATGATGTGAATCTGTTAATTCGATACTTGAATATATCATCTCAAAATAATCTCCTTTACGAATTTCGTAGTTTCCGCAGATAAGACAATAGTTTGGGTTCTCTTTAATAAAAGAACATGTGCAATTTGAACAGTAATGTGTATTTTTCTTTTTCCATATGAAATCTTTAAAAATTTTTAGGGAAGGGTGTCTTTTTGAATAAGATATACCCATCCTAACTCCTTTAAGTAAAAAATTATAAATATTTTCGGAAGCTTCGTAAGAAATATTACATATATCTGAAATAAAGTGTGGACTGGCTGGCTTTAACTCTCTTAGTACCGGGGCTGGTGCCAGTAAATTTCTTGCAAAACAATTAGCCTCTTTCTCAAATACCTCATATTCTTCATCGGATAGTGAGCTTCTTGCTAATATTGCTTTTCCGGCGATTTCATTGTGCTTTAACATAAAATGCCCTAATTCATGAGCTATTGTCCATCTTTTTCGTCCTTTATTCTCGACAGTATCGTTATATAAGATCATAAATTGTTTTTGGGATTTTATATACCAGCAACAACCTTCATCAGACTCGACTAATTCACAAACTTCGTCAATTGTCAAACCCCACTTTTTTGCATACCATGTATAATTCCTGATTTTTAGGTTTGAGAATTTTTTAGCTAATTTTTTTACCTTTATTGGTAGTTCGTTAACTCCACACTTTTTGAGTAGTTCGTGAGCTTTTTTTTCTGCTTTTTTATAGTCAGCTTTATAGATCTTCGTCATCATCATCATCATCTTCTTCGAAAGCATCAACAAAAGATAATTTAATCATTTCAACCATACGATCCATCCTGTCTCGTTCTGCTTGAGTCTTTAATTTTTTCTTAGCTCTTTGTATTTGGTGAAGATCATCATCTAATAGAGAAACTTCGCCGTTCGGATCGTCAGAACGACCTAATAAATAATCAGTTGTAACTCCAAAAATTTTCGCTAATTCCAATAACACATTACCTGGTGGGACAACTCTTCCAGCTTCATAATTTGCTATATTAGTTCTTTTCATTTCTAATCTTTCTGCAAGAGCTTCTTGTGATAAATTAATTTGTTTTCTAAGTTCTCTTATACGCAGTCCCATGCGTTTTTTTTCTTCTGGATTCATTTATTTGCCCCCTAATAAAGAAAGTTCATTAAAAATGACGTTTTTAGGGTTGACGTGTTTTTAAATGACTGTTATTATGAGGGTGTCAATAAAAAGCACAATATAATAACTGAAAGGAGATCACTTAATGAGTACACGTCGTAGAGAACAATTTCGAAAGTATCGAAATCAGTTTCAAATCTCTCAACGTCAACTTTCTTTAGTTTTAAATGTTAGTGAAAGCCATATTCGTAATATTGAAAGTGGGCGCGGAAATCCTGATGCAAAACTTCTTTTCAAGATTGCAAACTATTTTGGAACAACTGCTGAAGACCTCTTTCCAGACCTAGCAGAAGAACAAGATTGATTTCCCCACTTCGTATGTCATTATTATAAACCGTCATTTAAAATAACGCAAGGGGAAGTGACGTTTGAATCTTCAATATTTTATACTTTATTCAATTTATTGTAAAAGA
Source organism: Bacillus sp. LBG-1-113 (assembly GCF_020708615.1). Lineage (NCBI taxonomy): Bacteria > Bacillati > Bacillota > Bacilli > Caryophanales > Bacillaceae > Bacillus > Bacillus sp. LBG-1-113. The sequence continues at coordinate 6,708 of NZ_JAJFDG010000012.1, read as the reverse complement.
AGTGGTGTTAAATGATTCCAAGTATTTTTAATAAGAGCAATCAATTATTCATTAATAGTCGTGAAGTAGCTGAGATGATTGGAAAGAAACATTTCCATTTAACAAGAGTTATTGCAGGTTACAATCAAGTCTTATTAACTAATCCAAATTTTGGGCGTTAGATTTTTTAACCGACGCAAAATTGCATCCGTTAAAAATCTTGTTCCTTTAACTTATGAAGATGGTAAAGGAGAATGAAGATGAATAACTCTTTAAATTTAATTGAATCAAACGGACAACTTTTGGTGGATAGCCGTGAAGTGGCGGAGATGATTGGAAAGAGGCACGACAATTTAACAAGAGATATTGATGGTTATGTAAAGGTGTTGAGTCAAAACTCAATTCTGAGGGCTGACCAATTCTTCATTGAAAGTACATATGAAGCCGGAACAGGAAAGTCCTATAAACATTTCTTACTTACACGTAAAGGCTGCGACATGGTTGCAAACAAAATGACTGGTGAGAAGGGTGTTCTGTTTACAGCTGCCTATGTAACAAAGTTTGAAGAGATGGAAAACAAACTTAGACCTAACATTCCTCAGTCATTACCAGAAGCTTTACGGCTTGCTGCTGATCTTGCAGAAAAGAATGAACATCTTCTTCTGGAAAATGCACAGAAAAATCAAATGATAAATGAGATACAACCTAAAGCTTCTTACTATGATTTGGTTTTACAGAATAAATCCTTACTTTCAATCAGCAAGATAGCTAAAGACTATGGAATGAGTGGAACTAAGATGAACAAACTTCTCCATGAGTTAGGAATTCAATTTAAGCAGGGCGACTGTTGGTTGCTATATCAGAAATATGCTGATAAAGGTTACACACAAAGTAAGACTCACGCAATAGACTCTGATAAAAGCAAGCTTCACACTTATTGGACTCAGAAAGGGCGATTGTTTATCTACGATATGTTAAAAAACAAAAAGGGCATTTTGCCCATAATTGAACGAGAAGAGTGTGCATCCTAAGGAGGTAAGATAAGTTGTTTGAATTAACAATGAGAGCTGATTCTGATTCATTTAGAAATAATTTATATGATTTGCTTCAAGAAGTTGCAACATCAATAATCGAGGATAATCGTAATGAACATGACCTTCCTTATATGATCAGTAAAGCTCAATTAGCAAAACACATTTTTAATGTCAGTTCTCAAACACTTGACGCACATATCATTAACAGGCCAGACTTTCCTAAATTGAAAGTAGGGGAAAGAATATTATTTCCTCGAGACATGGTTTTAGAATGGATTAGGAAAAATATTGACGTGGTTAAAGCTATAAAGGAGCCTAACCCATGAGTGATAACTGAGTGTAGTCAGAAGTACTAATGAGACTTACTTCTTAACTTTGTGGAGTGAAAAGCTACTGAACGCGGTCTGCCATGTAATGTTGAATTGATAGCTATGTAAGTTAGGAATAATTTTAATCGACAAAAGAATTCCTCTCAACGAAAAACTTCGTTTAGTGAATTTTATAAAAAGAAGAAAAAACGGAGTGCTAACAAAAGGGGTTTACGAATTTGATTTTGATAAAGCAAGCGTTTGTCTGGGTTAAACCCTAGCGGTTTGCTTTTGAGCAGCCTCAAAGTCTATCTCCACAAAATTGTGGAGATAAACATTAATGTGAAAGTTTTTATGGTCAAGAAAGAGTGTTGCAGCACTTTTTCTTGATTTATTTGAATAGACAATACCACGATTCAACAAAAATATCAATCTTATAAATTAAATGCGGGGAGAGTTCAATTATGAAATTAATGGGTACGCCTACAAAAATAGCTGCTATTGGGGAACAGATCGGAGCGGATATAAATAAAACGACTGTATGCGGAAAGTTTTATGATGCCGGTATGGTTACTATGCTCAAATTGATAGCGACGAAGGCATTGCATGAGCCATTAGATAGTGACAAAGAGAATATTGAATGGTCACAAAAAACAGCTAAAGCAAGCGAAAGAATGAATAAGCTTTATGCAGTCTTAAGCGAGAAGCTGCCGGCAGATTTAAAACCACTTTTGCAGGATTTTGATGAGGCTTATTCAACAAAAGCAGCATATGAAAGCGAAGATGCTTTTGTATCAGGATTTATTGCCGGTTTCCGCTATCTCATGGGAGAAGTGGCTTATAGTGATGAATTGAATTTTTACAAGTAAAAGGTGATTCTAATGATTGGTTGGATAAAGCTTCATAGAAGTGTTCAAGATCACTGGATTTATCAAGAGAAAAGGAAGTTTTCTAAATATGAAGCTTGGCTCGATTTACTCATGATGGCCAGTCATAAAGATAATAAATTCGTTCTAGGAAATGAGCTTTACGAGGTGAAGAGAGGTCAATTTATTTCCTCAATTCGTAAACTTGGTGAGCGTTGGTCATGGTCTAATACCAAGGTAACGCAATTTCTCGATCTGTTGCGGAAAGATGAAATGATTGATTTCAAAAAAGACACTAAAAAAACGCTTATAACCATTGTGAATTATGGGGTTTACCATGATTCAGAGGAAGAAAAAAGGACAGTGATCGAACACGAAAACGACACGAAAGCGACACAAAAACACACAATCAAGAATGATAAGAATGTAAAGAATGAAAAGAATATAAATACTTCTCGTCTCAAATATGAAATTTGCGACATGGATAATGCAGAAATTTTGTTTCAAGAAATTCTTAAAAATAATCCTGATGCTAAAAAGCCCAATCTTGAAAAATGGGCAAATGAATTTAGGTTAATCCGAGATAGAGATAAACGGACAGACAAACAAATCAAATACTTAATTAGGTGGTCACAACAGGACAGCTTTTGGAAAACCAATATCCTAAGTCCATCCAGCCTTCGAAAACAGTTTGATAGGCTTGTGACCAAGATTAAGAGTGATAAAGAACAGGAGACAGCAAAGAGAACTGTTACACCTAAAGGAGAGGAGTTTAATTTGGATGATTAAAAAACAAACCTTTGAAATCATGTCTCTTATCAAACAATATTTTGATCACTTTGAGATTACACAAGAAAAAATTGATTCTTGGCATGAGCTTTTACAAGAAGCTGAATACGAGGAAGTACGCCGCAATCTAATCAACTTTTGCCGATTGAATAAGTTTCCGCCGAAGGTTGCGGACTTGTTGAATGCAAAGCCTGCTACAGTTGACCGGATGAATGCAATTCCCTCTGTAGAGGAAACAAAAGAGTATCTTGCCAAAATGGCTGCTCCTAACGAGCTAACAGATCAAGAGAGGGCATCCATAGAGAAATCAAAAGCAGAAATCAGACGAATGCTTGGGATTGGTGATTAAATGGACACGAACCAATTTTTATACAACATAGATGCTGAGCAGTCCTTTTTAGGGGCGCTCCTTTTAGAGCCTGAACTATTAAAAGACAGTCGCATTAAGCCGCTCCATTTATCACAGTTCAAACATAGAAATTTATTAGCCGCGATGATTGAACTAGATTCCAAAGGCGTCCCGATAGATTTGGTTGCAATCGTGGAGCAAGTAGGACGTGACAACATCGGCAGCGTTGGCGGGCACAAATATTTATCCGACTTAATCGAGTCTGTGCCGACCACCGCCAATATTTCTTTTTACGAAAAGCTTATATTTGAGTATTGGCAAAAAAGAGAAATGAGTAAGATCGCGGAGGAAATCGAGCAAAATGCCGCTCATGGAGATGTGTCCGCAACTATTCAAACGAGCATATCCAATTTAATGCGCTTAGAAGACGCTACAGGCGAAGAAGAGGACGGGGCAATACAAAATGACCTCTTAGACATTTACGAGGAGCTAGCAATCCCAAAAGAGGAAATTACTGGTATGCGAAGCGGTTTTGCAGAGCTTGACCGAATGACGTCGGGTTTTCAAAAGCAAGAATTGGTCATCATTGCCGCTCGGCCGTCTGTCGGGAAAACTGCTTTTTGCTTAAACGTTGCGGCTAATTTTATGGGTAGTGCATTAAATCAATATAGCGGCGGGGCGGTAGGGATTTTCTCTCTTGAAATGTCACGTAAGCAGCTCTTAAAAAGAATGGCTTCAATTCTCGGAAATATCAATGCAGATGCGATGCGTACGGGAAATTTGACAGCGAATGACTGGAACAAGCTTTCACAAGCAAATGGCATTCTTGGTTCTGCTGATCTGAGAATATTTGATCGTCCAGGCGTCACAGTTAACGAAATATGGTCAAAGGCAAGAAAAATGAAACGGGAGTATGCCGGCAAAGATATCTTGATCATTATTGATTATTTGCAGCTGATTACAGGATCAGCAAAATATAGGGGGAACAGAACACAAGAAATAGGCGAAATAAGTCGCATGCTCAAGCATATGGCTCGAGAGTTAGACATTTGTGTGATTGCTCTTAGTCAGCTTTCAAGAGGCGTAGAACAGCGGCAGGATAAGCGCCCAATGATGTCTGATATAAGAGAATCAGGGCAAATTGAGCAGGACGCAGATGTCATTGGGTTTCTTTATCGGGATGATTATTATGACAAGGAAAGTGAAAGTAAAAACATCATCGAAATCATCATTTCTAAACAGAGAAATGGTCCTGTTGGTACAGTTACTTTAGTATTCATTAAAGAGTACGGCTTGTTCTTAAATTTGGAGCGTAGGTATGACGGTTAGAGAATGGTATCAAGCGGCGCTTCAGTATAATTATTATTCTCTCATTCTGCTGATTGAGTTTTTAGTTTATGAGAAAAAAACGATTCAGCTCGAAGATTCGGAACAAGCACTTAATTTTTATATGCAAGAGAGATTTAAAACCAAAATGAATACTTGTTTGCTTGAATATCAAACAAAATTGAAATCGGAGAGATAAAATAATGAGAATTGAAAATTTAATTATTAACCATAGTACTAAAAGGCTGGAGATTGATATAATGAAGTATAGGAATAACTTTGCTGTTGTGGTTGGAGATGGAAAAGCTAAGTTGATAGAGCTTCCTTCCCATGGTGAAACAAAAATTATTACACACCAAGAGAGAGTGAAGCGGATTCGAATTGATGAGGGGGAAGAATTTTGATTTTTAGCCATAAAACTATTGTTGAATTATTCGAACAAAAAGGTTTTTCTACACACAATGAAATTGAAATGTTTTGCTTAAAACATGATTTTGATATCGATTTGAGCGAACAAGTAAGTGTAAATAAAAAAATTACTAATATGATTAAGTATGTAATTTCTGAGCAAATAAGTGATGATAATTTGTTGGAAATTGCTCAAGATCTAGCTTTGGAGATATTTTCCGATGATGAAATGTTCAAAGATTCTTTAGCGCTTTTCGGTAGGAACAGGGTTTATAAAAAGGAGTTACTTAAGAATCATCTGTTACTGGACGGCTTTAATGTTCTTAAAGGAGGTTTGTTAGAAACAATATTTAGTCGGTCAATAGGAGAACAGAAAAATGAAGTTCAGTCCCTTTTAGAAAAGTATAAATCTATCTTTGCGGATTCCTTGTTACATATCCAGAATGCGGAGAAAGCTTTTGTAAAAGCTGAATGGGGAAATGCCGCTAGTAATGCTAGAAAGTTTATTGAATCTTTAATCTTAGATATGTCTAAGTATTTAAACTTAGATAAAAAAAGTAATGGAGAAAATGACTCGCAAAATAATATGAGGCAGAAATTATCTTTAAGTAACCCACCTATTTTAACCCAGAGTAATAAGTTTTATGATAAAGAAGGGAAAGGGCTATATAATGGATACTATAATTATTTATCGCTTGTAGGTGCTCATGCTGGGCCTCATCCCGAAAAAGAAGATGTATTACTTATTTTCCAAACAGTATACCCAATTGCTCTTTATCAGCTTAACCGTTTTACTAAGACAATTATTTAATATGCAATGCTCTACCAGTTAACTGGAGATCACTGAAACAGACAGCTTTAAAAAGCAGTCTGCTTCAGTGATTTTTTTTGCTTGGAATTTATAAAAGGAGATTAAACCATGAGTCAAAAGATAATGAAATTACCTCAGATTAACGAACAAGCGACTAAATTAAAAGTTGAGAAGTTGCTGGATCAATACCGGCTTTATCTCTTACAGGTTCCAGACGATTCTTTACCAAAGATCACACCGACTTACAGCATTGTGCCGCCGAGTATTACAAATGAGTTTTATTCTTCAACAGAAGAGAATGCGATAAAGCGTCTTGATTGGGAGATTGAGCGTAACCGTTTTTTGAAAAGGATCCAAAAAGCAGTTAACCGTCTTTCGCTTAAGGAACGCCAGGTTATTGTCATGCTCTATATGCAGCAGGATGAAATGTATGATTATGAGGTATATGCCGAAATGGGATTAAGTCAGCGGAGCTTTTATCGAGTGAAAGCAAAAGCACTTTATAGGCTGGCGTTTGCTCTTAGAGAAGAGGTTTATACAAAAAAGCGTGAAAAACCAAAAAGGGTGCACAACTTTAATTTTATTTGAGACGCTTTTTCGAAAAAAAGAAGCGCGTGAAAAACCAAAAAGGGTGCACAACTTTGATTTTATTTGAGACGCTTTTTCGAAAAAAAGAAGCGCGTGAAAAACCAAAAAGGGTGCACAACTTTGATTTTATTTGAGACGCTTTTTCGAAAAAAAGAAGCGCGTGAAAAACCAAAAAGGGTGCACAACTTTGATTTTATTTGAGACGCTTTTTCGAAAAAAAGAAGCGCGTGAAAAACCAAAAAGGGTGCAC
>NZ_JAJFDG010000011.1:0-86396 GCF_020708615.1 Bacillus sp. LBG-1-113 | reverse complement strand
AGTCTCTTCCCTTCCCTGTTGAAGTACAGATGAAAATTCAAACGGAATCAAAGTCCATTACCAAGCCTGCCCTCAACCTCAAAAGACAGCAATTGAAAGAAGAACAAAAAGAACAACAAAGCACAGGCGATCGAAGTGATGTTTCTACTGTCACAAGTGCCACAATGATAAGGCATTTACAAGATGAAATAAAGAAAGAAGATGTGCACGTGATGAACTGGCTGTCTGTGATAGTCGTTCATGGAAAGACAAAAAAAGAATGTGTGGGGAAAGCAACGATTGTCAAAAGGCATTTAAAAGGCGCTGGCATTACATGCCGGCTTCCGGTGGCTGATCAACTAAACCTTTTTTATAAAATGCTTCCTGGTGAAAAGTTAGATATAACCGATAAGAACTGGATTCAAAAAACGACACAAGATGGAGTTGCAGAAGGTCTTTTCGCTGTTAACTCTGATATTGGTTCGAAAATTGGATTCTTTCTCGGTTGGGTTGATCGTTTTCAAGAGCACACAGACTTAGAAAGTGCCATTATGTCCAGCCGTGATTTTGTCTTATTCCATCCTTTCTTAGCGAATCAACAGTTAAAAGGTTCAAAGACACGTTCTCCCCACTGCTTAATCACAGGAGACACAGGAAACGGCAAGTCATATCTGGCAAAATTGATCTTTAACTATATCAGCATGTTAAACATCAAATCTCTGTATATAGACCCTAAAAAAGAAATGAGAAAGTGGATTCAAAGAGTCTTGAATGATGAGTACATTCGAGAGAATTTCCCCTTATATATTGCACATTTAGAGAAATACAACTATATCACGCTAGATCATGAAAATACGCACAACTGGGGAGCGCTTGATCCTGTTTCTTTCCTCCCTCCTATGAAAGCAAAAGAGCTAGTTCAAGTCATTTTTGAACAAGTATATGACTTTAAAGGGAAAGACGATGTGAACACAGCTTTCCTTCGTGCTACGTCAGAAGTAATTGAGTTGAAGCAAAAAGGCGAACAGGTCGGCTCACTTGATATTATTCGGAGGATGCAGAACCATCCGGAAGAAGCTGTACAAAAAGCTGGCGACTATTTAAATGAGGTTGTGTCAGATTCCATTTTGAAACTTTGTATTCATGATGGTTCAAACCCTGCATTGTCACTTGAAAAACGAATCACCATTTTAGAGGTTGAAAATATGGATTTGCCTGATCATGCTGAGCGACTTGAAAACTACACCATATCACAATTAAAGTCTAGTGCCGTCATGTTTGCGCTTGGTAAGTTCTGCGAACTATTCGGTATGAATCAAGATGAACAAACTGTTGAATTTATAGATGAAGCATGGATATTCACCACTTCCCAACAAGGAAAAAAAGTAGAAAGACAAATGCGCCGGATTGGTCGTTCATACAACAATGCGGAATACTTCATTTCCCAATCCACAAAAGACGCTTTGAAAGAAGAAGATTCCGGAAACTTCGGTGTTGCCTTTGCCTTTGACGAACCAAACGAACGTGAAGAAGTGTTGAAGTGGATGAATATGGAGGTCACAAAAGAAAACCAAAAAATGATGGAATCCATGTTCCAAGGTCAATGCTTATTTAAAGATTACTATGGCCGCACCTCCAAAATTTCGATTGAATGCCTATTCGAAGAATGGCAAGGTGCTCTGAAAACAGTTGAGAAAAAAGCCGTCGCATATGCGGAAGAAAAATATTTGTAAAAGGGGTTGAATCGTACATGGAAATAGCTTTCTTAAACTCTCTTGTTGTCACGAGTCCAGGCTTTTATAAAGCTGAAAAAATCACATTGGACGAAGTTAAACAATGGTTGAGACATTATGACGGACGATACAAAAGTTTTATTGGGCATAAATCAACGGCACAGTTTCTTCAAAAATTATTAGGCATCAAGATTGAACAAAACCGAAAGACTTTCAGACATATGAAATATCAAAAAGCCATCTGCTTCTCTTTGTATGAGCGATATCCCGAAAACGTACTGCTAACGCAGAGAGACTTAGAGAAAGCCAGATACCAATTTTATTTATTAACTCGGTTAGATTAGGAGGTGGTTGTAATGAAAAAGAAAAGAATTTTGATTGTGTCGGCTATTGTGTTGCTGTTTTTAACTGTTGCTTCAGCTGTAACAGTATTTTCGGCTGATGGAGATACAACGACGCAGCCAAAAATCGAAAAAGCTGGCGGCGTGGAATTGAAGGTGATGAGGTTTCCTATCTCACGCTATCAAGCGAATAATGAAGCATCTGACGATTTAATCAAGGGGGCGTTTGTTGGACTGACAAACGTCACTTTTTCTTTTGCAGGCAATATTGTCCGTGTGGTTGATGCGGGAATGGATATTTTGTATAACTTGCAACCGATTGACGAGTTCGCAAACTCCATTACAAACGTCTCTAAAACAGTTTATAAAACCCTGAAAAAGAATTTCGGTGAAGCCTTATTCATCCTCACGTGCGCCTATGTTGTCTACCTGTTCTGTGTGAGAGGTAGCGTAAAAGAAGCAATGCGACGGAGTATTCTATTTATTTGTGTCATGGTGATCGGCGGGCTTTGGATGTCAAACGCTGGTTATTACATGAAAGCGTTGAATGCCTTGTCTGTAGAAGCACAAGGAAAGCTTTTAACTGCGGGAAATGGATTGGTGGGCATTGTTCAAGATGAAGGGAATTTTGCTGACAGTTCTGCTATTGAAAAAGGAAAGGAAATGGAAGGCACAGTCGCAGTTATGCGTAATCTATACTTTGACATTGCTTTGATGAAGCCATTTCTAATCGTGAATTTTGGAGAAACAAGTGAAGCAAAAATTAATGAAAAAGGTGATTCGAAAGAGAAATTATCAAGGGTCGATAAATTGCTTTCATACAAGCTGTCAAAAGACGGAGAAAAAGAAAAACAGAAGCATATAAAGGATACTGAAATTGAAGAATATGAAAATGAGTCTATGACCTCTGGGAATGTTTTTAATCAACTCGGAGAATCTTTTATTGCTGTGGTCGCTTCTATTGTCATTGGGATACCATTTTTAGCATTAGCGTTCTTTAACTTCTTGCTCCAAATAATCGCTCTAGTGATTGTATTCTTTGTACCATTCGCTTTCATCTTAGCGTATGTTCCCCAATTAGCTTACTCGGGATTTGTCACCCTTGGACGCTTGGGGAGTGTTTACCTACTAAAAGCAATGTTAGGGGTTATCGTTCTGTTTGTGTACGTGACTTGTTTTATCGTTGACAAGTTAATACCGCCAAATGGTTTTGGAATGTATCTTTTAAATGTTGCTGTCCTTGCCTCAATCTTGTGGATTGGTTTTCACAAGAGGGATGCCATTATCAAGTTTGTGACTGCTGGAAAAGTTGTTTCAGTTGATAATAATATGATGGAAAATATGAGACAAAACATTGTTCAGCCTGCTTGGGAACAAGCAAAAAAAATAGGTGGAACATTGGGTAACGGTGGGGGCGTATTTACTGACTTTGCAAAGAATTTTAAGGGGAGAAAAGATGGTTCGAATGCTGATGGCGTAAATGGTGCTCCAAGTGGAAGTGGTGGTAATTCACCGAGTGGTGCTGCTATGGGGTATGATAATACTCATGCTATTTCAAGAACCCCGCAAAAAGAGACTGCTAACGGAATATCTAATCATAATAGCCGAAACTTAAAACGAAATCCTCAAACTCTGTCGAAAGAACAAGAGAAACAAAAAGAAGCATTTGCGAATGCAAAAGAAAATAAACAGCAATCCCATTTAGATAGATTGAGAAAAGACGGAATAAACTCTCCTATGCTGAAGGACGTTTTGCAAGAAGGTAATGAAGAGTTATCCAAAAGAGCGCCTATATTACAGGATAAAAAGGATGAATCAGCTAGAACAGATCAAAAAGAATATGTTGAACAGCTTCTTAAACAGCCCAATAACCAGCAACAAACTGATAATGCATCATTACAACATGAAGAAGAAACTGCTTCTGATCGAGCACCAGTCTTACAAGAGAGTGATAAAGACACAGAACGTACTGATCAAAAAGCGTATGTTTATGAAGAACAAAACCAGAATCCTGAAACAGATATGCAAAAAGATTTTGAAGTCCAGAAAGATGATTCTGTCTCAAAAAGTGAACCTGTAGCACAAGAGAGATTAGCAGACATCAAACGTTCAGACCAAAAAGTCATAACGAGTCAATCTGAACCACAGAATGGCTTTGAAAGCTCTCAACCTACAAAAGTAGAGAATCAACCTGTTGTCAATAATGAACGAAAAACCAGACCATCTGAACCCGCAAAAGTTCATTCAGATGGTATTCGTGCTGAGAAAAAACAGACGGATGCACCTGCTGAAAGTAAGACTGTTTTAAGAGAAAATCAGCCTTCATCACAAACGATTAAGCGAACTGAACAAAACGTAAATACATTTGAGCAAGTGTCTTTAAATGATATTAGAAGGCGCACCTCGTCAAAAGTTGAAGATCGACTGAGAAGGGATGAAAGAACAAGATGATAAGTAAAAAGGTAGTTCTTCCTTTGGTGTTCTCGGCTCCTTTTATCTTCTTTTTTGTTTTATGTATCGTAGTGGTTATGACGATTTCAAGGGAAAATCAAGTTGGAGACGATTTTATAGGCGGCGGGGATGGCGAATATGAAACGGTCGGTATTGCACCGGAAGTCGAACGATTTAGGGCTGTATTTGAGAAGTACGCACGTCAGGAAGGTGTTTTTGATCAAGTGAATATTATTATGGCGCTCACCATGCAAGAAAGTGGTGGGCGTTCTTTAGATATCATGCAAAGTTCCGAAAGTATCGGCTTACCTCCCAACTCCATAACTGACCCAGAACGTTCGATTGAAGTAGGCATTAAACATTTTAAGAAGGTTTTTAAACAGGCTGGCGGTGATGTTCGTTTAACCTTACAGGCATACAACTTTGGTTCTGGCTTTATAGACTATGTCAAAAAGAATGGCGGGAAATACACAAAGAAATTGGCACTTGATTTCAGCCGATTGCAAGCTTTTAAAATGGGCTGGAAAAGCTACGGTGACCCAAGTTATGTGGACCATGTCATGAGGTATGTGAAAGGCTCTGATAAAAATGTGAAGCCTGTGAATGGTTCTATGGATTTCTATGAAACGGTCATGAAAGAAGCTTTGAAATATGAAGGGCAACCGTATGCCTGGGGTGGTTCAAACCCGAAAACTGGATTTGATTGTTCGGGCCTTGTTCAGTGGTCTTTCGCCAAAGCCGGAATTACTCTTCCGAGAACAGCACAGGAACAACATGGGGCAACAAAGAAAATAAGTGAAAAAGAAGCGACTGCGGGTGACTTAGTGTTCTTTGGTGGCACATATGAAGGAAAAGCCATTACTCACGTCGGCATCTATGTAGGCAATGGCAGAATGTTTAATTCAAATGACAGTGGAATCGAATATTCTGATCTGAAATCAGGTTATTGGAGAGATCACCTTGTATCTTTTGGACGAATTAAATAACTAGGAGTGAAAACATGAAAACACATATTGCATGGACTTCGTCTTGTTTGTTATTAATATTGTTGACGGGATTTTTCACGAATGGACAGCAAACGTATAAGATTGAAAAGTTAAAGGATAAGAATGAAGTTTTGACAGAAAAAATTAAGGAATTGAACCATATAGAATCAACAAGCAGCGCTTCGGAAAACAAGGCATTTTTTGAAGCGTTTTTTAATTACTCGGACATAGATAAGCGATATGAGACAGTTAAGAAGCATACAACTGGAAAAGGATTTGACTATGCATTCCCTTCTCGCTCTGATCAAAAGCACACAGTCAGTGTGCAAAGTGAATTACTTTCTTTAGAGAGTTATTCAAAACCCCTAGATCAATCCCATGAATTGTTTTTGAACATTGTAGAAATCTCAACGACTGCAAATTCAGTTACTACGAATCAAGTGTTAATTGTTCAAACGACTATGAAAAAAGAAAAAGATGGTTGGTTAGTTGATAATGTGCAGGTTAAGGGAAATGGATAAAAGGTGGAAAAAATCGAAATGTTTGTTTATACTAAATATTGAAAAAGGAGGTAATGTTTATTTTGAAAAACCTTTTTATTTTCCTTAGTTTGATGATGATGTTCGTTTTAACTGCGTGCGGCGGCAATAAATATAATGATGCGATTGATGATGTAATCAATCAATATAAAGAATATAAAGGCGATGATACTAGAATAAATGTTTCGAGGGCTAATTCTATAGTTCGGGTTTACGATGGAGGAAAATATATTCAGTTCGCATTTTATATGCCTGATGATTCTTCTCGTGAATTAACTACTTTTAAATACTATGAAAAACTTGGAGACGAGTATAAAGAAATGAGCGACATGCCTGGAAATGGTGAAAATGATCGTCTTGGCTTATCAAAGAAAACACCTGACTATGAAGAAGCCAAAGGTAAAGAAACAAAGTTAGAGGAGTAAACCATGTGTTTGCTCCTCTTTTTTTCTGTTTATAAAAGGATTGCCATGATGATAGCGTCAAGTCGCAGAGTATCGCTCACGTCTGAAATCCAGTTACTATTATTTTAAATAGATAAGGTTAGTGACACCGTTTTATCTTCCGTAATTTCTATAAATAGGAAATTTGCCCTATTGTGTTTGTTAACTTTAACTGTTTAAAATATAAACCGAACGGTCTGTTTAAAAGGGAGATGATAAAAGTGAGCGAAAAACATGTTTTAATTATTGGTGGTGGAATTGCAGGAGTTGCAATGGGGATTTTCTTAAAAAAACAAGGAATTAGTTGCTCCGTGTATGAGGGTTATCCAATTAAAAAAGATGCTGGTGCTGCTTTTGGTATCTTCCCAAATGGAATGAATGTATTAGAATCACTTGGTTTAAAACAAGAAGTGCTAAAGAACAGTTGGTCCATTAAAGTGTATGAAACGATTAATATGTATGGGACTGTTATGTCAACTTTTACTCTAGTGGATGAGGAGAATCATTATTACCCCATGCAATATATAGCTAGGTCAAAATTAATGAACATATTGCTAGAAACAGCGCAAAATGAGGGAGTTTGTATTCATTACGGAAAGAAACTAATAAATTTGCATCAGGATGAAACCTCGGTTACAGCTTATTTTGAGGATGGAACGCAAGAGACAGGAACTGAACTAGTTGGAGCTGATGGTATTCATTCAAAAACAAGGCAAAATATATTTAACCAATGCTCAATGTTTTATGCGGGATACTCAATTATTCAAGGAATTGTTTCTTCGCAGGATTTATGCGGCAAGAATTATGAGAGTTTTGCAAGTTACGTAAAAGGAAACAATATTATGGGGATAGCAAGATGTCATTCTGGAGATATAGAGAACTATCATTGGGTTTGTTCTGTTTATTCAGACAGAAAAATTTCTTCAAAGGAGCTAGAGCAAAAAACGACCGAAGAGCTGAAGATAGAGTTGCTAAAATTATTTAAGGATTGGAGCGAACCTATTCCTAGTATGATTGAAAATTCAAGGCAAATACATGCAAGAAGCCGATTTGAATTTAAGCCATTAGAAAGTTGGTCAAAAAATAGAGTCGTGTTAATTGGTGACGCTTTGCACGGTATTTCTCCTGATACAGGTCAGGGAGTGTCCCTTGCACTTGAAGATGCAATGTATTTATCCAAATTAATGTCTGAACATGATTATAAAGATGCTTATCATTATTTTGAATTCGATCGTAAAGCTAGGGTTCAAAACATTAGGAAAATGGCTGAGATGGAGAACCCGATGTTATTGGGCTTTGATATCTTTAAAAATCCAACTAATGTGGCTGCAAGTACAATAAGCGCTATATTAGAAAGGAAAGAAACGGTGAACGAGTGACTCAATAAAAAAAGAAGATACCTTTCGGTATCTTCTTTACCTTACTGTGATGATATGATTTTTCTTGAATTTAAATTTATTTTTAGAGATCATTTTTTTGAAAAGTAAAGGACAAAGAATGCTTCCTGCTAATCCCATACATTCGAAGAAAATATTATTTTTGTATTTGAAAATCCAATATCCTGTTGAGCCAATAATAATATCAAAAAAAAAGAATTCTTTTAACTGTTTTTTTGTTAAAGATATGATTAAAACTTTTGTCGGTTTTATTTTAATCATGATAATCATCTCCTTTTCGATCAAATGTATTCAATGAAATTTATATTAGACACATAGTTTAATGAGGAATAAATTCAGAAATTCAACAATAAAAATAAACCGATCGGTTTGTATAAGTACATTGCGAGGAGAGTGAAAATGGCAGAAAACCAAGAAGTCTACACGAAATCGCTTTTAAAGTCTCGATCTTTTATTTTTGTTTTTCTGGCGGGTATGTTTGCTATGCTTGGTTATAGTATGTATTTAATAACGGTATCCTGGTATGTTATCAATGAGTTAAACTCCCCATCATTAGTTGGTCTTACATTGCTTGCTGCAACAATTCCAAGACTAACTATGATGATTTTTAGCGGTGCTTTATCAGATAAATATAAAAAAACTACGATCATGTTCATCACACATATACTTCAAGCGGCGGTTCTATTTTGTTTGTATTTGCTTTTAGTAAGTGGTTCTTTGACATTCATTATATTATTATTGATTTCAGCTTTGTTTGGTTTTCTTGACGCATTTTTTGGCCCTGCAAGTTCATCCCTGATTCCAAAAATCATTCATAAATCGCTTCTACAAAAGGCGAATGCATTTTATCAGGGAGGAAACCAAGTCATGTTTATTATTGGTCCTATTATTGCGGGAGTAGTTATGGAATCAGCTTCAATTAGCCTTAGTTATTTAATTGCCGCATTATTCGTTTTATTGTCTGGTATTCTTATTTATCCAAAACTGATTAATGAGCCTGAATCAGAAAATCAAAAAAATGACCAGGGAACTTGGGAAGATATCAAGGATGGAATCAGATATGTTAATAAAACAAATAATTTAGTCATAGGTATTTTAATATTTATCACATTAGAGCTGTGTGTGATAGGACCTTTAGAAATCGGAATACCATTATTAGTAAAATCATTCAATGGAACCCCTATACAATTGAGTCTGTTAGAATCAGGATTGGGTGTCGGAATGGTCATAGGGTCAGCTATATTATCTATCTGGGTATTTAAACGGAATAGAGGTGCAGTAACGGTTTACGGGCTATTACTTATTTCTGTATTCATGATTTTGTTTAGTCTAGCTAATAGTCTGCTTATTCTTATACTTTTTTCAGTACTAATTGGATTTAGTGCTATGTTAATCTTTATCCCGTTTTATACAATAGCCCAAGAAAGCACTCGACCGAATATGATGGGAAGGGTCATGAGTATTGTGTTTTTAGCATCACATGGATTTAACCCTGTGGCCTTTGCTATTATTACCCCGTTAGCTGCCATCGGAATCGATATTCAAGCAGTTATGTTAGCAGCTGGAATTGTTTGTTTAATAGCGGGGATCATTATATTTTTCAATTCTAGGTCTTATCAGAAATTTTAAAGGGCTTTGCAAAATGAACGTGTTTTGATTTAAATATGGTAAAATGACGAAAAAAGGACTGAGTAAAGACGTCTATAATGAAAGGATAGGGAGTATGACAAGTAACTCATCTGGAAAAGGAAAAAGCAAAAGTACAAAGACAAAAAAAGAGTTGATAAACGTTGCTCGCGACTTATTCGCAAAAAAGGGTTATTCAGAAACGTCTATTAGAGATATTCTAACTGCAGCCAACATCAGTAAAGGGAATCTTTATCATCATTTTAAAGGGAAAGAGTTTTTATTTCTGCACATTATGGAAGAAGACACTCAGGAGTGGGTTAATCTTTGGACTGAAAAAAAAAGGCAATATAAAAACGCGATTGAAAAACTGTATGGTTTAGCAGAATTTATGATTGATATTAATATTAATTACTCTTTATTAAATGCCAGTGAGGAATTTTTCACTAGTGCTTTTTCATCTGAAGAAGTAGTGGAGCGACTAACTAAATTAGACGACCAATACTATGTGATTATGGAAGATATCTTGAGAGAAGGCATCAACGATGGAAGTTGGGTTATTGATAACATACAAATCACTTCAAAAATTCTTGCCGGATTATTTTACAGTATAGATACATTATATCGGAATGATTCCATTCAACAAAAAAAAGAGATGCTGACAGAGGCAACGAAGATTTTTATTAAAGGCATTAAATAGAAATTTTGCGAACTGTAAAATAACTTGACTATAGGAGCTTTATAATTTAAAAATCCCCTCATTTAGTTTAAAATAAACCGTACGGTCTGTTTATAATCTCTTTGATATAACTGATTGAGTTTTAAATAGAAAATAGTGATGGGGGGGGAGTACGTTTTGAACTATATACCATGTATCATTACAATAGGAAACTTTATTTGTGGACTATTGGCTATTTATTCATTATTAGTTCACGATATTTATTCTGCAGTGACTTTTATTTTTACAGGTTTAATTTTGGATTTCTTCGATGGCATGATTGCACGTAAGCTTGATGCTGTTTCTGATATAGGGAGAGAGTTAGACTCATTTGCAGACTTAGTTACCTTCGGTGTAGCACCTTCTATGTTTGCTTATAGTATGGTTCTATCGGCAATACCTTTTATCGGAATTTTATGCGCACTTGCATACAGCATTTGTGGAATGGTTCGGCTTTCGAAATTTAATGTTGAACAAAGCAAGCTTTCGACTTTTATTGGAATGCCGATTCCATTTGCTGCAATCTGCCTTATAATATTAAGCTTTGTAAATAATCCGATTCTATTGGCTCTTGGTACATGCGGATTATCTTATTTAATGATAAGCGAAATTAAATTTCCTCACTTTAAGAAGCATACAGTGGAAAAATTGGAGACAAGAAGATGGAATTAATCCAACAAATCATTGCAGACTATGGATACGTAGCTATATTTTTAATGTTGGTTCTTGGAATTGTAGGATTACCGATACCCGATGAGATCATGATGACAATTGTCGGTTACTTTACTAATATTGATGTGTTGAATTATCCGCTGGCCATTATAATCAGTTTTTTCGGAGCGATGCTAGGCATGATGATTAGTTATTTGATTGGACGAAAAGCCGGACGCCCTTTTATCGATAAGTATGGAAAATGGGTTGGACTGAAAGAAAAGAGAATGTTAAAAGTTGAAATATGGATGAAGAAATACGGTCCATATTCTCTTATTATCGGTTATTTCATTCCTGGCATTAGACATTTAACCTGTTATTTTTCAGGGATTGGCAAAATGGAGTTAAAGACGTATATCTCGTTTGCAGCTATCGGTGCCTTTTTATGGTGTTTTATTTTTATTACAATCGGTAGACTTATAGGAGTTATTAAAATTTGATACCAAATTTCTTCACCACTTTTTAATGATTTCAAACAGTTAATATCCTTTTGTATTTGAGTAAACTAAAGATAAGTGAAAAAAAGAGAGGCGTTAAGTCTTTCTTTTTTTTGTTTGCAAATGTTACTGTCAAGTCGCAAAAGAATTGCTATGACCGCAAAAAAACCGCAAAGGAGTAGATATAATGTACCCTTTTGCAATTCGTCTTTGTAAAATAAAGGGTGTTCTGACATAATACAATTAATGTAAATATTCACATAATTCACGTAAGGATGGGGGGCTTTTTTTGCGGGGTGTTTTCTTAGATAAAGATAAAATTCCGTACGATATAGTCACAAAAAAGTTAAATGATTGGTATACATCAATAAAAAATGATCAAGTTGAGCAAGCAGAGATTATAAAAAAAGAAGTAGAGAAAGAATTGCTAAACATGGAAGAAAACCAAGATGCTTTGTTATATTATCAGCTATTGGAATTTAGGCACGAGATAATGTTGAGTTATATGGAATCAAAGGAAATAGATGATCTGAACAGTGCTTATGAGACTATAAAAGAGATTGAAGAGCAAGGGCAATTAACCGGAATGCTGGAATACTATTATTATTTTTTTAAAGGTATGTATGAATTTAGACGTAAAGAATTGACTACGGCGATAAGCGCCTATCGAATAGCAGAATCAAAGTTGTCGGAAGTTGAGGACGAAATAGAAAAAGCAGAGTTTTTTTTCAAAGTGTCCTATGTGTATTATTATATGAAACAAACGTATTTCTCCATGAATTATGCAAATCGTGCCCTAAAAATATTCAGAGAGTATGAGGGATATGCTGTTCAAACGTTACGCTGTCAATTCATTGTTGCCGGAAATTATATTGATTCATTGGAATATGAGAAGGCATTACAAGTTTTTTTTGAATCATTGGAGATAGCAAAAGAAATAAATATTGATCATTTAATTGGAATGTCTCATATAAATATCGGTATATGTTTTGATGAATTAGAGGAATATACAAAGGCATCCCGTCACTTGGAATTGTCTTTAGAGTATTTAGAAAAATGCAATAATTCATTTGTGTCGAAAGCGTTATTCATTTTGACACATGTCAAAGCGAAACAGAAGAACTTTAATTTGGCTTTTGAATATTTTGAGAAAGGGAAAATGTATAGTAATAAAAATAATGATAATGAATACGCGGCGAAATTCAAAATATTAGAAGGACTTTACTTTTCAAATGGTGAATATCATCATATTGAAGATGCTTTTACTTATCTAGAATCAAAAAAAATGTATGCTGATGTTGAGAATTACGCCATAGAAGTTGGGGATTACTTTCACCAAACCGGCGATTTGGTGCTTTCAAACCAATATTATCGTTTAAGCATTGAAGCCAGACAAAAAATAAAAAAAGGAGAGATTATCAATGAAAATCACTCGGGCTCTGTTGGCAGTGCTGGTATTGAGTAGTGTTTTAACTTTGAACCATTTGCAAACTAAAATGGAAGCAAATCATGAAATAAAGATCGCATCGGACAGAGTTGCAGCATGATTTTTTGAATTGACAAATTCTAGATTATGGTATAAAATGAAATTTGTAAGACCATACTAAAGATTGGGCGCAATGCCATACGGTTAAAGTAGCACCGTATTCCCTTTCCCCTGGGACATAAAAAAAACTGGGGTGCATCACCCGTCCTGACTAGGGATAGATATATACTAGTCTGCTACTCTAAAAATTGAATTTTTAATATAGCCCTGATTTTTCAGGGCTATATTTTATATAAGGGGAAAATGATGGATAAAGACACTTTTGCTAATTTGACTTCTAAACCAAGCTTTGATCAAATTTCTATTCAATTACTTCAAGAATATTATGAAGCATATTTAACACCATATGTTTTCAAGTATGATGTGAATTTAAATGGTAAACATCAGACAATAGAATTGAAGTTTAATAGGGACAATTTTTGTCATTTGCTTGGTATAACGAAAATAGCGGAAGAGTCAAAAAATGTTCCTGAAAGATTGGTTAGAAATTATAAAGGGAATAGAGGCTACGATGGAATAAAAAAAGGTTGGATTACAAAGAAAAAATTAAATTTGCTACATAAATCTCGTTATAAAGATATGAAGAGAAAAATGGTTTGGTTTTATCTTGTTCATCGTCTACTTCAGTCACCTAAAGCCATTGATTATAAATACCAAGTGAATCAGATTGCTTCAGTTGATATAATTTTTTTTGATGAAATTCAAAAGGCTTTTATTCACTTAGGTATCTTGAAGAAAAAAGGCAAAGTTCCCAATGTATATGTTCCGTCAACTTTTTTAGTAGAACCTATAACTCAAAATAATGACGGTAAAAAGTTTATTGATGGTCAGCCTATTATTAGTGTAACTAGGTATGAAAAAACCTTAGCGAAAAAATAAACTGGTTGAAAAAATCTAATTATTTTGATGTTTAACGAACCGAAATTACTCGATATGTTATTCTTTAAAGTTTGCTATCTCTAACCTGCGATGAATTAAATTCTCATCCAGGCTTTTTTATTTGGTACAATTCATTCGTGCCAATGACATATGATCATTTATTAGTGGGGTATTTCAAGCCTCGTCCCGTGCCCATTTACTGCCCAGAATTAACAACAAATCATGAAAATAAGTGTAAATGAAATAACTTAATGCTATAAATAAAGGCTTTTGTAACCCATGACACGTTTTTACTAGGTTGAGGGCCTAGTGGGTGAATAACCCGTGGAGGTTCAAGTCCTCTCGGCCGCATCCCAATAATACCAAGGGTTTTAGACCTTTGGTATTTTTTTGTTTATTTTTAAATGATCTACTGGTGTCTCTACAATGATGATGGTTTATTTGTTTATACTGAAATAATTTATTATTCACCGCATGCAATAGTGGTTATAACCATTTCACTAAAGCAGGAGGCGGCGGAGATGGCGAATATGAAACGGTTGGCATTGCACCGGGAAGTGGAAAGAATTTTAGGGCTGTGTTTGAAAAATACGCCCGTAAGAAAGGTGTTATTGACCAAGTGAATATTATTATGGCGCTCACCATGCAGGAAAGTGGTGGGCGTTCTTTAGATATTATGCAAAGTTCCGGAAGTATTGGCTTACCTTCTAACTCCATAACTGACCTAGAATACTCGATTGAAGTCACTGATTATCTTCATGAACAAGGAAATTTAATGCTCTCTAATGAATATTATCGTATGAGTATTGAAGCAATACGAGATTATTTTGTTATACCGGATTTTTACAAAACAATGTCTTAAGTTATCATTGATTTGGGTGCCCAATTAGTGCCCTGAATTCATGAAAATGATAAAATAAGTGTAAATAAAAGTGGCTATTTAAAATTAGAATCAATTCATTATCGTAAAATAACTAATCGGCGAAGAAAGGATGATCAGTCAAATGAAAACATTAGTTATCGTTATACATCCTAATTTGGAAACGTCTGTTGTCAACAAAACCTGGATGAATCGTTTAAAGCAAGAGAATGACATTACGGTTCATGACCTGTACGGTGAATACCCTAATTTTATCATTGATGTAGAAAAAGAGCAGCAGCTCCTGTTAGATCATGAGCGTATCGTTTTTCAGTTCCCGATGTATTGGTACAGCAGTCCCGCGTTACTCAAACAATGGGAAGATGATGTGTTAACACATGGCTGGGCTTTTGGAACTGGAGGAACGAAATTGCATGGAAAAGAACTACTCTTAGCTATCTCCCTAGGTGCACAGGAATCTGATTATCAAGCAGGCGGAGAATATAATATCACGATCAGCGAGCTTACCAGACCGTTTCAAGTCACTGCTAACTATATAGGAATGCGTTTTCTTCCTGCGTTTACACAATATGGGGCACTTCACCTTTCAAAAGAAGAGGTTAAGAACAGTGCTGAGAAATTGGTTGACTATCTTAAGGCTGAGCATTGATCCGGTATTCGCGAGGGAAGCTGAAACAAATGAAGTGTAGTGAAAATAAGGGTTTGTGATAGATTTTAATTATTTTAATCAAACTTTATTTCAAAGTTTCATCGAATACTGAATGCAGGGGGGCATAGAGCGAGGGCTTAACATTAATGACAGCAGGGCAATGAGTACATATTTCTTGATGAAATGTAGAGTTCCTTGGTCCTTAATAGGTGCCCAATTTGTGCCCAGAATTCATGAAAAATGATGAAAATAAGTATAAATAAAATAAACAGATGCTTTGAATAAAAGCTTTTGTAACTCATGATATGTTTTTACTAGGTTGAGGGACTCGAATTAACAAAGAAGATACCAAACTATATTGGTATCTTCTTTTTTTTTGCATCAGAGTTATTAAATCTTTTTATATTGATGATGTTAAATTAATGTCCCATTTTTTAACACTAACGATGTGACTTATATGATAATTATATACAAAAATCACTTATATCTAGGAAATTAAACAAATTTACACAAAAAAGTATAAAATAATCTTTACAAATTACGACAAATACTTAATGTTTTTTGTAATCAACCCTTATTTTGTGACAAATATATCAACATTTGGTCACCTTGAAAAATATTCATAAATTGTATATATTTAATTCGAGAGGAGGCCATATAAAGAACGAATATTCCGATTTATGAAAAATTTATCGGGAGGTAGATTCATAAAACAATTAAATAGTGGGAGTGAGAGTCTATGAGAAAGGGCTTTGTGCCTAAAGCTTACATACTGAATCTTAGGAAAACCCTAATGATTCTTGCAGTCTTGTTATTGATTGCTGGCAATGTGTTGACAGTTTTGCCGAATCATATTCATGCTGAAGATAATACAAAGGTAACTCAAGCTGCAGAAAATACTTGCCCAGCCCCAGTTGCATTGATCAATGGGGGCTTTGAACAACCTAAAGCAAGAAATGTTGGGGATAAAGGTTCCACGGGAACTGACCCATACTGGATGTACTTTTTCGAAAATGAAGTTCCAGGTTGGGAAACAGATGCGTCCGACAACCGGATACAAATTATGCAAAATTCTAACGAATTTAAGGTGGGGCCTGAGACTGACAGAATGTCTGTTGTTGCTGCAGAAGGGACACAATACGCAGAATTAAACGCCAATGAACCAGCGATGTTATACCAAGATGTAAATACAACTCCAGGACAAACCATCTATTGGCGACTGGCTCATCGCGGGGAACTTGGCTATGATACTATGCAGATTCGAATAGGATCAGTGAATACTCCAGTTGATACACTTCCGGTTATTCAAAAAATGAGTAGTACATATGATAAATGGTACTATTATACGGGAACTTACACGGTGCCTGCAGGACAAACTAAAACAAGATTTGGTTTTGAGGCAGTTACAGCTTCGAGTGGTAGTGCAATGGCTGGAAATTTATTGGATGATATATTCCTTGGAACAGAACCATGTGTGACGGCAAATAAGTCAGTCTCTCCACAAGGCGAGGTGCATCCTGGAGATGAATTAACATATGCAGTCCAAGTCAAAAACCAAGGCGGAGACGTTGCTTCTGATGCAAGCTTTTCCGACGCAATTCCAGAGGGAACTGAATATGTTCCTGGATCATTAAAATTAATTAACGGTTCGACAACAAAGAATTTAACTGATGCATCCGATGATGATGAAGGCAATTTTGATGGTAATAAAGTAAATATTGCATTAGGAGATCTACCTAACACGAACAACTTGCCTAATGGAATGACTGTACAGTTTAAAGTGAAAGCTAAGACAGGTTATGTCGGCAAAGAAATTTCTAACAAAGCGCAAATAAACTATGACAGTTTATTAACGAATACAAGTAAAAAAACTGAATCAAACGAAGTAACGACTCCGGTTGTTTTTAAAGATCCTGTACTTGAATCAAAGAAAACATCTGCTATTAAGGCAAAAGCGGATGGAAACCAAGACACGGATCACCCAGAAGTTGGAGATACGCTTTCTTACAAGATTCAGACCCGAAATACTATTGAAGACAGTCAGGTGAAAAACGTTGCCATTTCAGATGCGGTGCCAGAAGGCTTAGAATATGTTCCGGGTACTTTACAAGTAGATGGCACATCAGTCAGTGATGCTCAGGATGATGACAAGGGACAGTATGCTGATGGGAAAGTATCAGGACAGATTGGTAATATAAGCGATACCGAATGGCATAATGTGACTTTTGAAGCGAAAGTGAAGTCTGGTCAAGCAGGAAAGGATATTATCAATAAGGCAAGCATTTCAGGAGATAATATTGAGACTCCGGATACACCGAGTAATGAAGTCAAAGTTTATCCGAGGAACCCTTCCTTAGAGTCAAAGAAAACATCAGCAATTAAGGAAAAAGTGGAAGGAAACAAATATCCGGATCACCCAGAAGTCGGAGACACGCTTCTTTACACAATCCAAACACGGAATACTGAAGAAGACAGTGAGGCGAAAAACCTTACAATCTCGGATACACTACCAGATGGTCTTGAATATATTCCAGGCACTCTGAAAGTAGACGGTACAGCAGTCAGCGACGCCAAAGACGATGACAAAGGTGATGTGACAGACGGTAAAGTGTCAGGCCAAATTGGTGATGTGACTGATACTGAATGGCATAATGTGACCTTTGAAGCGAAAGTAAAGGCCGGACAAGCTGGTGAAACAATTCAAAATACGGCTAGCGTTACTGGCAGCAACGTCGACACACCAGATAAGCCGAGCAATGATACCGAGATTTATCCAAGAAAACCGAATGTAGAATCGAAGAAAACTGCAAGCCTTCAGGAAAAAGCAGAGGGCAATAAAGATGAGAAACATCCAGAAGTAGGAGATACACTTCTTTATACAATCGAAACGAGAAACACAATTGAAGACAGTCTGCTGAAAGATCTCGTCATTTCAGATGAACTTCCGGACGGATTAGAATACGTTTCGGGCTCACTCAAAGTAGACAATAAAGGAGTCAGTGACGCCAAAGACGACGATAAAGGTGATGTGACAGATAGCAAAGTGTCAGGTCAAATTGGTGATGTGACTGACACAGAATGGCATACTGTTACCTTTGAAGCGAAAGTGAAAGCTGGCCAAGCTGGTGAAACGATTCAAAATACGGCTAGCGTTACTGGCAGCAACGTCGACACCCCGGATACACCAAAAAATGAAGTTGAAGTTTATCCGAGGAATCCTGCCTTAGAGTCAAAGAAAACTGCAAGTATTCAAGCAAAAGCAGAGGGCAATAAAGAAGAGAATCAGACACAAGTGGGAGATACACTTCTTTATACGATCCAGACAAGAAACACAATTGAGGATAGTCTGGTGAAAAATCTTGTCATCTCAGATGAACTTCCAGAAGGCCTAGAGTATGTTTCTGGAACGCTAAAAGTAGACAATAAAGCCGTCAGCGACGCCCAAGATGATGATAAAGGCGCTATGACAGACGGCAAAGTATCGGGTCAAATTGGTGATGTGACTGATACAGAATGGCATACTGTAACCTTTGAAGTGAAAGTGAAAGCTGGCCAAAGAGATCAGAAAATTGTGAATACCGCCAGCGTCACAGGTGACAATGTTGATAAACCAGATACACCAAGCCATGAGGTCAAAGTTTACCCGAAAAATCCAGTCTTAGAGTCAGAGAAGACAGCAAAGAATCTGGATTCCGATAAAGAGAAGTATGAAGCAGGAGATACGATTGTTTACACTATCAAAACAAGAAATACAGTAGCAGACAGTAAAGTAACTGATCTCGTCATCTCAGATAAACTGCCGGAAGGCTTAGAATATGTTCCAGGCACACTAAAAGTAGACAATAAAGAAGTCAGTGATGCCCGAGATGATGATAAAGGCGATGTGACAGACGGCAAAGTATCAGGCCAGTTTGGCGATGTGACTGATACAGAATGGCATACTGTTACATTTGAAGCGAAAGTAAAAGCTGGTCAAGCAGACAAAAAAATTGTCAATACGGCGAGCATTAGCGGTGATAATACTGATAAACCGGATACACCAAGCCAAGAGGTCAAGGTTTCTCCGAAAGATCCAGTTCTGAAGTCGGAAAAGTCAGTGAAAAATCTAGATTCAGATAAAGGGAAATATGAAGCGGGAGATACAGTTGTTTACACGATCAAAACAAGAAATACAGTAGCGGATAGTAAAGTAACTGATCTTGTCATCTCAGATAAACTCCCAGCCGGATTAAAGTATGTCGAAGGCAGCTTGAAAGCGAGCAACGGTGGAGAAGCAACCATCAAGGACGGCAAAATCACAGCTAACTTTGGTGACGTGACTGATACCGAGTGGCGTAGTGTGACATTCCAAGCGAAAATTGAGTCCGGATATGCGGAAAAAACGATTAAAAACGTGGCAACCGTTGACGGCGGCAATATCGACACACCAGATACACCGGGAACAGACATGAAAGTTGATCCTAAGGAACCAAAACTAGAATCAAAGAAAACAGCCTCCATTAAGGAAAAAGCTGATGGAAATAAAGATGAGGACCATCCGGAATCTGGCGACACGCTTCTTTACACAATCCAAACCCGGAACACGGTTGATGACAGCCTTGTCAAAGATCTTGTCATCTCGGATTCTCTTCCGGAAGGATTAGAATATGTTGCAGGAACATTGAAAGTGGATGGTACAGCAGTAAGTGATGATCAAGACGATGATCATGGATATTATGCCGACGGTAAGACGTCAGGAGAGTTTGGCAATGTGACCGATACGAAATGGCACTCTGTGACATTTGAAGCAAAAGTGAAGTCTGGTCAAGCAGGTAAAGATATCGTCAACACTGCAAACATCAGCAGTGACAATATCAAGACCCCTGACCAACCGAGCCATGAAGTGAAGGTATATCCACGAAATCCTGTTTTAGAATCTGAAAAGACAGTGAAGAACTTGGATTCAGATAAGGAAAAGTATGAAGCAGGGGATACGGTAGTCTACACCATTAAAACCCGAAATACAGTATCCGACGGTAAAGTAGAAAATCTGGTGATTTCAGATGATCTTCCAGCCGGATTGAAGTATGTCGAAGGCAGCTTGAAAGCGAGCAATGGTGGAGAAGCAACAATCAAGGATGGCAAAATCACAGCAAACTTTGGTGAAGTTACAGACACGGAATGGCATACTGTGACATTCCAAGCGAAAATTGAGTCTGGATATGAAGGCAAAACCATTACAAACGTGGCAACTGTAAATGGCAGCAGTATTGATAAGCCTGATAAACCGAAAGCAGAGATGAATGTTGTATCGAAAGGTTCCGAGAAACCAAATGAACCTGCTAAGCCAAGCAAACCAACGCCAGAAAAAACAGATGGAAAGACAAATGCAGGAAAAGAACTTCCAAATACAGCGACAAATACGTATAATCTGATCCTTGTTGGTTTGGTATTGTTAGTAGCAGGAACTGCACTTTGGTACTTTAGAAGAAAAAGAAATGCCTGATGTTGTATGAAGAAATATCTTCCTATATGCATCATTATTGCCGGACTCGCTTTTATAGGTTACGGAGTCTGGGAAGTGTTGGACAGCAGTCATAAAACAGAACAAACTTTAGATGAGGCAAAACTTGCACTAAAGAGCCCTTCTGGAAAAAAAGAAGGCTCAGATAAAGAAGGATTTAAGCCTAAGTTCGGAGAGGCAGTTGGCATTCTGGAGATTCCAAAGATCGACGCCGAGCTTCCGATTGTAGAGGGAACCGATGCGGATGATTTGGTAAAAGGAGTCGGCCACTACAAAGGCAGTTATTATCCAGATGAAAACGGGCAGATTGTTCTATCAGGTCATCGGGATACCGTCTTCCGCCGAACGGGAGAACTGAAAAAAGGTGATCAATTAAAGGTTAAGCTGCCATATGGAAGTTTTTCATATGAAATAGACAAAACAAAAATTGTAGACCAAACAGATAAGTCTATTATTACGCTGCAGCATGATAAAGAGGAGCTTATCCTTACTACTTGTTATCCCTTTTCATATATCGGTAATGCGCCAAAACGATATATTATTTATGGAAAACGGATATGAGAACAAAAATTAGGCTGACGATCATTTTCGTCAGCCTTTTATGAGTAAGCGTGTTATTAACTAATCTCATAGATATGGTCACTCTTTAAAAAGAACGCTACTCCATTTTTACTCCTCAATATGAATAAATAAATATAAAATGTCATAATCCAAATAAATAAACACTGATATATAAAGGTTTTGTAACAGAAAACACAGATTCACTTTATTGAGGGCCTAGTGGGTGAATAACCCGTGGAGATTCAAGTCCTCTCGGCCGCATCCCAATAATACCAAGGGTTTAACCACCTTTGGTATTATTTTTTTATGCGGAAAATACGGCTATGGATGAAGACTTACTCACCAACTCACCAGTACTTAAAGAGTAAGACATCCAAACGGTGGCAGTTTCCTACTATTTATTAGGAAAAAGATGTCCGTAAATATTCATTGTAAAAGAAACGGGACTATGTCCTAATCGTTCAAAAAAATAAAGGGTGGTACATACTATACATGACTAACATGCATTGACCATTTCCTTCTTTTTCAGCGCCCGATTGTTGAAGAACATAAGCTAATACAACTGACTCGACTTCTAAAGTTTGCTCCATTCTTTATTCAAACAACTCATCCACAACATGTTTTAAAATCTCGTAAGACTGAATTTCCTTGCTCAATTCGTAAATATTAGACAACACAATTAATTCATCTGCTTGATACATTTGTTGGAATTCAATTAGTTCGCGACGAATTGTGTCTGGATCACCCATGATTGTATACCCCAGTCGACGATGGAGAATTTCTAATTCAAACTGTGATAACGATTCTAGGAAGTTTTCAGTGGGTGGAATAAGCTTACTTAAATTATTTGTATAAATATCAATATACACCTGCAAATGACTGGCAGAAATAAAAGATGCCTCTTCCATAGATTCTGCTGCAATCACATTAATACAAGCGATCACATAAGGCTCTTGTAAATAAGAAGACGGTTGGAAATGTTCTCGATAAATAGCGAGCGCTTCTTCCATCGCATGAGGTGAAAATTGAGCGCCAAATGCATAGGGTAAACCAAGCTTTGCAGCAATTTCCGCTGAATCCGTTGAGGATCCTAATACAAAAACAGGCACATGCGTTCCAATACCCGGATAAGCGCGAACCTCTCCCTGCACACTCTTATCCCCAACAAAACGCAAAATATCATTTACTTCTCTTTCAAAGAAAAACACGCCATTATGGTTGGAACGACGAATCACATCGGCCGTTTTTTGATCTGTTCCCGGTGCGCGTCCTAATGCCAAATCTACACGATTTGGATATAATGTTTCAAGTGTTCCAAATTGCTCCGCTACAACTAATGGGGAATGATTTGGCAACATAATGCCTCCTGAACCTACGCGGATGTCCTTTGTATTTGCTAATATATGTTGTACAATTGATACGGTTGCTGCACTTGCATAAGCGTCGTGATTATGGTGCTCTGCAAACCAAATCCGTTTATAGCCCATATGATCTACAGCTTTAGCTAATGACACTGCAGAATCAATCCCTTGTTTCATTGTTTCTCCTTGTCTTAATGGAGCAACTGATAAAACAGATATATCAAATTTCTTCATAATTTCACCTCTAATTATAATGAACTTATACAAAATCAATGGAAAAAACCATTTTAAATAAATGTCTCATATTAAATGGTGTACATTCCTCTTTTGATTTGTACGCAAATAAATATATACTTTCTCAATCGATCAATACATAGGGAAAATAAAGTGATTTCACAATATCACTTTATTTTTAAAGTTTTAAGCAAACATAAACAAATTGTACAGCGAACAAACTATGTAAAATACATCTTATTTTTTCAGAAAGGATACAAGAAAATGATTGATGAAATAGATAAAAAAATACTTGATGAACTGTCTAAAAATAGTCGCATTACAATGAAAAAATTAGGGGAAAAAGTACATCTCACTGCACCAGCAGCCGCATCAAGAGTAGTAAAGTTATTAGACAATGACATAATAAAAGGATGCAGTATTGAAGTGAATCAAGTGAAATTAGGCTTCTCTGTACATGCTTTTCTTAATATTTATATCGAAAAAATCCATCATCAACCCTATTTAGCCTTTATAGAAACACAAGGTAACTTTGTAATAAACAATTATAAAGTTAGTGGAGACGGTTGCTATTTGCTTGAATGTAAATTTCCTTCAAACGAGGTATTAGATCAATTTTTAAATGACTTAAACAAACATGCAAACTATAAAGTGTCGATTGTTATTGGTAAATAGTTACCTTTATAAAACGGAGATGTGTGGTCATATAACATGATATATATCTGCTCTAAAAAAGCCCTAGTTTGGATATGAAACTTACCAAGCTAGGGCTTTTTTTATACATATGGAACTGCAGCTGCTGGCTATGTTAAGTGTACTCTCTCCCTGATCTTCATTGTAATTTGGCTATTATGACTTACTTTCACTACAATTTTTTATCTGTTTGATCTAGTTGAACGTTAATTCCTTTCGAAAATAAAGTCAAAGAGTTAAAACACTTTTTTTTATCTATGTATTTGAACACTGCTGATAGTATACACTTAACTCTGTCGAAGTAAGACAAATAAAAAAGAAAGTGAGTTGTAAATATGAATATTACACAAATTCGAAATGCAACAATTGTTGTAAATTACGCAAATAAAAAATTTTTAATAGATCCTATGTTAGCAGAGAAAGGTACGTACGCTACTTTTCCTGAAACTATCAGACAAGATTTATTTAATCCTTTGGTGAGTTTGCCAACATCAATTGATAACATTCTGGATGGCGTAGATGCAGTAATTGTTACTCATCTACACCTAGATCACTTTGATGATGTGGCAAAAAACGTATTGCCAAAAAACATCAAAATGTTTGTTCAAAATGAAGCAGATGCAAAAGAAGTAAAAGCAAGTGGTTTCAAAAATGTAGAAGTACTGCAACAAGACACTGTTTTTGAAGGGATCCAATTAGTAAAAACAAAAGGTGAACATGGCAGAGGAGAAGAGTTATTAAACTTAATGGGTGAAGTTTGTGGAATAGTATTCAAGCACCCAAGTGAAAAAGTTTTATATGTAGCTGGGGATACAGTTTGGTATGATGCTATCGAAGACGAGATTCATACACATCAACCAGAAATCATTGTGGTTAATGGGGGAGACAATCAAAGATTAGATTTAGGTTCACTCATCATGGGTAAAGAAGACATCTATGAAGTTCACAAGGCTGCTCCTCATGCTAAGATTATATCTGTTCATATGGAAGCTGTTAACCATTGGACACTATCTAGAGAAGAATTAAAAAACTTTAGTAAAGAAAAAGGATTCTCAAGACATATTTTAGTACCAGAAGATGGCGAGTCTTACACATTTTAATATAAATACCGAAAAATAATATTGTCTTGTTCATATTTAAAAATAAGAAATAGAAGAAGCTCATCATTATAAAAAATAATCATGAGCTTCTTCTCATAATGAATTAATTAAATTTTAAATATATCGAAAATGCAAAATATACGGAATAACAAAAATGGAATGTTCCAATGATGACAAAAAAACTTGAAAGCAACAAAGATTTGTCGTTAGGAGGTAGAATTCATGGTAATGACAAAAAAAGATACAAATATATCAACACAGCAGCCTGTTTGGTTACAAGATTATATTGATTCACCAGAAAAACAAAACCAACTTTATAAAAAAACATTAAAAATCTTGATTTTTTCACAAATATTTGGGGGAGCAGGACTTGGTGCTGGGATAACAGTTGGGGCGCTTCTTGCACAAGATATGATAGGATCGGAAAATGTAGCAGGAATTCCAACTGCCCTCTTTACTTTTGGATCTGCCGTAGCTGCCCTACTTATAGGAGCATCCTCACAACGTTTTGGCCGTAGAGCTGGACTTGCAGGTGGTTTCCTTATAGGTGGATTAGGCGCTATAGGTGTTATAATTGCGGCTTTAATCAACAGCGTTGCCCTATTATTTGTTTCCCTTCTTATTTATGGAGCAGGTATGGCTTCTAATCTTCAAGTTCGGTATGCTGGGACAGACCTTGCAAATGAGAAGCAACGGGCAACTGCTGCAAGCATGGCCTTGGTTTCTACTACTTTAGGAGCTGTAGTGGGCCCTAACTTAGTTAATACGATGGGAGAATTTGCAGATTCAATTGGTGTTCCCAATTTAGCTGGTCCGTTTATCATGTCAGGAGCAGCTTTTATAATTGCTGGATTTATTCTCTTCATTTTTCTTCGTCCAGATCCGCTGTTTGTATCTACAGCTATTGCGAATGCTGAGAAAAAAGACGATAAAGTACAAATAGGAGGAAGTCTAAAAAATCCTGCCATAAACAAAAAAGGAATAATGGTAGGAGCTGTAATTATGATTTTAGCTCAACTAATCATGACAGCGATTATGACAATGACACCAGTTCACATGGGTCATCACGGTCATGGTTTAAGCGAAGTGGGTTTAGTGATAGGGCTCCATATTGCAGCGATGTATCTTCCTTCACCATTGACTGGTTTATTAGTAGATAAGTATGGTCGCACTACTATGGCTATTGCTTCAGGTGCTACACTTCTTGCCGCTGGATTGGTGGCAGCTATTGCACCGGCAGACTCATTATCATTACTAATCCTAGCACTAGTATTACTAGGGGTAGGTTGGAACTTTGGTTTACTAACGGGAACTGCCCTCATTATAGATTCAACACATCCATCTCTACGAGCAAAAACACAAGGAACATTCGATGTTTTAGTAGCACTATCAGGAGCAGCAGGTGGAGCCTTGTCAGGAATGGTTGTCGCACATTCTAGTTATACAATATTATCAATTTCTGGAGCCGTTTTGTCATTGTTACTTGTTCCTGTAGTTATTTGGTATTTTAAAGGGAATCAGGTAAAAGCATAAGTTATATAATTTGCTAAGGCGGCAACGGAACCTCCTTTTTTTATTTCTTATAGTAAGGAGTTGACAGGGCATTAGTGCATGTGTGTAACTACACAATTATTTAGTTGTTCGTTTACAGTCTAAAAAAAGTGCCCGTTTTTCCCAAAAACGAATATAAAACGTTGAAAATGAGTGTAAGGAATGATATCAACAGGTTTTTTTGTAACTGATGATAAGCATCCGCTTTAATGAGGGATTCGAAGTAATAAAAAATACCAAGTCAAATTGGATTTTTTTGTTTTTTCTTTAGAGTTATTAAATTCCCTCTTAGGAGTACTGTGACTTGTCATCAAACACAAGTCATGATTTACTTCTTTTTGAGGAACTTCCTTATTTCGAAACCTTTTGTTGATTGATAACGTAGACTCTTAATAAAACATGAAGTTTTGTTATTGATTATGAAAGGAGAGTTAAAATGGATTACATTTATAAGGAAAAGAAAAATGGAAATCGTTTAATATCAATCAGAGATAAATGGGAGAATGCACTTATTGAGTTTGAGCAAAAAGGTAATCAAATTGATATAGTGATCAATTATCGTAACGAGAAAACAACTAAGTTTTCGTTGCCAATCGAGACTTTTGAGAGAGTATATCATGATATTAAAAATAAGTAGGAGAGACAGATAATAATACAGTTTGAAAGATTAAATTGTTTGTAAAACTATAGATAATATGGAGCTATTAAAGGATCAAATACTGGCTATTTTAATAGACATGGCACCACTGGCGAGTAGGATAACCAATTCTGGTAGACATAGATACTCGAACCAATATCGCTCATATTATAAAAGAAATTTGTAATGAAAAAAGACAACGATATGTTGTCCTTTTTTTGTCTTAGAAAGCCTCATTATTCTTCTTTAAGTTAAGCCCGAGAATTGTTAGCAAGGAGAAAAATAAAACAAATAAAGGTAATATGAAGTATGTAACATAAGGGGTATTAACAAAATCACCAATTATTAAAGATAATCCTAGAATTGAATAATAAGAAATAGCAATTTTTGAATTATTTTTAAATCCAGCCTTAAAAACTAACCACATGTATTTATCTTTATTAGTTTTAACAAGTAAAGCACACATAATACTCATAAAACCTAAGAGAGATAATCCCAACTTTTGCACCTCCTATTATTATTTTTAATAATAATACTATCATAATATTCCAAGGAAGTCTCTCTGTAATGGATCAAATTGGTTTGTGATTGTAAACAAGTTGGATCTCTGAATGTTTTTGGTTATTTTAGCAGACCTGCCACCAGTGACACGTGCAATATCATAAAAATATCCAGTGGTTTGAACAGTTCTCATTTTATTGAGGTACTTGAAGAAAGAGCATATAAAATATTGAAAAAAGGTAGTAATATTTATTTTGAAGTACCTTTTTATTTTCGATGCTCAAGTTGAGCAGCAGAGATTTTAAGTAGCGTATTTTCAATAACCTATTTGCAAAGTGAACATAAAACTAAGATCAAAGTGGCTGCAGATAGGGTAAGGGGCATAGGTTACTAAAATAAATTAAAAAAAGCTTAATCTTTTTGATTAAGCTTTTTTTAAAAGTTCTGTTAAAGTTTAATGTTGATTTACAGTCTAAGTAAAACTCTTCTCAAACTTTATTCATTTTAATAAACCATATTTATTTTTAATCACGGTTATTAGAGCTATTACTATAGTGTCTAGGCGAAAATACGTTTTTTAATGCACTTATTATTCCAGGCACTAGAAAGAAGGCGCCAAAAAAGACAGTAAGTAAATTTAATTGTGGTGTTTCATAAAAAGTAAACCATTCTATAAAAATTGACGATTCCGTAATTCTCCCAAATAGTGTTCCATCAATCTCTCTATAATTAGGTAACCATCCTGTTGTTTCAAATGCAATAAAAATGATCTGTGACAATAAAAACACACCAATTTGAGAAACCCAATATTTTTTCAGAAATGGAACACTTTTTTGCTTTTCAGCCAACTAATATCCCTCCCTGCATTAGATACCATTTTATATTGATATACGGAAAATCAAAGAACAAGTTTCAAAATTTAACATATTTTTCTATTGTTTATTTTCTTATTGAACTCAACTGCATGTTTAGTTTAATAACAAATGCGGTGTCGTCTGCAGAGCTTTATTCGAAACCAGTAGCGGTTATTACAGCTTCATGTGATGGGGAAAATGCGCATTAAGCATTACAACTCAATCTAAGTATGTTAAATGTGAATGTATTCAATGGTGGAGCGTTATTAATTTCACGAGCAAACAATAAATTGAACGAAGACGGGGAATTTATAGATAATGAGGTTAATTCCTCACTAGAGTTATTAATATCTAAATTGCTTGAAGAAGTCAAAAAGAAAGGTTCTTTTTAGAACAGGTGTTTAGATAAATAAAAAGGACAAAGGGTAATTGCCAGCAGATTAGTTAGTATGCTAAGTTTTTTGTTTTCTCCGATCTGCTCGGTTTTCAGCTCCAGATAACAAAGACTTTGCTTCAAATACCTTCATTGTCCAATCCTTTCAGTGATTTTATATCTAAATTTACCATGGAATAGATATGATAGTTTCAAAAATTGTTTTAGAGAAGTCACGAATGTTAAATCGTTTAATCCATAATGAGAAGTGGAGAAGTATAGGGGTGTTAATTGCTCACCAATTATTAACATAATTCATACAAGCTTATGACATGATGTAAAAAGGAGTTAGAAAGTGTAATGAAAATAAGCTTTCACAACCTGTTAAAGATTTACTATGTTAAGGGCCTAGTGGGTGAATAACCCGTGGAGGTTCAAGTCCTCTCGGGCGATCCCATTAATACCAGGGGTTCCATCACCTTTGGTATTATTTTTTTGTTGCAAGTGTATGTAGCATTAAAAAAAGTGCTGACCCCTGCACAACACTTGTTGCGCGAGTCTGCACTTTTATTCTTCAAGATACACTGTCCCTTATCTCGATTAAGGGAGGGTATTTAATCCGTTTTTAGCCGCACTGATACTTGGCTTTTAGGAGCTTTTTTTAAATGGCTAAAACCAACAAATTTTTTGCCTTCTTCATCCCATAGTCGGAATTTTAACGACTTAAGACTTGTTCCCAGTGTAATGGTCGGAACGTTTTGCAATGGTTCAGTGTTGTTATGTACTTCTTCAAGCTTATAGTTTGGGACTCTCGGGCTTAAATGATGGACATGATGGAAACCGATATTGCCTGTTAGCCATTGCATGATTCTTGGAAGCTTATAAAAAGAGCTTCCTTCCACTGCTGCTTTTACATATTCCCAATGCTCATCTTCTTCAAAATAAGAATCCTCAAACGTATGCTGAATATAAAACATCCAAATTCCGAGGGTTCCCGATATCATGAAAATTGGCGCTTGAACCAGCAGGAAGTTTTGCCAGCCGATAGCCCAACATAAAAGTGCTGCCAAAGCGACGATACCCAGGTTCGTTACATACGTATTCATCCGTTCTTTGCGTTTTGCCCCTTTACGATTAAAACGATTGGTAATCCCGAAGACGTAAATCGGCCCAATAATAAACATGACAAACGGATTTCTGTACAAACGGTACATGATTTTTGTCTTCGTTGAGGCTTCCTTATACTCCTCAACGGTCAGTACCCAAATATCGCCTGTACCGCGTTTGTCCAGGTTGCTGCTTGTCGCATGATGGACAGAGTGGTCGTGTGCCCAATGATCAAAAGGATGCAGAGTCAGAATTCCTGTTATTGTTCCAAGGATTCGATTCGCCCTTCTGTTCTTAAAAAAGGAATAGTGGCAGCAATCATGAAAAATGATGAAGGTTCTCACCAAAAACCCGGCCGCAACGACAGAAATTGCTAGTGTAAGGAAATAAGAAATTGACAAGCTCTTATATGCCAAAAACCATAACAGGAAAAATGGTACCAATGTGTTAATGATTTGAAAAATGCTTTTTTGTAAATCGGACTTTTCGTAAGGGGTAACCAGTTTTCTCAAAGTCCTTAGGTTTTCTTTACTCATTTATTAAAGTTTCCCCTTCCCTAATGTTCTTAATCTCAGTATAGAAAACGTTTTATTCCCTTTGAAGTCCCAGCTGTCATACTCCATATATGATAAGTATCATGGTTTTGTTATAACTTTCCAGCCGGCTAAGGATCCTTTTCAAAAGCTGTTAAATGGAGCGATTTTTCAATCCGTCTGTAAAATAATCGGAAATGTGAAACTGATTTCCATCTTAATTAAATCTTTATTAGCAGAGACAGCCTGGAAACAAAAGTTGTATAAAGATTATACCCATCTCTTTATCGAGCCAAACTCTCTCCCTGCTCTCCTATGGGAATCGGTTTATTTAGACTGTGAACCTTGATTGAGAAACAAACATGGTAATGAAGAAAAGGAAGATGATTTGAGATCAAGTTTTAATTTTTATGAGGATCTTGGCAAAATGGGGATATACCATGGTGACGTTTGCACATCTGCAGAAATAAAGCTTTACCAGTGAACAGCCCTGGTTTTAGCACTTGAGCCGAGCTTTGTAAAGAAATCCTTAACAATCAATAATGAAGTACGATTAAGCAAAGAAAAAGGGTTGAAGACACTCGCGATTCATTTTCACGGTGTTTTCAAACCATAGTAATTGAAGGCCTCTTTTTCTGCATGTTTAACAAATAATGCCACGAATAAAACAATAATATTAATTTGCATTTATTTCCGTTTCGTGTTATTCTAAAGAAGAATTATTTTTGTTCGTGTAAAGGATGAATATTGACTTTTCGTCTTGATGATACTTTGGGCAGGGATAGTAATTAAATGTGTGGTAACACACTAGGAGGCAACAAAAATGGAACAAGGTACAGTTAAATGGTTTAATGCAGAAAAAGGTTTTGGATTTATCGAACGTGAAAATGGAGACGACGTATTCGTACACTTCTCTGCAATCCAAGGTGACGGATTCAAATCTTTAGACGAAGGTCAAAAAGTAACGTTTGACGTTGAGCAAGGTGCTCGTGGAGCTCAAGCTGCTAACGTTCAAAAAGCTGCTTAATCTTAAAACGTTTATAGAAACAGGCTCTTTATATAGGGGCCTGTTTTTTTACGTTCTCTATAATACTAAAACTCAATAAAAAACCCTACTCAACGTGCGAGTAGGGAGATGTTACAAGGTAATAGCAAAAGATTTAACGCTTCAAAGGTTTGTTTATAGTATAACACACTGGATTGACAATATGCGGAATGTATATAAATTATTTATTTTTCTTTTCGAATACAAGTACATACTATTCTTTCTTTTTTCACTAACCTGTGGAGATCGGTTTATTTAGACCGTGGACATTGCTTGATTGAGACCATTAATACGAATTGAATGTTGAGTGTCAAAATTTTGAAAAGGATTTGGAAAGTGGTAATGAAGAAAAGGAAGATAATTTGTGGCCAAATATTTTTGGCGAACAGGGATAAACAATGAGTAACAGTTTGGAGACATCTGCAGAAACAGCTGAACTTTTTAAAAAAAATTTTGGGTTTTCAAACCGTAGATATTAATAAGCTCTCTTAGACCATGCTATACATTCGATGCGGTATTATTGACATTTTCTATTTAGCTTACCGCTTATGCACAGTATCCACACCTTTAACAAATATGCCATGACTAAAATGATAATATTTAATTGCAGTTATTTCTGAATCGTGTTATGATAAAGAAAGATTATTTTTGTTCGTGTAAAGGATAGTATGAATATTGACTTTTCGTCTTGATGATACTTTGGGCAGGGATAGTAATTAAATGTGTGGTAACACACTAGGAGGCAATAAAAATGGAACAAGGTACAGTTAAATGGTTTAATGCAGAAAAAGGTTTTGGATTTATCGAACGTGAAAACGGAGACGACGTATTCGTACACTTCTCTGCAATCCAAGGTGACGGATTCAAATCGTTAGACGAAGGTCAAAAAGTAACATTTGACGTTGAGCAAGGTGCTCGTGGAGCTCAAGCTGCTAACGTTCAAAAAGCTTCTTAATCTTAAAACGTTTATAGAAACAGGCTCTTATATTAAGAGCCTGTTTTTTTGCGTTCTCTGTATAATACTCAATAAAAAACCCTACTCAACGTTCGAGTAGGGAGATGGTACAAGGTAATAGAAAAAAGATGTAACGCTTCAAAGGTTTCTTTACAAGTATAACATAATGGATTGACAATATGCGGTAATGTATATAAGTTATTGATTTCTTTTCAAACATACCTACATCTTATCAGGAAGCAAACGGTTACGAAAAATTTTAAAAATCATAGCCAACTCTATGTGTCGTGTACCAACCGCCAAAAGCGCCACGCTAAACGGGAGTCATCCATGATAATTCCGACACTCTCCTTCCTTTTAATCCATCACCTCAGATGAATTTTATGTATATTCTCTTATTACCAACGGTGAACAAAAAGGACCATCCCTTTTGTAAAGAATCATCCTTTTTTAAGTATTCTTGAAATGAACATAACAGGTGATCCATCTGCAAGATTTCCACCCACTTCAT
Organism: Bacillus sp. LBG-1-113; assembly: GCF_020708615.1. Taxonomy (NCBI): domain Bacteria; kingdom Bacillati; phylum Bacillota; class Bacilli; order Caryophanales; family Bacillaceae; genus Bacillus; species Bacillus sp. LBG-1-113. The sequence goes on along the minus strand of NZ_JAJFDG010000011.1, from coordinate 53,562 downwards.
TTTTTTCATAAGACTCCGTCTTATTTTTATCGTTGACCATATTTTATGAAAAGAACAATTTTCTGTCGCAGTGGATATAGGAAATTCCTAAAGATAGAGGGGAGATTGATTGATTTTTTTCTAGAAATAATCACTTAGCTATTCCTAACACGATGAAAGCCCTACCTCTCTTCCATCCTTACGGCTCCTTGTCCGTGCCAGTGTGAATCAGGATTACAAAAATCAAGTGACTATTTTATCGAGTTTTTGATAAAACTTCAAATGTTTGTAGAAGAAATTTAAACAATAAAAATGAATTAGCTGTAGGAATAACAAAAGAGGTTAATGTTCTAAAAGTACGTTGAAGAAGTAGAACGTCTGAAATGATTCCATTTAATCATAACATTCTGAAAAATCCAGGATGTTTATTGGAATGCCATACGTTTTCTATAATTAACTTTAACAGAAACTTTTTATTTGATTTTCAGTGATTCCTTTAATTACTTCCAGTTCACTAATCAAAAATTCATATGCATTATCCAACATTTTTTTTTCGCTTGAATTAAGTGCTTTTTCTTTCTTCATACGCATTAAATCACGTACAACTTCAGCACCTTCTTGTATTTCACCCGTTTTTATTTTGTTCGTGTTTACTTGATACCTTTGTTTCCAAGGCAGTAACCTATCTGATTCACCATGCTGAAAAATGTGTATAATACGTTTTAAAGCAAGTATATCAGTAACTGGTCGTATACTTGAACTCAATATTTTACGCGTTGGAATCATAACTGTCATATTACTGATTGACATTTTTATGACATAATACTGTTGTTTTTCCTCTAAAAATTCTTTTTCTTCAATGGCTTCAATTATTCCTGCGCCGTGCATTGGATAAACAATGTTATCGCCAATTTGAAACATATCATCCACCTCCATATATGGTAACCTTTTTAAGCTTACCATATATGGAGGTGTAATATCAAATATTTAATAATAACATGATAATATTTTTATTGTCAATAACTTTTTAAAAAATTAAATCGAGCAAAAACAACATCAAAACAATAGGCTACGTGTCGTATTCCCCAATAAAGGAAATGTCATTTGGTCCATGTATATCTTGAAACCTCGCCGATTTAACATAGATCAGTTTTCATTGAAAATGTGTTATGAAATCTCCTTTAGGAATTCAAGACTTGGCATCAATGACATGTTTGTTGGTTTATATTGGCACAAATTTAGTCGAGGAGTAGACCATGTGTTTACTCCTCGTCCTGAAGCTACTTCTGTATGATTTGAATAAGGTTGCCGCATGTATCGTCGAATACAGCTATTGTGACTTCTCCCATTTTTATTGGCTCCATAGTGAACTTCACGCCTTTTTCCTTTAATCGTTTGTACTCTTTTTGAATATCTGTAACGCCAAACATTGTTGCTGGGAAGCCCTCGGCGAATATCTTCTTTTGATACTCCTTAGCGGCAGGATGTTCATTTGGTTCGAGTAAAAGCTCGGTTCCGTCTTGATCATCTTGAGAAACAAGCGTTATCCACCTGAATTTCCCCATGGGAACGTCCTCCTTTTTTACAAACCCCAGTTTTTCTGTATAAAACTCCAGTGCCTTGTCTTGGTCTTGTACGAATATACTGGTAACAATGATTTTCATACTGTTTTTGCCTCCTTTGATATGTATGACGCATGGTACTGGCTGCAAGCAAACAACCCACACATTTGTCAGAAGTCCTGTTCCGAGTGTCATGAAACAAACGTATTCCTCCATGAATTAGGGAACGTGCACTCAAAACTAAAGAGCGTATTAAAAAGAAGCTACTAACAAAGACTTTATTTACTTTAACCTAGGTTGAAGCTAAATGACAAAATTATGTTGATTTGAAATACTTTAGGGAAGGGGATTTAATTACCGATAAAAGTCATGATAAAAATACTCAGCGAAATTTTTTTCTAATGGTGAAACTCAACTTCTATGAACTTAATGGGGTTATTTACTAATATGTAAATTTATGTATTGATAGTAAGGGGTGAAAAATATTACTTATAGCCCGTGATTTGGCTGCATAATCTTTCTCTGAATATAAAATGGAAAAAGGCAGTGCACGTTTATAGGTACATGTATAAAAAAAGGAGCCATAACAATGTTAAAAAGATTTCTTCTGGTTTTACTTACACTGATTATGTCTATAGTTGTTATACTAGTGGCTGCTAAAGATTCCCCTGGAGATAATGTCATTTCATTTGATGAGCCTATGATCTTAATGATATCCATTGGAATTGTTGTATTCTTATTCATCCCTCCATTAGCCTTGTCCTTTTTTGGAAACATGGTTGTAAGAATAATATCAGGAGTATACCAGTGTTTTATCGTTTTCACTTTTCTAGGGATGATTCCAATTGGATTTCTTATTCCCAATGGCTTTTTGACAATTCTTGTTTCTGTTTTAGGAACTTTAGTCAGCATAATTAGTGTTGTAGTAACCTTATTAATTGATAGGAATAAAGAAGTTAAATCTTAATATTGAAAAGCTTATCGCTCTTATCGAGGAAAGAGGCCTTTCATTGATCAGTGACATTAACATGATCGTGATAAAATGCTTTTGCTCCTTGGCACTCATTGTCATGCAAATCAGCAACAGCCTCAAATGCTTTTCTTAGATTTATCATTTGATTTTTCAATTCTTTATAATCTTTTGCTTGATTAAATGAGGAGGGTCCTGATGACAAATCGTAGAACGAATCCTAAGGTTGATGAATTTTTAAGTAAAGCTGAAAAGTGGAAGGAAGAATATGAGCGGTTGAGAGATATCGTTCTTGATTGTGAGCTGACTGAAGAATTTAAGTGGATGCATCCTTGCTATACGTTTAATAAGAAAAACGTCGTTTTAATACATGGATTTAAAGGATATTGTGCGCTTCTGTTCCACAAAGGCGCCTTGTTACAGGATCCTCATGGGATTCTCATCCAACAAACGGAGAATGTACACGCGGCGCGCCAGATTCGGTTCACCAATGTTCAAGAAATAGCTGAAATGGAACCCATCTTGAAAGCCTATATTAAGGAAGCCATTGAAGCTGAAAAAGCCGGTTTGGAAGTGAATGTTAAAAAGAATACGGAATACATCATTCCAGAAGAACTTCAACATAAATTCGATGAATTTCCTGCTTTGAAAACGGCTTTTGAAGCATTGACCCCGGGACGGCAAAGAGCATACATTCTTTATTTTTCTCAAGCCAAACAACCCAAAACTCGAGAGTCAAGGATTGAAAAATATATGAAGAAAATTCTCGCTGGAAAGGGATTAAAGGATTAGTATATTCGTCAGGAAGGCATTTTGATAAGTGAGATTTCTATGAATCTGTCATGAAAGAAGCATTGAAGGATGAAGGCAATACCAAGAATTTTGAGTTCCTTGGTATTTCTTGTGTCACAAAAAAATACAGAGGGGCGGTTCAAAGTATGAAAGAACCGCCCCTTATTTTGTTTGGCATTTTCGTTTAAATAAACCGATAACTGATTAATGAATAGCCATTATGTCAATGAGGCGCTTGATTTTTTCACTGTCTCCTGTATCAACGTGCACTGTTTTTGCATTTTTTATTATATCCTCAGTCACTTCCCGCATTACGCCTTTACTTACATCATCTGAGGAATCCCAGCGTAAAGGAACATTGTATACTTTAATCGTGCCATCGCCATTACCGCTATAAGTTACTGATCCATCCACTAAACGAGAGCCTGCTAACTGGATAACATCTTCCGGATAGCCAGCACTGGTTTCATCATTCGGATTGATTGGTTCGCCAGCCGAAATATGCCGAACATTCAGTTCATCTATCTCTTGATTTGCTCCAAGCTGCAACCAAACTCTGGCATATTCGATTTGCTCAGAAGAATATTCCGCCAATACATTGTCTTTTTCGCTGTTCGCCTCGTTTTTTTCTCCTTCTGAAGAGGTTTCTTTTGATTCATCCGTTGAGGATTCCTTTGAAGCATTTTCATTTGAATTCTTTGTTACGGATTCTTTTGATCCTGTTGTTGCCTCTGATTCATCCTTAGCTATTTGGTTGCTATCGTCAGTCTCATTATTATTTTCTTCAGATTGTAATGAAGAATCATTATTTGATTTTTCTTCCTTACCGCCCATACATCCAACGAGCAATAAGACGAGCAGCATCAGGACAGCATTACAATAAAAAATATTTCTCAGTTTCTTCATTATTTCATTCCTCCCCCTCATCAACAGCCTTACATGCTTTTCTTAAATTATTCAGTTGATTTTTCAATTGGTTATACCTAATATTACCATGGAATAGAAATGAAGTTCGAAAAAATTATAGGAGAGGTAACGAATGCTAGATCAATCGAGTAAATCTCGACAGCTTTTTGAAATGATGACCACACGATATACGGGTGGCATTTCATTGAGGAATTCCCTACCTTTTATCAACTATATTGAATGCTTTTTATTTATTTCATCATTTGGTGATGTACTAGAGTGTGTTAATATGCGGTCTAATATTTGTTCTGTAAATGGCATAAAGGAATTAAGGATTATCCCCCCTAAACAAACGGTTAATAAAGTCCCGACGCCAACTGGCCCATTTACAATGATTGCAGCTATCAAGAATAAGAGGTAAATGAATGTTCTCGAAAAAAAGATATTTGTTCTGGTTAATTCTTTTATGATGAATGTCAATCGGTCAATTGGAATCGGTGCAAAATTTGTGTGCAAATAGGTTGCAGTTCCTAATCCTATAACAACTAAGCCGATTCCAAAACAAATCACTTTGCTGTACCATAGGTCAGGTGTTAACAAATTGTGCAATAAAAAAAGCCACATATCAATGCCAATCCCCGTTATAAATGCTGTTAACATCCCCAAAACTTCTGGTCTTTGTTTTTTCAAAAATGAATTACAACATATCAATATAAATGCTATTATGATTTCCCAACTTCCCACTGTAAGCCCCACATTTTTAGACAGTCCTACTACAACTGCATCAAAGGGTGAAGTTCCAAGGTCTGATTGGATCGTGAAAGAAATACCCAGGGTTAAAATGAAAATTCCTAATACATAAACAATATATTTCACTGTACTCGACCTCTTTTTTGTTCATTTTATTGCAAATACAACAAAATTAATTTATATTTAATATATGGCATCTTTGTTGTATTTGCAACAAAGATATGTACTAAGGAGGTCATGATGAAGGAAATTCTTCGCGAAATCGGAATGATTGCCAGGGCATTAGATTCGATAAGCAATATAGGATTTAAAGAATATAACCTCACAAAAGGGCAGTATTTGTACCTTGTCCGAATATGTGAAAACCCAGGAATCATTCAAGAAAAATTAGCTGAAATGATTAAAGTAGACCGAACAACAGCGGCTCGTGCCATAAAAAAGCTTGAAATGAATGGTTTTATTAAAAAGATGGATGATGATCATAACAAAAAGATCAAAAAACTCTTTCCAACAGAAAAAGGGAAGGATGTGTTTCCAGTTATAAAAAGAGAAAATGATCATTCGAATAGTGTCGCATTAGCGGGATTTTCTGAAAAAGAAGCAGAAACCATTTTTCACCTTCTTCAAAGAATAAGAAAAAATGTAGAAGTTGATTGGGAATATGTAAAAAAGGGGAACAAGAGAGATTATTAATTTTAAAAGGAGCATATAAGAGCATGAGTATAAAACTAAAAAAGTGCAGCCATGAAGATTTAAAAATACTCCAAGAAATAAGTATTGAAACATTCAATGATACATTCAGGGACCAGAATTCGCCAGAAAATATGAAAGCTTATTTGGAACGTGCATTTCATTCTAAACAGTTGGAAAAGGAATTATCCAATACCTCTTCACAATTCTTTTTTGTTTATTTGAATCATGAAGTCGCTGGATATTTAAAGATCAATACCGATGAGGCTCAGTCTGAAGAAATGGGTGATGAATCACTAGAAATCGAGAGGATTTATATCAAGAACAAATTTCAAAAACATGGTCTTGGCAAACATCTGTTCAATAAAGCTGTGGAAATTGCGCTGGATTCTAATAAAAAGAAAATCTGGCTAGGCGTATGGAAAAAAAATGAAAATGCTATTGCTTTTTATGAAAAGATGGGGTTTGTTCAAACTGGAGTCCACTCTTTTTATATGGGTGATGAAGAACAAATAGACTTTATCATGATCAAAACACTCGTATAACTCTTTATGAAAGGCGGGTTTATATGTATATTCCAAAATACTATAAGGTGACAAATGTTGATGACATTTGGGACTTTGTTCAAAACAACTCATTTGGCACAATTGTCACAACAGCACAAGGGAAACCAATTGCCACCCATTTGCCATTGCAGTTAATAAAAGAGGGAGATACTTACTATATCACGGGGCATATTGCTTATGGGAATCCTCAATGGAGAACATTTGAAGCCTGTGAAGATGTGCTTGTTATGTTTCAGGGACCGCACGCCTATATCTCTTCCTCTTGGTATGAAAAGGAAAATGTCCCAACGTGGAACTATAAAGCCGTACATGTATACGGTACAGCCAGCATCTTGAACGAAGAAGAGTTAAAACATGACCTGACAATGTTGCTGCAAACATACGAAAAACACCGTAAGAATCCAGTTTTATGGGATAAGCTTTCTCCTCAGCTCTTAGAAAGCCAACTGAAAGGTATTGTCGGATTTAAGATGAAGGTGGGAGAAATTCAGGCTTCCTATAAATTAAGTCAGAACCGAAATGAAAAGGATTATATGAATATCATTGATCAATTAAGAAATGAAGGAGATTCAAACTCAAAACAAATGGCAGAACTGATGGAAAAGCGATTAAAAGATGAAATATAAGTCCACTTTTATTAGCGAACTTTGGATTATTGAATAGTAATCAAATTTTTGATTCTACGCCTTCAACTTGTGTGAAAGTTCAAGGAACACTTGATGTTTTTAATTCTATTAGCGGGTGCTTCTGGCGGGGCTCTTTCGGGGGTATTGATCTTTAATACAAGTTTGCCCTGCTATCTCGGAGTGATTGACTCTAATCTATTTTTTTATGCACTTCACGTATAGCATTTCCTATTAATTTCTCATCAGGTTTAACAAGTGACAATAGTAATAGAAGTAATCGGCACCTAGTTTGGGACAAGTTCCAAACAAAAGAACAAAACAGCGGGTGACAAATGCTTCCCACTGTTTTGTCTGTTACTTAGCTGATATTTTCTTTAATCGTTTTGGAAAATGTGATTGATTTATTCTCGCTAACAAATGTTGAGCCTAAAAGGAGTGCGCCACCTAGCATTTGAACAATGGTCATTTGTTCTTGCAGGATAATGGCAGAAATTAATATAGCTACAAATGGATCAACATAGCTTAGCATAGCAATACTCTGTCCTTTTAATTTTTGCATACCCGAGAAAAATAACCAAAATCCAATCCCAGTGTTTACAATCCCTAAAATGATGATAAAAGGAACGGATGATCCAGATACTCCAAAGATACCGAATCCTTCTGTGAAAAACACATATGGCAAGAGCAGGAATGCTGTTAATCCAAGTTGGATGATTGTAATCTCCAGCCTGCCCACGCGGTGTATAAATTTATTTAGTAACATCAATGCAGCGTAACATGCAGCCGCAACTAATCCAAAAAAGATCCCAAGCAAATCATCTGTTCCAGAAGCACTTATGCCATTTCCAACAATCAATACCATGCCTATGATCGCTACACCAATACACACCATTTTTTTGATAGATAATTCTTCCTTAAGGACAAATGGTGAGAGGATCATGACAAACACAGGTGCAAAGTAATACCCTAGTGTGGCATTAGTAAGTGTTGTATGATTGTACGATTGATAAAGAAAGATCCAATTTCCCCCTAATGCAATACCAGAAAGAAATAAAGTATAAGCATTCGCTTTGACTAATTTCCATGGAATGGTTTTCTTCATCATCATGAACACGACTATTAAAAATAGACATCCAATTGAACTGCTTAGTAAAGCTGTTTCACTCGAAGATAAATCAATGTATCTTACAACTAAACCCATTGTGCCGAAAATGATCATTGATAATATAAACTGAATCTTAGATTTCATTGTCTACTCCTTCGAATCTGCGAAACAGCTTATATTTCACAGATTCTTAATCTGTTTTATATATAAGCTTATTCACTGCTGATTCAACAGCTGGAGTAAACGGCGGTGGCGGTGAAGTTGAAAATGGCTTCCAAGTGTATAGAGTTGTATTTGAGTGTGGCATGCGAATCCCCCTATTGATATGCGTATTTTTGAAAAACTGGATATGACGAAAAGATGGTTATACTAGACTATACATGAAATTTTTTCCTGAAAGATGTGAATGTTTCATATTTGATTACGGCTCAAAAAATAACATCTTTTGGATAATTACTCTCCCTACACAAAAAGGAACCCTTGTCGCAGAACGGTTTTGCTAAGGTCTCTTTTCCGGAGTACTTTTTCTGCATTGACTTTTCAGATGTAAAAAAATACAACTTATTTACTTTTATCATACTATAATAGGCTATATCAATAGGATCGGAGTGTGATTGGATGCAAACGAAAAAAGTTTATCTTTATGTATGTAATACAATGTCAGACTGGGAATATGGATATTTGATTGCTGAACTAAACTCAGGAAGATATTTCAAAAAAGATGCAGCACCTTTAAAAGTAGTTACAGTAGGAGCTAATCAAGAAATGGTTACTACGATGGGAGGTCTGAGCATAAAACCAGATATTTCTGTTGATGATTGTACCCTTGAGAATAAAGATCTTTTCATTTTACCTGGAGGGAATACTTGGGGAGAAGATATTCATCAGCCTATCTTGAAAAAAGTTGGCGAAGCTTTAGAACTTGGCACTATTGTTGCTGCAATTTGCGGTGCAACGGAGGGCCTCGCGAATATGGGATACCTAGATTCTAGAAAGCATACAAGCAATGATGTAGCGTATCTTAAAATGGTCTGCCCTCATTATAAAGGAGTAACATTTTATGAGAGGGAGCCTGCGGTATCTGATGAGAATTTGATTACTGCATCAGGAGTAGCTCCTCTGGAATTTGCGATGGAAGTACTGAAAAAATTAGATGTATTTGCGCCAGATACATTATATTCATGGTATAACCTCAATAAGACTCATCAGCCTGAATACTTCTACCAATTAATGAATTCAATAGAGAGATGATCGAAATCATTCAACTGAGTTTTTCGATGATAAACTTATTTTAATAACACTAAGAATTGATGTATTGTAATAAAAAGCCTCTTAACCCGAAACTGATTGAAACATCTAGGTTCCTCCACCTCCATTGTTATGTGGCATACATGCCCTTAACACCACTACTACGGAGTATAAAGAAAATAAGCTTTGATTTAGGGGACTAGTAGGTGAATAATCCGTGAAAGTTCAAGTCCTTCGGCCGAATCAAAGATACCAAGGATTGTAGACCCCTGGTATCTTTTAATGTTCTCTTTAGACTTTGCAGTTTTTTCGTTACAACATTCAGTAAAAGTGAAATGGAATAAACAAAGGTTTTCCCCGTTTTTGCATAGTCTTTCTTACTTTGCGAATCGCCGAGCAGCTGCCACGCACAATATAACAGCGATATTCACTGCTACGAGTGCCCAGCCCACTTTCTCGTGCAGAATCACTGAGGCAAGCAGAAGTCCAAAGAAGGGCTGGAGGAGCTGCAGCTGTCCAACCGCCGCAATACCGCCTTGGGCGAGACCCCGATACCAGAACACAAAACCGATCAGCATGCTGAATAAGGATACATACGCAAGACTAAGCAGTGCAGGAACGCCGACACCCGACCATGAGTCCGGCGTAAAATAGAATGACAATGGCAGCATAAGAGGAAGCGACAGAACGAGAGCCCAAGAGATCACCTGCCAGTTTCCCAGCCGCCGTGAGAGCCGTGCTCCTTCTGCATAACCGAGTCCGCATACGACGATAGAAGCCAGCATGTACGCGTCGCCGATCGGGGAGGATACTCCGCCTTGGATGAGGGCGAATCCTGCTACTAGTAAGCTGCCTGCAGCCGAGAAAATCCAGAAGGCTGGCCGGGGGCGTTCTCCTCCGCGCAATACGCCGAAGATCGCTGTCGCGAGCGGAAGAAGTCCAATGAAAACAATGGCATGGGCGGATGTGACATACTGAAGCGCCAAGGCTGTCAGCAATGGGAAACCGACCACCACGCCGAACGCTACCACCAATAGCGCAGTTATGTCACCTTTGGCAGGTCGCTGCTGCCGGAAGATGAAAAGGAGCGCTCCAGCCAGTACACCAGCTATCGCAGCGCGGCATACGGTGAGGAACAACGGATCGAAGTCCGCCACAGCCAAGCGGGTCGCAGGCAGCGAGCCGCTGAAAATGAGCACCCCCAGAAAACCATTCATCCAGCCATTTGTTGCTTTGTTCATTTACAATCACTCCATCATATGTTTCTTCTCACAAGATCATTTTTTCTCTGTCAAAACCTGTATTTAAGGATTACAATGACTATAAACTGTAATTGACCTTTTAAAAACAGCCAGTTTTCATAAAAAAATGCATACCAGTTAGGGGAAACGAGCAAATGGATATCACGCCTTTTTTAAATAGAAATCTGGATATTCCGCTTTATCAGCAGCTTTATCAGTATTTCAAAGAAAACATGCATCAAAGGCGTATTCAAAAAGGAATGAAACTGCCATCAAAGAGGCTTCTGGCGAGTCAGCTTTCCATCAGTCAAACGACTGTTGAGCGTGCCTATGAACAGCTTGCTGCTGAAGGCTATATTGTGAGCAAGCCAAGAAGCGGATGGTTTGCTGATTACAATGATGCTGATTTTGTCCATAGTAAAATGCTTAGCACATCACCAGCGAGACAAAAAGCGCAGAAAAATGAACAATGGATTGATTTTCACTATGGAAATGTAGATTCTTCTCACTTCCCTTTTTCCGCTTGGCGAAAAAGTATGGTCAATAGTTTAGACCAATATGGCCAAGAGCTTTATCGGCCAGGAAATGCTCTAGGGGAGCTTGAGCTGAGAACACTTATTGCAGAGTACCTGTATCAATCACGCGGAGTTCATTGTGTCCCTGAACAAGTGATCATAGGTGCCGGGAACCCTTTTCTTCTGCAAATCTTGTGCCAGGTTTTTGAACCGGATATTTTCATAGGATATGAGGATCCGGGTTATCCAAGAGCTAGGAAGATTTTTGAAGCCAATCGTATGAATATCGTTCCTATACCGGTCGACGATGAAGGAATTTGTATACAGAAGATCAAAGAACATCAGCCAACCCTTGTTTATGTCACGCCTTCCCATCAATTTACGCTGGGAACAATCATGACGATTAACAGAAGAATGCAGCTTCTCAAATGGGCGGCAGACAATCAATCATTCATCATAGAGGACGATTATGACGGGGAATTTAGATACACAGGACAGCCGGTCCCCTCCTTGCAAGGGCTTGATCAGCATAACCGTGTCATTTATATGGGCACTTTCTCTAAATCTCTTCTTCCTTCGCTGCGTATCAGCTATATGATTCTCCCTTCGCCTCTTTTGGAAAAAGGCCATGACATCACTTCTTTATATAAGCAAACAGTGTCCTGCCACAGTCAGCTGACGCTGGCTCAATTTATAAAAAATGGAGAGTGGCAAAAACACATCAACAGAATGAGAAAGCTATACCGAAAGAAAAGGGCCATTTTATTAGAGACTGTGCAAAGAGAATTAGGAAAACACGTCAGGATTCGAGGGGAAAATTCTGGACTTCGAATCTTACTAGATGTTTTCTTGCCATTCAGTGAAAAAGAGTTAATTGAGAAGGCAAAGGAATATGGAGTCAAAATTTATCCTGTTTCTCTTTCTTATCAAAAACATCCTCCTACAAAAACGGTTTCACTTGGATTTGCAGGGGTCTCGGAAGTCAACATACGAGAAGGCATAAAAAAGCTGAAAGCTGCTTGGGAGATATAAGGGAGTTTTCAGGTTTGCCATTTGATATTCCTTCAGGTTGAATAAAAGAGCGAGTGACGGCGATTAACAATGTTGGCGGAAAAATCATACGAAAACGGTTTTTGCATTTTGCCTTTAATCAAAAAAAATTGATTAATTGTATTGAATTTCATGAAAATTTATGATTGTAATGAATACATCAAAAAAAATTGATTTAAGAGGGTGATATGATGAATGATACGAAATTAGAACTGCTTCAGAATTATGAAAAAGCATTTAAAGCTCTTGCAGATCAAAAACGGTTAGAAATCATGTATGAACTTTGTCAAAGAGGAAAAACCTGTGTTTGTGATTTGACTGAGATTTTTAACATGACACAATCAAAGCTTTCATATCATCTGAAAATATTGCTGGACGCGAACTTAATTACTAAAGAAGTTAAGGGTACATGGAGCTATTATGATTTAAATAATCCTGAGTTAAATCAATTGCTGTCAGAAGAGCTTTGTTGTGTATTTAGAAAGAGCGGGGAAGGAAGCTGCAGTTAAATTTTAACCATTAAATCAAAATTTCTTGATGAATATCAATAAGGGGGAATCATTATGAAGTATGTTCATGTAGGAGTTAATGTAACCAATTTAGGGGAATCGATCAGATTCTATGAAAAAGTTTTTGGAGTGAAACCTGTAAAAGTAAAAACAGACTATGCAAAATTTCTGTTAGATAAACCTGGATTGAATTTTACGTTGAATGTTCGTGATGAGGTACAGGGGAACCAAGTGAATCATTTTGGATTCCAAGTGGATAGTTTAGATGAAGTTTTGAGACATAAGGAGCGGCTTGAAAAAGAAGGCTTTTTTGCACGTAAGGAAATGAATACAACATGCTGTTATGCAGTCCAAGATAAATTCTGGGTTACAGATCCCGACGGAAATGAATGGGAGTTTTTCTATACCAAGCCGAATAATGATGACCAAAAACAAGATTCTCCCTCTTGTTGTGTAACACCTGAGTGAAAGTGTTATTCATTTAGATGAAGGTCAAAATTTCCGCCGGCTAGGCAAATCCGATGAGTGGGTAAACATAAACGTTAAGCTCGATTAGCTGAGCATAGTAAAAAGGAGCAGCACTTGTTGCTCTTTTTCACCTTTCTTTTTTTCATCATTTTTATATCCTCAGCTTCACCTAGGGGTGGTTCGGCTTGAGGCAAATGAAGCGACAACAATGAAGAAGTCTATAAAAACAACGATTCACATAAATACTATGATATTTTCTACCTTTTTTGATCGTTTACCGTTTTTTAAGAATTTCTTTTCGGCTTATACTTCGCCCCAAGGGAAGAAGTCCGCTAGGTTATGAACAAGTAAAAGCAAGTTCTGGAACTTATCAGAGGAATTCATTTATTGGTTTACTATTGGGAAACATACAAATACCTTCTGAATATGGTCTTTAGTACAAATAACTCTATTATGGTATATTTAAATAAGACTAAATATTCGAAACGAGGAATGATATGAATAAGAACAAAAAACAAAAGCATATTAAAATAAAAAGGATACTGCAAGTCATAATGGTTATTATTGGAGGAATTATAGCGGCATATGGACTGGAAACCGTATTGATTCCAAACAGTGTGTCTGATGGAGGGGTGACAGGCCTTAGTATCGTTGGTTCACAGCTATTTGATTTGCCATTAGGAGTCCTTATTGCAGCTTTAAATATCCCGTTTGTCTGGTTAGGATATAAGCAAATCGGGAAAGACTTTGCATTATTATCCATTATCGGAATCGTATCACTTGCCGCTGGTACAATGTTTTTTCACCACACTCCAGCTATCATAGAGGGGGATACCTTGTTAATAACCGTTGTTGGCGGAATTATCCTTGGATTGGGAATGGGGTTGGCCTTACGTAATGGCGGCGCATTGGATGGAATTGATATGCTCGCTGTGCTGCTATCTCGAAAATTGCCATTTGGAACGAGCGATCTCATTTTATTCTTAAACCTTTTTGTGTTTATTTTTGTATCGATTGTATTTGGCTTACAAGGGGCATTACTGTCAGTTATTGCTTACTACATTGCGTCTAAAGTCATACATATTGTTGAGGAAGGCTTAAGTGGTTCTAAAACCTTTCAAATTATTTCAACTCAGCCTGAATTAATGGTAGAGACAATACGTGATCAGTTAGGTCGGAGTGCTACCTATAAAGAAGCTTATGGCGGTTTTTCCCACGAGAAATTTAAAGAAATTACTTGTGTCATCAACCGCCTGGAAGAAACAAAACTAAAGGAAATTATTAATGAAATTGATAAAAATGCCTTTGTTACCGTATATGACGTAGCTGAAGTGAAGGGCAGTAATTTTAGAAGGCATACGAGTCATTAGAGAAAAACACAACGTCTAACCCAAAAGCGAGATACCGCTTTTAAAGTAAGTCTCAGAAATTTTATATTAAATTGATTTTGTCATTCGCTCAGAAAACTGTACTGGAATTACATTGCCTCCTGTCTCGTATAATGAGAATAGGAGGCTTTTTTGTATCAGGTTATGCTTAAATGGGGGGATTTATCTGAATATTGAGCTGCAAGAAATAGATATGTTACAAGCGGATTCGGGTCCTTATGGGATAGCGGTTTCTCGTGAAGGAAATGTATGGTTTACTCAACATAAAGCAAATAAAATCAGTTGTCTTCATCAAGATGGAACAATCAAAGAATTTATTGTTCCAACTCCTGATGCACGAGTGCTGTGTTTGACCATATCTTCAATAGGTGATATTTGGTTTACTGAAAACGGGACTGATAAAATTGGAAGGCTTTCAGCAACGGGTGTATTTACAGAGTACCCATTACCCCATGCACATTCAGCGCCTTATGGAATTACTGAAGATCTTCACGGTGATATTTGGTTTACTGAAATGAATGGAAATTGCATAGGGAGATTGACAGCAGAAGGCGTGATTCATGAATACGAACTGCCGAATAAAGAATCATATCCTTCTTTTATTACGTTGGGGCCCGATGACTCACTTTGGTTCACTGAAAATCAAAACAATGCGATCGGCAAGATAACCCGAACAGGAGAAATAACGGAATACCCCATCCCAACACCGGGAGCAGCGCCAGTAGGTCTTGCAAACGGAAATGATGGTGCCCTTTGGTTTACAGAAATAATGGGAAATAAAATAGGAAGAATCACGATGTCCGGCGAAATAACGGAATATGATATTCCTACACCAAATGCCCGGCCTCATGCTATTGCTGCGGGAGTCGAATCGGATTTATGGTTTACTGAATGGGGAGCAAATAAAATAGGAAGGTTCACGAAAGAGAGAACCTTTGAAGAATATACAATCCAAACCCCTAATGGCGAACCTCACGGAATTGGCTGTGACAAAGAAGGCTGCGTATGGTTCGCATTAGAGTGTAATAAAATCGGTATGTTACGCTTTCTGAAATAAACATTGAGGTTTAGTCTAAGAACAATGCATGATTTAAAAAGCCATACCTAGAACATTGTATGCTTTTTCATCTCCCTGAAATAATGGTACATTAACTGAAACTGAGGTTTCATCAACGTAGATTTTCAAAAAATTAAGTACTTATAGTTCTTTTACCATGACCTTCTCGCCGTTATAATCGAGCTCGCCATTAAATGTAAAACCGAATTTTTGATACAGGCGCAAAGCATGAATGTTGTTCTCAAAAATGCTTAAATAAATTCTGTTACATGTATATTGCTCAGCAAGGTGATGAATAAGAGCTTCAAGCATCATGCTTCCTAATCCTTGACCTTGAAAACGCTCGTCAATGAAAAATCGGTCAAGCCACACTCTTCCGTTTTTATTTTCTTCATTAATTTCAGGAAACCATCCATACATAGCAAAACCGACTAACTCTCCTTCGTAATAAAGTCCAGCAGGTTTATAATACTGACATTTTGTTGCATCCTCTAGACATTGCTTCGTTGATTCTATATATGATATTTGGCTCTTGTGAACATGAAGAGACAGAATAGATTCACGATTCTCTTCAGTTACCGCCTTTATCTCAATATTCATAGTCATTATCCTTTTATCTCTTTATCTGAAAAGGACAGAAGCTTTTCAGATCAATTGTTACGCTTTCATCCACATCATGTAGTCTTATAAAAAACAATGAGTTCTGTAGTTAATCCCTAACTTTACAATTTGAACAAAACCTTCATTAAATCCTTTTTAAAGCCTTTAACTGATAGCTCATCTAACATCACTTCTTTTCATGGGTTTGTCGCGGCAGCTGAGGAGCTGCTCTTTTTTTGTAAACCTGTATGGGAGTCTTGCGGTACACTAGGTGCTCTTTCATAAATTAGTTTTACCTATTGAAATTCATCTCAATTGAAGCTTGTCCTGAACACTTTTTTATGGTGAGCATCTTCTTTTTATTGATGAACAGGTGAATTTTCTGAGCAAAAATCCAATTTTTCCGGAAGTTTCGGTAAAAAACGAAACTTTTAGCGCGTGTATTTTACTTTATAATGTAAGCGGTTTCTCCTATAGTATACTTATACTATCGTACATCATTTGAGTGAAACACAGGAAGGATAGAAAAACAGATGAGATACATGAATACTAGACAAAAAGACATTTTGTATCTGTTGTTATCTGAACCTGATGACTATTTAGTCGTGCAAGATTTCGCCGACAGGGTAAAGTGTTCTGAAAAAACGATCAGGAATGATCTGAAAACAATCGAAGGTTATCTGCATGAACATTCCCCTGCTCAGCTCATTCGCAAACCAGGATTAGGTGTCTATTTAAATATAGAAGAACATGAAAGGGCCCGGTTAACTCAACAATTAGGTACTGAACATTTTGGCTCAAAGCACCAGTCCGATGAAGAAAGAATTCTGCAAATCGCTTATCAATTATTAATGAACCCAAAACATGTGTCAGCAAAAGAAATTGCCGCTCAGCATTTTTTGAATAAGTCTTCCATTAAAAGGGATTTACATGAAATTGAAGGGTGGCTAAAGCGATTTGATCTCAAATTGGTGTCAAAGCAGCGGCTCGGTTTAAAGATCGAGGGAAATGAAAGAAATAAAAGAAAAGCCTTAGCCAGAATCTCTGATTTGATTGATAATCCAGAGTTTACAAGTCAATTTATCAAAAGCAAGTTCTTAAGTCATGAAGTGAAATTTGTGGCGAATGAATTCAAAACATTGCAAAAGCACCATTCTATCTATTTCACAGATGAAACCTTCGAGAATCTATTATTGCATACATTGCTGATGATACGCCGAATCAAAATGAAGCAGCCCATCTCGATTTCGCCAACAGAAATGGCAGCAGTAGAAAAGAAGAAAGAATATCAGTGGGCAATGACATGTTTAAAACGGCTGGAAGCGGTTTTTGCCATCCGCTTCCCTAAAGAAGAAGCCGTGTATGTAACGTTGCATATACTCGGCGGAAAAGTTCGTTTTCGAGCTCAGGGAGAAGAGAAAAAGATTCTGGAAAATCCCTTGCTTCCCATGGTTGTGCGGCATTTAATCGATCGTGTATCAGAGCTGAAAATGCTTGATTTTCATCGTGATCAGGATTTGATCAACGGATTGAACATCCATCTCAATACAGTGCTAAACCGGCTGAATTACGATCTTTCTGTATCAAATCCAATGCTAAATGACATAAAAAAAATGTACCCTTATCTGTTTCATATGATCATTGACGTTCTGGAAGATATCAATCAAACGTTTGCTCTTTCTATTCCTGAGGAAGAGGCCGCTTATCTGACATTGCATTTTCAAGCTGCGGTCGAACGTTTGCACCACAGCAGCGAGAAGCGTAAAAAGGCAATCATCGTCTGCCACATGGGCATTGGAATGTCACAATTGCTGCGAACAAAAATTGAACGGAAATTTCATCAAATCGCGGTGAAGGCCTGTATTGCAAAAGCTGATTTAGCAGATTACACAACAAAGCATGGGGACGTAGATCTTGTCATTTCCACGATAGCGTTGGAACATGTGCCGATTCCTCATATTGTTGTATCACCGCTGTTGGAGCCTTCTGATGAGAAGAAACTAAGTGCATTTATGGATCAGGTTGACGTATCGCAACGCCAAACACAAAAAACGTTTAAGATGCTGAACAATACGACTCCTTTCTTAGTTTTTTTGCAGCAAGAGTCAGTTCATCGCTACAAGCTGATTGAACAAATGGCAATGGTTTTATACGAGAAAGGCTATGTGGAAAAGGAGTATGCCATTCATGCTGTGATGAGAGAAAAAATGTCGGCGACAAACATTGGAGCTGGCATTGCGATTCCTCATGCAAACTCTAAATTCATTAAACAATCAGCGATTGCGATTGCCACATTAAAAGAGCCGCTTGATTGGGGGGCCGAAAAAGTGTCACTCGTCTTTATGCTGGCTGTCAAACACGAGGATCAAAACATGACAAAGCAATTGTTCCATGAACTGTCATATCTAAGTGAGCAGCCGGCATTCATTCATAAGCTGACGAAAGAAACAAATGTTATGAGATTTTTATCTTATTTGGATTATTAAAAGCGGGGCTTTGATGTCCTGCTTTTTTTTGTATATGGAAAAATGCCAGTTTTTCCGGAATTAACGGTAAAAAACAGCGCTTTTACAAGCGTGATTTTGATATACAGTTGTTACAGGCCTTATGATTCATACTTTAAAGGAGGACTCGTATGAAACTGTTAGCGATTACATCATGTCCGAATGGAATTGCCCATACATATATGGCGGCTGAAAATCTGCAAAAAGCTGCCGACAGATTAGGCGTCCAAATGAAAGTCGAGACCCAAGGCGGAATCGGGGTAGAAAATGAGCTGACCGGAGAGGAGATTCGTGAAGCAGACGCGATCATTATCGCTGCAGACCGCTCGGTAAACAAAGACCGGTTTATAGGAAAAAAGCTGTTGTCTGTCGGGGTTCAGGATGGTATCCGCAAACCGGAAGAATTAATTCAAGAAGCACTTAGCAGCGATGTGCCGGTCTACCGTTCAGCTTCAAAATCGGAAGCCGGCAATCAACAGGAGAAAAAACAAAATCCGATTTACCGTCATTTAATGAACGGTGTTTCTTTTATGGTTCCATTCATCGTCGTCGGAGGATTATTGATAGCGGTTGCATTGACGCTTGGAGGTGAGAAAACACCGAAAGGCTTAGTCATTCCGGATGAATCTTTTTGGAAAACGATTGAACAGATCGGAAGTGCCTCATTCTCATTTATGATCCCGATTTTGGCCGGATATATCGCGTACAGCATCGCTGATAAGCCCGGGCTTGTACCAGGCATGATCGGCGGATACATTGCAGCGACGGGAAGCTTTTACGGGAGTGCAAGCGGCGCCGGTTTTCTCGGCGGCATCATCGCCGGGTTTTTGGCGGGGTATGCTGCCCTTTGGATCAAAAAAATGAAGGTTCCAAAGGCGATTCAGCCGATTATGCCGATTATTATTATTCCAGTGTTCGCTTCACTAATTGTAGGTTTGGCGTTTGTGTTTTTGATCGGTGCACCTGTAGCCCAAATTTTCGAATCTTTAACGGTATGGCTGGCGGGTATGAAAGGTTCGAGCTCCATCCTGCTGGCATTGATTTTAGGCGCAATGATTTCATTTGATATGGGAGGTCCCGTAAACAAAGTGGCATTCCTGTTTGGATCGGCCATGATCGGAGAAGGAAACTATGAAATTATGGGACCGATTGCCGTCGCCATTTGTATACCGCCGATCGGCCTTGGGATTGCAACGTTTTTTGGAAAAAGAAAATTTCAGGAGTCGGAAAGAGAAATGGGAAAAGCATCATTTACCATGGGGCTTTTCGGCATCACTGAAGGAGCCATTCCATTCGCGGCACAGGATCCGCTTCGCGTCATTCCGGGGATTATGGCAGGTTCTATGACTGGTTCTGTGATCGCTATGATCGGCAATGTCGGAGACAGAGTAGCACACGGCGGGCCCATAGTTGCAGTACTAGGCGCCGTTGATCATGTATTGATGTTTTTTATTGCAGTGATTGCCGGATCTCTTACCACCGCTCTTTTAGTTAATGTACTAAAAAAAGATATTCCGGTTTCTTCACCCGCCGGGCTGAGTGAAGCTGCAGCAGCGAATGACGTTCCGCAACAGCACAATGAAGCGGAAAGCAGACAGATGGAGAAGACGGATATTCACAAGCTGACAGACATTATGAGTTTAGATCTAATTGAACCAACTTTATCAGGCGAAACCAGAGGTGACATTATTGATGAAATGATTCAAAAATTGTCCCGAACAGGTATGCTGCATTCAGAGAGCGGTTTTAAACAAGCGATCATGAATCGCGAACAAGAGGGGACAACGGCGATTGGCATGAATATCGCGATTCCGCACGGGAAGTCTGATGCGGTCAAGAAGCCCAGTGTGGCATTCGGAATCAAACAATCAGGCATTGACTGGAACAGTCTTGATGGATCAGAAGCAAAGTTAATCTTTATGATCGCTGTACCGAAAGATAGCGGAGGGAACCAGCATCTGAAACTGCTGCAAATGCTATCTCGAAAACTGATGGATGACAGCTATAGGGAAAGGCTGCTCTCTGTGCAGACAAAAGAAGAAGCATACAAACTCCTGGATGAAATCATATAAAGGGGAGGATTTCATGATGGCTGAACCGCTATTTTTCAAGCCAGTTTTCAAAGAAAAGATTTGGGGCGGCACCGCTTTAACAGCTTTCGGCTATGACATTCCGTCAGAACGGACGGCAGAATGCTGGGCTTTTGCAGCACATCAAAATGGACAAAGCATTGTTCAAAACGGGATATACAAGGGGCTTACGCTCAGCGAATTATGGGACCATCATCGGCATTTATTCGGACATCTGAAGGGGGACCGCTTCCCTCTTCTCACAAAAATACTGGATGCCAATCAAGACTTATCCGTTCAGGTGCATCCGAAAGGTGAGTATGCAAAAATGCGTGAAAAAGGGGAGCTCGGAAAAACGGAATGCTGGTATATCATAGACTGCCAAGAAGATGCAGAAATCGTTTATGGCCACAACGCAAAAACAAAGGAAGAACTGATCTCGATGATAGAAGTTGGAAAATGGGACGAGTTCCTGCGCCGCGTAAAGGTAAAACCGGGGGATTTCTTCTATGTGCCAAGCGGCACCGTTCATGCGATTGGGAAAGGCATTCTCATTTTAGAGACGCAGCAGAATTCCGATACTACCTACAGATTATATGATTATGGCCGAAAAGATACAGAAGGCAATTTGCGCGAGCTCCATTTGGAAAAGAGCATAGATGTGATAGACGTACCATTTGCACCGGATCAGCAAACGGTTCAATATGAACAAACAGATGATTTGCACAGAGCCGTATTGATAGAGTGCCCTTATTTTTCAGTGGAAAAGTGGGATTTAACAGGATCAGCAAGTTTAAAACAGCAAAAATCATTCCATCTTGTCAGTGTCATCGAAGGAGAAGGCAGGATAATCTCCGGAGACCGTACATATGACTTTAAAAAAGGAGATCATATGTTGCTGCCTTACGGGTTTGGGGAATTCAAACTCACAGGGGATGCGGAGTGTATCGTATCTCATCTGTAAAATAAAACTTTATACCAGTTTCATTTTTGATATAAAGAACGAACCAAAGTGATCTCATTTTGAGCTAAATGAATAGTTAAATATAAAAAGATACCACTGGTATCTTTTTTCACGCTTCAATCTTATTTGAGCAAAGAGAAGACGAAATGTGTTTCTGAATGATTTGTTTGTAAAAAAACAAGCTATCCTATTATAAACGCAGGTTTTTTATTTCATGTGCAAAATCATCTTTGAGCTGTCACGTTCGCTATTTCAAATGTTTCTTTCCCGAAACCCAACATTTGATCTGATAAGTTTTATAGGTAAGAATGGAAAGGATGATCTACATGAAATATGATAAAGTATTTTTAATGCGTTAGTTGTTGAAGGAATATTTTGATAAGAGGTGTATTTATGAAGTTTGATGAATTTGCGATTGGACAAGTATTTCATACAAAGTCTTTTAGGGTAACAAAAGAAAATGTAATGAGGTTTGCGGAAGAATTTGACCCTCAATATATGCATGTAGATGAGGAAAAAGCGAATCAAGGCAGATTTAATGGAATCATCGCTTCTGGAATACAAACGTTAGCCATTTCTTTTAAGCTGTGGATTGAAGAGGGTTACTATGGCGACGATATTATCGCTGGAACAGAGATGAATCATATTAAATTCATAAAACCCGTGTATCCAGACGATGAATTGCATTCAGTTGTTGAGGTGGTAGATAAGAAACCAAAGAAAAGTGGAACGGGAATACTTACTGTATTGATATTTACTTATAATCATAAAGAAGAGAAAGTATTTGAAGGTGAGTTATCAGTATTGATTAAGCAGTGACTAATGTAACATTAAAGGCTTCTCATCATCAACTACCTATTGATATGGATATCAATGTTAAAGGCTCATCTTAGAAAGAAACATACCAAATCATATTGGTATGTTTTTTTATTCATGCACTTTTTTATGGAACCTGTCATTCCTGCAATGCCAGGAAGCACAGTACCGATACCTTGCATCAAGGCGGTAAAGCAAAGAGAATGGGCGGTTTGACAGAAAAGAAAATTAGAACTTTCTAATCTCCTTTACCATCTCCTTTTTGCTTCCTTTTATGTAGGTGAAACACACCCCGCCGACAGTAACTATTCCGCCTAGCAGTGAAATAAATGCAGGCATTTCGCCTATCCACACCCAGGAAATCACCAGTGTCAAAGCAGGTGTTACATAAAGTGAAGTCGTTGCTTCAGAAGGACCGACGATTGAAGTTACGTATGCAAGCGCAAAGTATGGGATAACCGTCGGGAATAAACCTAAGTAAACGATAGACAATGTGGAATTCATTGAGGCGAGTATAAACTCTCCCCATAAACCTGGAAGAAAAACAAGCATTGGTATGACTGCACCCCAAATTGTGAACGTTACAAATGGAATAAATCCATACTTTTTTATATAGCGGGCTTGAAAAACGAAATAAATACTCTCTGCAAAAGCTGCCAGCAGGATGAACAAAATCCCTTTCATAGAATGCGTATGATCTCCTGTGCCAAATGAAATAAATGACACACCTAATAAACTAATGATAGAGCCAATCCATTTAGAAAAACCAAAATGTTCACCAAAAAACAGTCGAGACAACACCGCAGAAAAGATCGGTGCTGTGGTTACGAGTAAGCTTGCAATCCCGGCACTAACTGTTTTTTCGCCGATATTAAGCAAAAGGTGATATAGTGCAAAACCTAAAAATCCTAATAATAAGATGACAGGGACATCTTTCATGTCAGGTAAGCGCATTTTAGTCAGCGCAGCAAAAAGTAACAACGCCATAGATCCGATTAACAAACGTAATAAAGCAAGGTGTTCTGGTGTGTAGTATTCCAAACCTACACGAATTCCAGGAAAAGCTGATGCCCACAAACCGATCATAAGACTGTAAGATATAATCAGTTGAACAGTTTTCTTTTTCATGATCTTCACTCCTTCTCTACAAAAACCAACCAGTGATTTAGTGTGTTATATACTAATAGAGATTTGATAAAATGACTTCAACCAGTTACGCAATTTATGACCCAACCACTTAGTAGAAGGAGACTGCTTTTGATGAGCTTTACAGAAGAAAAAACGAATAGAAAGCTTCCCAAGTACTTACAAATCATTGACTATATAAAAGAGAAAATAGGAAATGGAGAGTGGCCGATTGGAAGTAAGATTCCTAGTCAGCGAACGCTTGCAAAAGAATTTCAGGTAAATCGAAGCACGGTTATCACAGCGTTAGAGGAATTGATGGCAGATGGATTGATTGAAGGCAGAATGGGTAAAGGGACAGTTGTCATCAACAATACTTGGACACTGTTGGCTAAGAATTCTGCACCTAATTGGGAGAAATATGTAACTTCTGGAATCCAGCAGCCAAGCCGAAGAATTGTTCAAGAAATCAATAAATCAGAATCAAATTCTGATCTTATACAGCTCAGCAAAGGAGAACTTTCAAATGAGATTTTTCCTTTGTCTGCTATGAAAGAGATTATGGGCAAGGTATCTCAAAATATAGAGGCGTTCGGATATGAGGAACCAAAAGGATACTTACCCTTAAGAGAGGCATTGAGTGTTTATTTAAAAACAATCGGGATTCAGGCTTCTCCTTCATCCATTCTTATTGTTTCAGGAGCACTGCAAGCCTTACAGCTTATATCAATGGGGCTTTTGCAAAGAGGATCAACTGTTTTTCTTGATCAGCCATCTTATCTTTATTCATTACATGTATTTCAATCAGCCGGAATGAATCTGACCGGACTTCCTATGGATAAAGAGGGGCTTTTGCCAAACCATATTCATATGACAAAGGGAGAACGGGGGAGAGCCATATTATATACAAACCCTTGTTTTCATAATCCGACTGGTATCTTAATGTCAGAAGAGCGCCGGAAAGAAATCCTTGCAGCAAGCGAGGAAACACAGCTTCCCATTATTGAAGACGACATATATCGTGAGCTGTGGATAGATGAAAACCCGCCATATCCTATTAAAACAATAGATAAAAACGGCCATGTGCTATATGTAGGAAGTTTATCGAAAACGTTAAGCCCCGGCTTAAGGATTGGATGGATAGTCGGACCGGAACCAGTGATTGAACGTTTATCCGACATTAAAATGCAGACAGATTACGGATCCAGTTCGTTATCTCAAAGAGTTGCGGCGGAATGGTTCACATCTGGCCAATATCAGCGGCATTTAGAACGTGTGAGACATCAATTAAAGATAAGAAGGCAATTTGTTACGAGCGCTTTAGAAACCAATATGAAGAATGCAGCTGTTTGGACTATTCCAAAAGGGGGATTCTTTATCTGGTTAAAAATTTTGCCTTCGATATCTATGAAATTACTTTATAAAAAAGCCTTAACAAAAGGGATTCTTCTCAATCTTGGCAGTATCTATGCTCAGGAAAAAGGCAATTATATTCGCTTGTCATACGCTTATGCATCCCTTGAAGATCTCCAAAAGGGAATTTATGAATTAAGTTTGATGATTAAGGAACTTGCAAGTAAATAAATATGCATTCAATGTTGAGAACCTATCTATCAAGCAATGTTGGTATGTTTTTATTTTTATGCGTTCTTAGAAATGTAAGATGAATATGTAGAGGAGTAGGTATCTCCTCATCTTACTGGCTTTTCAAAAAAACAGAAGTGTCCCTTAAAAGAGGGGAATTCTTTTATGGAAAGAATAAAAGAGAGAAAGTGATAGGAGGGTACAGTTTGCAGGAGGTAAAGAAAGAACAATATAGTGATGTCAAAGCATTGATCCATCATAAAGAAACATGTTGCCCGACATTTGTTTATTCAATATTAGAACAAACCATTCCAGGAGTTGTTTATGCAGATGATCAATCATTTCTGATAGGAACCAGTTCAGGAATTTATTATGTTGCAGGGGTTGAAAGGAATCAAAATGTCAACGAATGTATCGTTGAATTACACAAAAAGAGAGCAGAAACCAAAAAAAGATTTACGCTGTATTCTCCCAATCGTTCATGGGACAGCGTAATAAAAACTGTATTGCGTGATGAATTGAACCAAATGATGCGATATGCGCTTTCTCAACAAATTTCTGCCAAAAAGGCTTTTCAGCTTCCAAAGGGATTTACATTAAAAAAGATAAATGAAGATATCATTTCAACCAGCACTGAATTTCATAAAGCTTATTATGAGGAGTATTGGGGTTCAGTCTCGAATTTTTTAAAAAACGGATTTGGATTCGCTGTTTTGTATGACAATCATGTTGTCAGTGAGTGCACTTCCATATTTCTAGGCGGCGATCATGCGGAAATGGATATCTATACAAGCGAAGAATATAGAGGGATGGGGTTCGCTTATATTGCTGGGAGTACGTTTATAAATAATTGTCTCGAAAAAGGCGTCACCCCTAGCTGGGATTGTGATGTCAGCAACAAATCATCTATTCATTTAGCAAAAAAACTTGGATTTGAGATATCGACCAAATACTCCATCTTTTTTAAAAAATCAGGTTGAAAAAACCCTTCTTAGGAAGGGTCTTTTCTTGAGCACCAAGCTGACGGAGAATACCGTATTTATCCACATGAACCCTTTTCTCCATTTTAAAATGAATAGGATTCGCCATCATCCGGTACCAGGTACATGAGATGACATGCCTTTTTCATGAATAAAGTTTTTTAATTCTTCTCTAGATAACGCCCAATGGTTGACAGTCTCCATATCAATGAAATCCCTTTATATAAAAGCTTTATCAAAAGGGATTCTTCTCAATCTCGGCAGTATCTATGCTCAGGAAAAAGGGGATTATGTTCGCTTATCATATGCTTATGCATCGCTTGAAGACCTTCAAAAGGGGATTTATGAATTGGGTTTGATGATTAAAGAATTGGCAAGGAAGTAAGGTGAAAGAAAAAAAGTTGGAGCCGGGCTAAAAGATCACACACCAAACATATAGGTTCTTATGAAACAAGCGGTGATGGCACACCAATTAACATCTGCTTCAGTGGAAAATTCCACTATTTTTTAAAAACTGTTGACATTTGAACATCCATATTTTATCATTATCTCATATTCAAGATATTTTAATTCGAGATAAATAGCCATGACCAAGCGTAAACCTGCTTGTATATAGAATCTCAATCCTTCTAATGTGATTTTTTTTAAAATAATATCTCGAATTCGAGATAAAAGAGGAGTGGCGTAAATGGCTGAATTTTCACAGCTAGTCAAAGAAAGAAGATCTGCAAGCAACTTCCTATCGGATCATCCAATCACGAAAGAAGAACTTAATGAGATGTTTGAATGGGTTGCATTGGCTCCATCGGCTTTTAATTTACAGCATACAAAATATGTGACGGTTCTAGACCCGGGTGTAAAAGAAAAGCTGAAACAGGCCGCAAACGGACAATATAAAGTGTTTAGCTCATCTGCGGTTCTTTTGGTATTAGGAGATAAGCAGGCATATCAGCAAGCAGCTGACATCTATGAAGGATTAAAGGTGTTGGGGGTGCTAAATAAGCAAGAGTATGACCACATGGTTCAAGACACCGTTTCATTTTATGAAAACAAAGGAGAACAATTTAAGAGGGATGAGGCGATAAGGAATGCTTCACTTTCTGCGATGATGTTTATGCTGAGTGCTAAGGAAAAGGGCTGGGACACCTGCCCTATGATCGGCTTTGATGCTGAAGCAGTGAAACGGATTTTGAATATAGATGATCAATTTGAGGTTGTCATGATGATTACAATTGGGAAAGAAAAAACAGAGAGCAGAAGGCCGCGCGGTTACCGGAAACCTGTAAATGAGTTTTGTTGAGTATATCTAAATGAACATGTGAAGGAGCGGGTAAAAATGGCTAAAAAAACGATGGGAATACATCATATTACAGCAATTGTCGGTCACCCTCAAGAGAACGCAGATTTTTACGCAGGAGTCCTGGGGCTTCGATTGGTCAAGCAAACTGTCAATTTTGATGATCCAGGTACGTATCATCTTTATTTTGGAAATGAAGGCGGGAAGCCGGGAACAATCATCACCTTCTTTCCGTGGGCAGGAGCCCGCCAAGGCATCATTGGGGACGGTCAAGTTGGCGTGACTTCTTATGTCGTGCCGAAGGGAGCTATGGCTTTTTGGGAAAAGAGACTTAAAAAGTTCAACGTTCCATACACCAAAATCGAGCGTTTTGGAGAACAATATATAGAATTTGATGATCCGCACGGTCTGCACTTAGAAATCGTGGAAAGAGAAGAAGGAGAAGCCAATACGTGGACGTTTGGAGATATAACACCTGATGTTGCCATTAAAGGCTTTGGCGGTGCAACCCTGTTATCAGCACAGCCTGATAAAACCGCTGAGCTATTAGAAAATATCATGGGACTGGAACAAGTCGGCAAGGAAGGAGACTTCGTTCGTTTTCGTTCTGCCGGTGATATCGGAAATGTGATTGACCTTAAATTAACGCCTATTGGCCGCGGACAAATGGGAGTCGGCACGGTGCATCACATCGCTTGGCGTGCTAGCGATGACGAAGATCAATTAGATTGGCAAAGATATATTGCTTCTCACGGATACGGTGTGACTCCTGTTCAGGATAGAAATTATTTTAATGCGGTTTACTTCAGAGAACATGGGGAAATCCTGTTCGAAATCGCAACTGATCCGCCGGGCTTTGCTCATGATGAATCACCAGAAACAATGGGTGGAAGGTTGATGCTGCCTGTGCAGTATGAACCGCATCGAACACAAATTGAACAAGGGCTGCTGCCGTTTGTAGTGAGAGAGTTAGACGGATTGTAATAACGCATGAAGAGAAATAAAGAGACATATATTCAACAGATGACCGCTGGAAGTTACTGGAGGTAAATAACAAGACGTGCTGCCTTTCAGCACATCATGTTACATCAAAAATAAGGAGAGATAAAAATGGAAGATGCAGGACTATTGCTTATTCGTATTATGATTGGTGTGGTGTTTCTGTTTTATGGATCACAAAAAGTATTCGGCTGGTTTGGCGGATACGGGATTAAAGGAACCGGACAATGGTTCGAGTCAATTGGGGTTAAACCAGGTAACGCCGCGGCCGCTTTATCAGGTCTTGGGGAATTAGTAAGCGGAATTTTATTTATTTTAGGTGTATTCCTCCCGCTTGGAGCTGCTATCATAACGATCATTATGTTAGGTGCCATCGTAAAAGTCCATGGAGCGAAAGGATTTGCGAATGGCGCGGGCGGTTTTGAATATAACGTGGTGCTGATTGCAGTCTCCATCGGGGTTGCACTCATCGGTTCAGGGGCTTACGCTTTGCATTTTTAATATGAAAGTATGTAAGAACAGTTACCGGCAAGCGGTAACTGTTCTTTTGTTTTGCCATTTTCATGCAAACTTGCAGGTACCCTGCAAAGCAAAAAAGCGGATATCATAAATATAAATGTGTATAGTGAATGATACGTATCGATGCTTGGTCATGAAAAACAGACCAATTTGAAGGAGTAAATGGATGAAAGAGATGACAGAATTACATTCATTAGATGCTATAGAGGCTTTTATTATGCAGCATCAATTCAGTTTTATCTATATATCAAGACCCGGCTGTACAGTATGTCATGCTGTTCTGCCGCAGCTCAGAATATTATTGGATCAGTTTCCAAACATCACATTGGGGCATATCAATGCTGACGATGTAGAAGAGGTCGCCGGCCGATTTTCGGTCTTCACCGTCCCTGTGCTTCTTTTGTTTATCGATGGGACTGAGTTTCTGAGAGAAGCTCGTTTTGTTCATTTTGAACAGCTCGAAGAAAGGCTAAAAAGGGTTTATCGTTTATATGAAGATGAATAAAGCTTTACGCTTTCCAAATGAAAAGGAGCTCTCTGAAATGGGGCTGGAGCAAATGAATCAATATGTTCTGTATCATACATGAGGATCAATCAGGGGATATAAATGATTTCCTCATTTCATCATATCTTCAGCAGTCATCTAGTAGAATATCATTGGGCTTGCATAGAAACATCACATCAAACACCAGCAAAATCATTTCTAAACAAACCAATAAGTGAAGCAAAAAAGGGTGTTACAAGGTGTAGCATCCTTTTTGATTTTTTAGAAATAGTAATATTCAAATAATGTAGGAAAGGTGCTTTATTAATGAAGAGCAAAGATATTTAAGAAAGAAGGGCATCATCGTGGGGATCGTCACAAGGGCAGAGGCGGTTCACAGCATCATGGACCAAAAACTTTTCGCCGCGGCAGGGCCATTGCATTTTTAGAGATGGTGCATTTTTTTCTCTTATATCCCTATAGTCTTTTATACTGGTTTGCAGGAAATCTTTTTCTCTTATCGAATGATAGAGAGTCAGAGGCTTAAAACGGGTTATTGAAGAGCTTTTCATTTGTACGCAGTGAGTGTCCGGCATTGGCTGGACTTTTTTTATAAGGAGGAATACAGGATGGCGTTAACTTTGGAAGATATGAATGTGGAAGAGTTTAAAGCATTTCGCGGGATGTCCGTGCAAAATTATGCGAAACAAAACATAGCGTCGGGAACTTGGACAGAAAAAGAGGCGATTGAGAAATCGGAGCAAGCATATGAGAAAATGATTCCGGATGGACGAAACAGCAGCAATCACAACTTTTGGAACATTACAAATGAACAAGGGGAAAGGATAGGCTGGCTCTGGCTATATGCTGATCCGCTCCATCCACAAAAGGAAGCGTTTATTTATTCCTTTGGATTATATGAAGCCTATCACGGAAAAGGGCTGGCTCAATTGGCGCTTCAAACGCTGGATGAAAGAGCAAGAGAGATGGGCGTGGAAAGACTTGCTCTTCATGTGTTTGCGCACAACGAGACAGCCGTCTATCTTTATCAGAAGATGGGCTATGCCATGACTAATATACGTATGCGGAAACAGCTGTGCCGACCCCAGACGCTTACTTAAGCGGCTCTCCGAACACAATATGCCAATGTAGATGTTTAGAGTCCTGGTAAGCGCCTAAGTTGGTGATTACACGGCATGCGCCTTTTTCTTCCGTCACCATGGAAGCGACCTTTTGAATGACACTCATTCATTCAAGAAGCAACTCATGGTCGTTCTCTCCCAGGGTGATCAATGAGGAAATATGTTTCTTAGGGACAGCCACAATATGGACTGGATAAAAAGGCTTTGTATGATAGTATGCCAATACGTTATCTGTCTCTATTACTTTATTCACTTTCGTTTTGCCGCTAAAAACCTCATCACAGTAAAAGTCTTCAGTCATATGATCCAACCTCGCTTTGTTTGTTTGAATTATTCTTCTGCATTTCTTCATCACCTCCCTTCTTTTGCGAGGGATTTCCATTTGAATGATCAAGGGCCGCATCCCCTTGATATTTTTTTGCCCCCTGAACATGAATTATCGCAGGCTTAATCGACGGCTAAAGGAGAGATCTGCTTTAAAAACAGCAAAAAAAAGATTGACCCGTAAAATGTAAGGGGTTACAATTGAAAACAATTAGGAAAGACTTTCCCTCTTATAAATTAATATTATAAATTTATTTAGAGTTTACTTTTATTATCTAATGATAGATAGAGAAAGACTTTCCTTATTTTCGCAGAATGGAGTGATAATCATGGGAAATGTACAGGTTGGGCTATTAGGTGCGGGACGGATGGGAGCTTTTCATGGAGAAAGTATTGCGTTCCGTGTGAAAGGGGCAGATTTGTATGCGATTGCAGATCCGGTTCCGGGGAATGCAGAAGCATTTGCAAAAAAGCTAGGCTCAAATATTAAAGCGTTTACAAATCCGTTAGACATGCTGGAGCACCCGGATATTGATGCGGTCATTATTGCTTCGCCGGCAAGGACGCATGCCGCAAACATTATTGCAGCGGCAAAGAAGGGGAAAGCAGTATTTTGTGAGAAACCGATGGCTGTCACGCTGGAAGAAGCGGATGAAGTCATCAGGGTAGTGAATGAAGAGTCAGTTCCGCTTCAGATCGGTTTTAACAGACGTTTCGCTAAAGGCTTTCGCAGTGCGTATGAGGAAATTCGCGCAGGAAAAATCGGCACGCCCCAGTTAATGCGTTCCATCACAAGAGACCCGGCACTCGGTGATCCGACACCAATTCCTCAATGGACGATCTTCTTAGAGACGCTGATTCATGACTTTGATACGTTACTCTACCTCAATCCAAATGCAAAGCCGATTGAAGTCTATGCCGTTGCTGATGCGTTAGTCAGATCCGATTTTAAAGACAAAGGATTTTTGGATACTGCAGTTGTCACGATCAAATTTGATAACGGAGCAATCGCAACGGCGGAAGCGAACTTCCAAGCCGTTTATGGATATGATGTCCGCGGAGAAGTGTTTGGATCTGAAGGCATGCTGACCATCGGAGATATCCGCCATACAAACATGACAAGGTATAACAAAGACGGAGTCAGCTACAACACGATTCGCTACGACCAGGATTTATTATTTGATGCTTATGTTGATGAATTGCAATCGTTTGTTGATGCCGTTCGAAATCATAAGCCAACCTCAGTAACAGGTGAAGATGCGCGTGCGGCACTTGCCATTGCCGCTGCTTGTATAGAATCTTGCAAAACAAAGCAGCCTGTCACATTAAAAGACGGAGTGCCGCAAACGGTTTGAGGTTTTCATAGAAGAAGCGCCTTTTTAAAAAGAAATTCCTGTCGGCATTCGTTTATACTAGAGAGGATCTATTTTATAAAGGTGGCCTTCTTAATGAAAACAACCATTTATGATGTTGCGAAGGAAGCAAACGTTTCAATCTCTACGGTTTCAAAGGTTCTTAATCATACAGGCAATATAAGTGAAAAAACGAAAAAAAGAATTTGGAAAGTGATTGAGGAACTTCAATATCAGCCAAGTGTTGTGACTTCAACGAGAAAAATGATGAAGACCATTGGGCTGCTCATTCCTGACATCGCTAATCCATTTATGGCCGAGCTGGCCAGAGCAGTGGAGGACAGCGGCCGTAAAAAGGACTTTAGTGTCATCATATGCAGTACGGACAACAATTCGCTGAGAGAAGAAGAATATATCACCATGCTGAAGCAAAAACATGTAGACGGCATTATTGTGGCGACGGGTCTCAAGAACAGTCAGGCGATACGTGAACTGATTGAAAGCGACATGCCTGTTGTCATGCTATCGAGAGATATACCGCATCTGCCTGTAGACACTGTAGTGGCGGATGATTTTAAAGGGGGATATGAGGCAGCCGTCCATTTAGCCCAATTAGGGCATACAAATATAGCGGTCATAGCAGAAAAGATTAACAATACATCAATTAAAAATCGTGTCATCGGCTTTAAAGAAGGACTGCAGGTCTCAGGAATCCAAATCGATGAATCAGCCGTTCTGGACTGTCCGTATGACTTGTCAGCCAGTAAAGACATCAGTTTAAAGCTGCTTCATCAGAAACATAGGCCGACGGCTGTCTTTGTGACGACTGAGTTGCTTGGTTTAGGGGTTTTGCAGGCTGCAAGGCAGCTTCACATTTCTATTCCTTCATCTCTTTCACTGGTTGGATTTGATAACAGCATCTTGGCAAAGATCAGTGATCCTCAGTTAACGACAATCGCACAGCCGACTGAAGAAATGGGAGAAAAGGCAATTGAATTGCTGATAGACGGCATGGCTCATTCAAAGCAAAAGAAAGCGGTACAGCGGGTGATGCTGTCTCCTTCATTAATCGTGCGGGATTCAACGGCCTCACTGTTATAACCCTTTTGGCATAGGGAGATCTTTCTCTAAAAACGGAGGAATCTCCCTTGCTTAAACGTCAAATCGATAAGTTGGAGGTTTCTTGATGACATCCAAAAAGGCCTATATCAGTCTTATTTACTTTTTCGGGGCATTAGGAGGTTTGCTGTTCGGGTACGATACAGGTGTAATATCAGGCGCTCTGCTGTTTATAAGGGAAGACATGGAGCTGACTCCATTTTTAGAAGGATTAGTTGTCAGTGGGGTGCTGATTGGCGCTTTAGTTGGCGCAGCCTTTTGCGGAAGATTTTCCGATCGTTATGGCAGGAAAAAAACCATCATCTGGCTGGGTGTGCTTTTTACAATTGGAGCCATTGGAACAGGCTTGGCTCATAATATCGGAATATTGTTACTATTCAGAATAGAATTGGGCATAGCGGTTGGAGGAGCCTCGGCAATTGTTCCTTTGTATTTATCAGAAATGGCACCTGCCGCGATCAGAGGCAGAATCGCTTCCTTGAATACACTGATGAATTCTTTCGGGATACTCATGGCTTATATTGTGAACTTTGTTTTTTCATCTTCTGGCAGGTGGGATCTGATGCTCCTATTAGCAGTAATTCCCTCCCTCATTCTCATGGCCGGCATGTTTTTTATGCCTGAAAGTCCGCGATGGGTGTTGCAGACAAGGAGTGAGGATGAAGCACGCCATATTTTGCTTCTGACGAGAGATCCGAAAACAATTGATGCTGAGATTCGCAGTATGAAAGAGATCAAGACGGAAGAGCGTGTTTCAATATCAATATTATTATCGCCGGCAATCAGGCCGATCCTATTTATCGGTATTGGGGTCGCCATCTTTCAGCAAGTCATAGGCACAAATACGATTATTTATTATACACCGACCATCTTAGAAAATGCGGGGTTCGGTGCTTCCAGTGCCATTGCAGGGACCATTGGCATCGGCATTATCAATGTCTTATTTACGATCCTCGGCTTGCTGCTGATTGATATGATAGGCCGAAGAAATCTTATGCTGATTGGCAATGTCGGAATGTCTGCGGCACTTGGTATTTTGGGTGTCAGTACGCTTTTCTTTCATGCCCCCGGGTGGCTGCTATTATCCTGTTTATGCTTGTTTATGGTAGCGTATTCAGCGAGCTGGGGAATGGTCGTTTGGGTTGTGCTGGCTGAAATTTTCCCGTTACACATCAGGGGGACGGCATTGGGAATTGCAAGTACCTGTCTGTGGCTGGCAAATATTGCGGTGTCGCTGTCCTTCCCGCTGCTTTTAGATCTGATTGGTACAGGTATATTATTTCTCATGTACGGTGCCATTGGCGCCCTTGCCTTTCTCTTTGTCTATAAATTTGTGCCGGAGACAAAAGGCAAATCATTGGAACAGATTGAAGGAGAAATCATGTCAAAGAATACAGCTTCATCTTTCTAAAAGGGGGATTTCAATATGGCAAGAGAATATGGGTTATGTTTATGGACTTTCGGCAGCATTCCATTTGAACAAAAATGCCGGCTGGCTGCAGAAATCGGAGTAGACGGAGTAGAGGTCGAGGGGGATATTTCTCTGAATCCAAAAGACCTTGCCGAAACACTGGCTGCGCATCATATAAAGGTTTTGTCGGTAACGCCAAGGAATGTGGATATTTCAAGCACGAATGAAGAGGTTCGGTCAAAGGCTGTACAATATTTCTTGGACTTATTGGACTGGGCTGTGGATTTAGGCGCTCCCCGTATCTGTCTTCACGGCGATGTCGGCAAAGTGAGAGGGAGCGGTGATGATGAGAGGGATTGGAGTTTATTGGTCAAAAGCTCTAAAAAGATTATGGCTAAAGCGGAGGAATTACAAATTCAGGTGGTATTCGAAGTATTGAACCGGTACGAAAATCATCAAGTGGTCACTGGCGAAGAAGCTTTACAATTCATACGTGATGTCGGCAGTTCCAATCTCGATGTTCTTCTCGATGCGTATCATATGAACATAGAAGAGGCTGATCCTGTGAAGGCCATTGAATTGACAGGGCAGAAACTCGGAGTCTATCACGTGGCTGATTCAAATCGCCAGGCCATCGGAAACGGCCATGCCAATCTCAAAGAGCAAATCGAAGCACTCCATTCTATCGGTTATAAAGGCCCGATTATTATGGAGATGGTGGCAGCCGGTCCTGATCCTTTTACTCCGGTAAAAGGAAATCACTATCTGGAAGTGGTGACGGGGTACTTTAAGTCATCTCTAGAGACATTAAGGTCATGGGAAGGCTTGAAAATATAAAGAAAAAAGGACAACATGTGTTGTTCTTTTTTAATTGTCAATATTCTATGAAGCTCCTCGCCTGTAACGGCTTAATGAACTTGGCTACGAGGGAGTCAAAATGGCGCGTATTGCAAAAGAGCTGGGAATTTGGAAACATTCTCTGTCCTACCATTTCTCGTCAAAAAAGGATCTGCTGATAGTAGTATACCCCGAGAAGGTTGAAGAAGAAGTGGCGTCTATCATTGATTTTTTAAGTCCCGGAAGCATGTGCTAAATGTAGCCTTTTGCAGGCAATGTCATTTAAGGCTCTATCTTTTGGCGAAGGCTTAAAAAATACCAAGGGCGAACAGCCCTTGGTATCCCTTACACGCTATTGATCCAGCTCTTTCATTCGTTTTGTAAGCTCATTGAATGCCTGATCAAGCTCCTTGTACCCTTTATCATTTGGCGTCATAAAACTAAGCTTTCCCAGCACTTCTTGTCTTTCTGTCTCAAGCTTTAAACGAAGCTCTTCCCTGTCATTTCTTTCTGAAGGAACGTCCTTCAATTGCTTTTCGATGCCATTGTCTGAAATAACGAGTTTACTGTTCGTTGTTTTCTCAAGAAAATAACGATCGTGTGATACCACAATCAGTGTGCCGCTGTATTGTGACAGTGTTTCTTCCAGCTGTTCGCGTGAAGGCAGATCGAGGTGATTGGTCGGTTCATCTAATATCAGCACGTCTTTTTCCTCTAAGATATATGCCATCAGCTTGCACTTTACACGCTCACCCATACTCATATGTTGAATTGGTTCTGTCCATTGAGAAGCTGTAAATCCCAATTGCGTCATGATATTCTGCACGTTTCCTCTCGCCTTGAACGTGTCTTGATAAAATAACTCCTCCGGTGTTTGTGCTAAAGGCAAATCAAATACTTCCTGTGTTAAATAACCGATTTTTGCAGATGGTGATATCCATACCTTTCCCTCTGCCGTTTCCTGTCCAAGAATGACTTTCAATAAGGTTGTTTTTCCGCTGCCGTTTGGGCCTGTAATGGCAACCTTTTCTCCGTGCTGAATCGTAAAGCGGGCGTTTTGAAACAGTGTCTTTTCGCCAAATGACTTCGTCAGATTTTGAACCTCCAAAAACCGTTTTCCTGTTTTATGAGCTGTATCAATTGAAAAACGAACAGTATATTCCGGATCGACAGGTTCAGCCTTTGTTTTTTCGAGTTCTTTTTCAAGCCGCTTTTGTTTCGATTTGATCTGGGCATCTGTGCGCTTTGCTTTTACACGATGGTATTCTTTAAACCCTTCCTTTTTCGTCGATTGTGCGTGGGCTTTTTTCGACCATGAAGTGAGTTCTGTCATTTGTGCTTCAATTCGTTCAATCATTTTCTGCTGTTTTTCATATTCACGCTGCTGTGCCAGTCTTTTCTCTTTCCGGAACTTCATGTAACCAGAGTAATTCCCTTTATATTCAGTCAGCGTGTGGCCCTCGATTGACCATATTTTCGTGGCAACTTCATCTAAGAAATACCGATCGTGCGAAACGAGAATGACAGTGCCGCTAACATTTTTCAGCTGTTGAATGAGAAATTGCAGGCTTATGTCATCAAGATGGTTTGTCGGTTCATCTAGCAGGAACAGGCCTGCATCCTCTGATAGTCCTTTCGCCAGACGTGCTTTCAGTTTTTCTCCGCCGCTTAACTGGCTGAAATCACGGGCTGGCACGCGCCATTTCTCCAGCAGTTTCACTTCGGCAGGTGTCTGATTCTCAAAGGAAAACGATTCAGTCTCCTGTTCAACCAGCACCGTTTTTAAGCCGTGCTGCATCCATTGGATTTGTCCCTGTGACGGAGTTAAGTCCTTGTTGATCAGGTGAAGCAGTGTCGATTTTCCAGCTCCATTTTTACCGATAATTCCAATGATATCGCCTTGCTGAACGCTTGCATGTATGTGATTAAAAATGGTAAGATCCTTCACTTCATAGCTGACGTTTGTAAGTTTTAATTGTTCTTTCATCTATATCCCTCGCTTTAAGGGAGAACAAAAAAATCCTCCCAAATGTTTTGGAAGGATTAGCCGTGCCTTTGCCATGATGAAATAAGCTATTCTTCATAAATAGCGCTTACGTATATAGAAAATGGGCAGACTAATCCTATTTTTTATGATTTGAAATATACGATTTCAAACGTGAAAAATAAGATTAGTTAATCATTGTCCACCCATCATCCCTTCTCAATTTATTACAAACAATATAGCATATTTTTCAATTTGAGCAAAGAAAAATTGGAACTACTCTGGATATTCAATTAAAAAAGCTCCTGCTCTCATTTCTGAGGGCAGGAGCTGTAAGAGGGTTATTGCTGCTTTAATTTTCTTACTTTATAAATCACAATCAGCAAAATAAACCAAACCGGTGTAACAAATAAGGAAACCCGAGTATCCTGTGCTAATGCCAGCACAACAAGGACAAACGCCAGGAACGCTAAAATTAAGTAATTCGTAAATGGATAAAGCGGGAGCTTAAATTTGTTTGCTTTCGCCAATTCAGGTCTTGTTTTACGGTATTTCATATGGCAGATAACGGTAATTCCCCATATGTAGATAAAGCATACGGTGGAAATACTTGTAATCAAGGTGAATACGCCTTCCGGCATGATGTAGTTCAATGTGACACCGATTAAAATCACAATAGCTGAAAAGAACAATGCATTTCTCGGTACCTTGCGCGGTGTCAGTTTTGCCATTGATTCCGGCGCATTCTTATCTTTCGCCAGTGAATAGACCATGCGGCTTGTACTAAATACAGCACTGTTGCATGCTGAGGCAGCTGACGTTAATACAACAAAGTTGATAATGCTTGCCGCCCCGACGATGCCAACCGCGACAAACACCTGTACGAATGGGCTTTCGCTAGGGTTGATGACATCCCATGGATAGATGCTCATAATCACGAGAAGAGCACCGATATAGAAAAGCAGCACCCGGACAGGGATATTGTTGATTGCCTTAGGGATGACTTTTTCAGGGTTTTCTGTTTCACCGGCTGTCAGTCCGACCAGCTCAATGCCGACAAAGGCAAATACAACCATCTGGAACGACAGGATAAACCCGTGCATGCCATTTGGAAACATACCTCCGTGGCTCCAGAGATTTGTGAAACTGGAGACGCCTGAGCTTGTGGAAAACCCTTTAAAGATCATGACAAGGCCAATGACGATCAGCGCCAAAATGGCAATGACTTTAATTAAAGCAAACCAAAATTCTAATTCTCCAAAAAGCTTGACGGTTGCCAAGTTCATAATCAGTAAAATAATCAGAGCGATTAAGCCGGGCACCCATTGCGGCACACCCGGGAGCCAATATTGAGTGTAGAGCCCGACGGCTGTCAGATCAGCCATTGCAATCGAAATCCAGCAGAACCAATAAGTCCAGCCGGTGATAAAGGCTGCCATATCGCCTAAATAGTCTTGTACAAAATCAACAAAAGAGTGATAGTTCAAATTTGATAGCAGCAGTTCACCCAGAGATCTCATAATCAAAAAGCAAATGATCCCTGTGATCATGTAAGCAAATAGAATCGACGGTCCGGCAAAATGAATGGATTTTCCTGAGCCGAGAAATAAGCCCGTTCCAATGGCCCCGCCGATGGCGATGAGCTGGATGTGCCTGTTTTTCAGGCCTCTTTCCAATTTTTGCTGATTTATATTGTCTTTCGTCATGTCGTCTGTCACTTTGTGTGTTCCTCCATTGAAAATTGTTTATTGAGTCAGCAATATATTTTTAATGATTATTATAACACTAAAATTTCGATCTTTTTTACTATACAGGAAATATGGAAGGAAATTTTAAGGTTTATCGATGCTTCACATGATACAAAAAAGCGGCTCAATTGTGGGAGCCGCTTTTGTTTACGCCATTTTATGCTTTTTTCATATACAGATAAAGCCCATAATCAGTCGGAGCAGATGCGTACCCTATCTGACGCAGCATCGCTGTTATGTTGCCGCGGTGGTATGTCCCGTGATTCACAACGTGGGGAACCAGCTCAGAAACAGTCGTTTTCATGATTCCGCCTGAGGGATTTATAATCTGGAGGGGCTTATTGAGCTGTTCTTTTTGCTGTAAAAATAATGTATAGCGCTCCGATAATGTCAGAAACTGTGCTTCCATTTCCTCCATTTCTTTTGCCTCTGTCTGTTCTTTAAGTTGTTCAGCTAACGCCAAAGCATCGGTCATGCTTTGGCCGGAAAACACTTCCATCCAGCCGAGATCAGAAAGATAAACATGAGACAACACATGCGATATCGATGGAAACACGCTTTGAACTTCTTGGTGGTACACCTCTTTTGGAAGCTCTTTTAATCGGTTGAATATTTGCTGATTGGCCCAGACATTATAATCATACAATTTTAATGAAAAATCCGACATGTTAATTTTCCCCTTTCGCGTTTATAGAATCTATTATACACGAACAAGCGTTCTTGTTGTCGTGTTCGTGAATAAAATATGTTGACAGACATAGTTTAGGGGAATAAACTAATTGACATTGGTCATAAAGTTTAGAGGGGTAAACTATAGTGAGGAGGGGCAGATGTTGAATGAACAAAAGCTATGTCAGGCGATAAACCTGTTTGTAGAAGTATTACTTGAAGGGACAGAGTTTGTGCATCGTGAAATCAATCAGGATGTCTTCAAGCATATCTCAAGGGAGCAGGCAGACCTGTTAAAAATTTTAAAAGTCAAGGGCCCAACGTCTCCCGGCAGCCTGGCCATGTATCAAAATGTACATAAAAGCGCGATTTCGAACAGGCTGAAAAAGCTGCTCGATAAGGGATTGGTTGAATGGAATGACTGTCCGGCGAAAAGTGATAAGCGCTCTAAGCTTATTAACATCACAGCCAGCGGTGAAACCATACTGGAAGAATTAGATTCAGCCATTTTTAATGCTCTCAAAGAGCTGATTGATGATATAGATGAGAAACACTTAAATTCTATCATAGAGATCTTCACCATTCTAAAAAGCAAATTTAAAGGAGGAGATTCTGCAGAATGAGAGCAATCATCAAATTCAAGTGGGCCATTGCAGCAGTTATATTAGCACTTACCGTCGTATTGAGTTTGTTTTCTCCGAACTTAACGGAGCTGGCCAATCAAAAGGGGCAGGCCCAGCTTCCTGCTGATGCTGTTTCAGAAAGAGCAAATGCCATTTTAAAACAAGCGGGCGAAGACAATAATTCGCTCAGTATCGTCTTTACATTAGACCACGCTTTGAAGAAAGAAACAGAGGATCAGCTCGAGACAATGATTGATAAAGTCAAAAAGATCGACGGTGTAGAAGAAGTAACGTCTACTCTAACAGCAGAAAAAGAAGTCAAAGACCAATTGATTTCAAAAGACAAGAAAACGATTCTCATTCCTGTCACGATTACAGGTTCTGATAAAAAAGCGGAAAGAATCGCGGATGACATCTATAAAATTATTCCTAATGATTTGACTGCATATATTACGGGAGCCTCTCTCATCAATCAGGATTTCGCTCACAGCTCAGAAGAAGGACTCAAGAAAACGGAAGTGATCACAGTCTGCCTGATCATCGGTTTACTGCTGATCGTGTTCCGATCTGTTGTGACGCCTTTTATCCCGATTGTAGTTGTCGGTTTCTCTTATCTGATCAGTCAATCTATACTGGGCATCCTTGTATACAATGTGGATTTTCCGATCTCGACGTTTACGCAAACCTTCTTAGTTGCCATCCTGTTCGGTATCGGAACAGATTACTGCATTCTGCTTCTTACCCGATTCCGTGAAGAGTTAGCAAACGGGCATGACAAAAAAGAAGCGGCGCTTATCGCTTACCGTACAGGAGGAAAAACCTTATTTATTAGTGGATTTGCGGTATTGGTCGGATTTTCCGCCTTAGGATTTGCGAAGTTTGCGATTTTCCAATCCGCAGTAGGGGTCGCAGTCGGTGTAGGGATCTTAATGATCATTCTCTATACACTGCTGCCATTATTTATGGTAACGCTGGGTGAAAAATTATTTTGGCCTTCTAAGAAAGTGCTGTCGCACAGTGACAACAAATTATGGGCGTTTCTCGGCAGACATTCCGTTATGCGTCCGTTTCTGTTTATTGTCATCACGGTGTTTATCACGCTTCCGTTTATTTTGACCTATGATGACCAGATTTCCTTCGATTCGACTGCGGAAATCAGCAGCGATTATAAATCAGTAAAAGCTCTCGAGGCCATCAAGGATGGATTCGGTGAAGGGAAAGCGTTCCCGATCAATGTTGTCGTAAAAGGAGACAAAGATCTCACAACAGCTGATACAATCCCTTATCTCGGAAATATCAGCAAAGCGATCGAGAAAGTCGAGCATGTTGACTCTGTCTTGACCATCACGCAGCCAACTGGTGAAAAAATCAAAGATTTATATATTGATAAACAGCTAGGCTCAGTTTCAGACGGGCTGGATAAGACGGTAAAAGGAATTGCCGATGTCCAAAGCGGTTTAACTGATATCGAAAACGGGTTGAATCAAATGGCGGGTCAAACCGGCTCAAACTCAAATAGCAGCTCCGGCGGTTCACTGGGTGATGCGGCAGACGGATTGGGCAAAATCAATCAGCAGCTGCAGCTCGTAAGTAAACAGATTTCCCAAACCGGCAATACTGCACAGACCGTGCAGCAGCTTACGGCAATCAGCGGACAGCTTGGACAGATTCAAACCGGACTTGAACAAGCGAACCAGCAGCTCTCAGGCCAGCAGGCGCAAGCTGGAACACTGACAGAAAGCCTGAAGAAGCTTGCAGGGGGCGTGAAGAGTGCAAATGATGGCCTGACGAAAATCTCTGACGGCATGACAGCTTCCAGTGATATGTTAGAGGACATGAGCAAAAGCTCAACCGTAAGGGATACAGGGATATTCATTCCTGATCAAGTCATGAAGGATAAAGACTTTAAGAAGTCAATCGACCAATATTCCTTTGAAGACGGCAAAGGCGTGCAATTAAGCGTCGTCTTGGACTCTAATCCTTATTCAGAACAAGCCATTACAACAATAAACCAAATCAAAAAAGCTGTAGCAAACGAAGTGGACGGCACTCCTCTCGAGGATGCACAGGTCGTATACGGCGGGGTCACGAGTGTGAATGCTGACTTAAAAGAGCTTTCCACAACAGACTTCTCCAGAAC
Source organism: Bacillus sp. LBG-1-113 (assembly GCF_020708615.1). NCBI lineage: Bacteria > Bacillati > Bacillota > Bacilli > Caryophanales > Bacillaceae > Bacillus > Bacillus sp. LBG-1-113. The sequence goes on along the minus strand of NZ_JAJFDG010000011.1, from coordinate 10,850 downwards.
AATGGTGATCATGATTATTGGTCTGTTTATTGTGTTAACGATTTTGTTCCGCTCCATGATCATGCCGATTTATATGATCGCGTCACTGCTGCTGACGTATTATACGTCGATATCCATAACAGAATTAATTTTTGTAAACGGCTTAGGTAACGCCGGCGTCAGCTGGGCAGTACCGTTCTTCAGTTTTGTCATATTGATCGCGTTAGGCGTAGATTATTCGATCTTCTTGCTGGACCGATTTAAGGAAGAGGTGCACCTTGGCATTCATCAAGGTGTCATCAGGTCAATGAGCAAAATGGGCTCTGTCATCATCACCGCGGCTATTATTTTGGCCGGTACATTCGCGGCGATGATGCCATCAGGCGTCAATACGCTGATGCAGGTGGCAAGTGTCATCATTATCGGCCTGCTGCTTTACGGCCTTGTCATTCTTCCGCTCTTGATGCCGGCAATCATTGTGACATTTGGAGAAGGAAACTGGTGGCCGTTTGGCAGAAAGAAAAATATAGAATAGAAAAAAAGAGTGGTGACAATTCATTTGTTCATCACTCTTTTTTGTAGATGGAAGAGGCCGTTTTTCGCCTGTCAGCAAGCGATGAAATACATGGAGGAGAAGGGGGAAATCCTCAACTTTTCTACATCTGTTGTCAGGCAAATGTCTCCTGCGTACAGCGTATATGCGGGAACAAAAGGTGCGGTTGAACATTCACCCGTCAGCTAGCCAAAGAATGAGCTGTGAAACAAATCACCATTAATGCGGTTGCACTAGGGCCAGAGAACACCGAGCTGTTTCATGCAGGCAAAACCGAGCAGCAGCTAGAAGGACTGAACAAGTCGACTGCATTGGCGAACTGGAGGATATCGAAAATGTGATTGACTTTTTGGAGAGCGAAAAATCCCAATGGATCACAGGCCAGACGATCCGTGTGCATGGCGGAACTATCTAAAATGAAAAAGCTCCCAAGAGTCATTCTTGGGAGCTTTGTTTTATTTCCATTCTGCAATGGTATCAATCGGCAGACGGTAGGATGCGTATCCTTCGTCCGCAGCTTTTCCGATAGAAAGAAGCATAACAGGCACATAACGCTCTTTGTCTAATCCGAAGGCTTCTGCGATGTTTTCTTTATCGTAGCCGCCGATCGGGTTTGTGTCATAGCCGTGCGCGCGTGCAGTCAGCATAAGCTGCATAGAAACAAGGCCGCCGTCAATCAGGATCGTTTCACGGTTTACCTGTGCAGGAAGTTTTTCAAAATGAGCAGTCAGGGCAGCGATTTGTCTGTCTTTTACCTCCTGCGGCATGTAACCGAGCTCAACGGCTTTTGAATAGATGTCTTCTAAATAGTCTGCATTGTTCATGTCTGCAAAAACAGCGATGACGGCAGATGAAGTTGTGACCTGTGTTTGGTTAAAGCTTGCTAGCGGTGCGAGCTTCTCTTTTCCTTCCGGGCTGTCGATGACGAGAAAACGCCATGGCTGCGCGTTGACAGAGGATGGTGCAGTTGTAGCTTCCTCTAGGATTTCTGTCATTTCTTCTTTGCTGATTTTCACTGTCGGATCATAATTGCGAATGGAACGGCGTCCTTTCATAATCTCCATAAAATCGTTTGTTTTAATCATGTTGATACACTCCTTTTAAGCTTCAATATTATCTAGGTTGTTTCGCATGCGCCCAAGCATATCAATAAGCACGCGGCGCTCTTCAGCACTTACATTAGCGAGCATTTCTTTCATGAAACGCTCCTTTTCTTTCTTAGAAGACTCGATTCGTTTTCTTCCTTGATCTGTTAACCGCACAAGGGTAATCCGGTTGTCTTCGGGCTTGCGCCGTCTTGATACCATGCCTTTGGCTTCAAGCTGTTTTAGGTGTCTTGTGACGGCCGCGCTATCGATATTGACTTTCTTTTGAAGGTCGCTTTGACTAATCTCATCCGCATGATAAAGCAATGTCAGCAATTCCAAACGAGATTGGCTGATGCCCGTGCATGCCTCGAACTTCACGCCAATCACTTTGTTCACGCCTTGCAGCTGATATAAAATCTCGGCTTCCTCAGAACAAAATGATGCCAAAACCCATCCCTTCTTTCTTGTCAAAAAAAATAATTGATATATCAATGATTGACACGTCAATTAATATACAACGATTGATTTCAATTTGCAAGCCTTTTGCACATTTGAAAAACCTCCCAACATATAAGTTGGGAGGTTCTTGTTATCCTTGCGGCTCAGGATAAAACATCAGCAGAAAAAAGCTGGCCGTTTCCTGTGATGAATTGATGTAGCTGTGCGGTGTGGATCCCGTAAACTGCAAGGCGTCTCCGGAAACAAGCGTATGCTTCTGGTCCTGCAGATTGACGGTTAACTCGCCCTCTTTAATTAAAATGTATTCTTCTCCTAAATGTGTTTTTGCTTCATGTATGCACCCCGGTTTCAGATCGACAACATAAATTTCAAACTTTGTTTCAGGATTGTAGGGAAAAAAGGGGTAAACGATGTAGTTTTCTTCATTATCTGTAACAGGTTCAATATCTTTGAGATTAATTTTTCTTACTTTCGGCTTGTCTTCTTTCAGAAAAACAGAAAAAGATACTTGCAGCCCATTTGCGATCTTCCAGAGAGTGGTGACAGTCGGGGTCGATTTTTCTTTCTCAATTTGTCCGAGCATCGCTTTGCTGACGCCTGTTAACTCAGAAACTTGATCAAGAGTCAGGTTTCTGCTTTTTCTGAGTTTGGCAAGATTCTTTGCGATAATGGCTTGGATATCATCCATACATGTATCTCCTTACGTCATATTCGCTTTATTATAGCATATTAAAATCAGCTCTTACATACTGTTGTAAGCTATAATGTATATGTGTATAATATGTTAGACTAGGAGGGGGAACAGAATGATATCAGAGAAGGAACTAACTCATATCCAAACATGCGAGCCATCGTTCATACAAGGGTTTAAAGATTGTGTCCCGACGCTAATCGGCTATATCAGTATAGGTTTGGCTGCCGGTATCGTGGGGATTGCCTCGCATTTAAGTGTCCTTGAAATTACACTGTTGTCAGGTTTGGTTTTTGCAGGCGGCGCCCAGTTCATTATCTGTGCTTTGTTAGCAGCAAACAGTCCGATGTCCGCTATTATCCTGACAACATTTATTGTGAATTTACGAAATTTTCTATTAAGTGCTGCGCTTGCTCCTCATTTTTCAAAGTATTCGCTAGTGAAAAATGTGGGGATCGGCATAATGGTGACAGATGAGTCCTTTGGTGTTGCTTCAAATAAGATTGTAAAAAAAGAACCGATTAGTGATCGATGGATGTTCGGTTTAAATCTCACTGCATATGCGTGCTGGGTGCTTTCTTGTGTGGCAGGTGCAGTCTTTGGTAAATGGATTACCGATCCGGAAATGTTCGGACTCGACTTTGCGGTGACGGCTATGTTTTTAGCATTGCTGATTTTGCAGATGGAACATGTTGTGCCTGCAAAGGTTAAACACTATGTATCTCTCATCATTTATATGGTGATTGCGATGATTATTTTCTCTTTCATTATGCCGTCTCATCTCGCTGTCATCATGTCAACGATCATCGTAGCAACAATCGGGGTGGTGACAGATAAATGAGCATAAATGCATACATCCTGATGGTGATTATCGGCTGCGCGCTGGTCACAATGATTCCCCGCGTGGTTCCATTTTTAGTTGTCCGGAATATTTCCTTGCCGGTGCCTGTGCTGAAATGGCTCTCCTATGTGCCGGTTTGTATATTGACGGCACTTGTTGTGAAGGATTGCATGATTCATTCCAATGATTCTCTTACATTGAATTGGCAGGTCACTGTTGTATTGGTTCCTACTCTATTGATTGCATTGAAAACAAAAAGTTTATCTATGACAGTTATCAGCGGTGTTGTTCTTATGGCCGGCTTGCGCTTATGGGTATAAAACAGCTGTTTACATTTACATTAAAACCACGATATCAGGGGGAAGCAGACCCTGGTATTTTTTGTGTCTATGATTCAATCTTTAAGCGGCTTTCACTGGCTGAAAGTTATGGTACAATATACAAATGTTTTACAGCTTCAATCAATTGTTGGAGTGACATCTATTGAAAATAAATACTAGATTAAAGGGAAGGTTTTGATAGAATGCTGCAAAATCCAACTGGAAAAGAGCGTTTGGCATTGGCGTTTCTGCTCGGCATGCTTGCTATATTGGGCCCGCTTAATATAGATATGTATTTGCCTAGTTTTCCTGACATTGCTGATGATTTATTGGCCAGTGCCTCGCTTGTACAGTTAAGTTTAACAGCCTGTCTGATCGGGCTTACCATAGGCCAAGTAATTGTCGGGCCGGTCAGTGATGCGCAGGGAAGACGGAAACCGCTATTAATCTGTATTTTCTTATTTGCGTTATCTTCTCTGTTCTGTGCGCTTTCACCAAACATTACAACACTGGTGGCAGCCCGTTTTTTACAGGGGATTACGGCCTCTGCGGGACTTGTGCTGTCTCGGGCAATCGTGCGGGATGTGTTTACAGGGAGAGAGCTTTCTAAATTTTTCTCACTGTTAATGGTGATTACTGCAGTCGCGCCAATGATTGCGCCAATGACAGGCGGTGCTCTTTTATTGCTGCCGTTTGCAACGTGGCATACGATTTTTCACTTTTTAACGATCATCGGATTTGTACTTGTACTGATTATTGCGCTGAAGTTAAAAGAAACATTGCCGCCGGAAAAGCGGATTCCAAGCTCAATCGGAACATCTGTCAGAACGATGGGGAGCCTGCTGAAGGATCGTTCTTTTATGGGCTACGCGTTAACTGTCGGATTTATTCACGGAGGAAGCTTTGCTTATGTATCCGGTACGCCTTTTGTATACCAGGATATTTACGGGGTGTCGCCGCAGGTGTTTAGTATTTTATTCGGCATTAACGGCCTGGCGATTATTACGGGAAGTTTTATGATCGGGCGCTTTGGCGGAATCATTCATGAAAAAAGCCTGCTCCGCATGGCGGTCATTACAGCTATGATTGCGACTGCTGTGCTATTAACGATGACGATGATTCACGGCCCTCTCGCTGCATTAGTCATCTCTATTTTTGTCTATATGATTACGATCGGCATGGTTCTGACGAGCACGTTTACGCTGGCCATGGAAAAACAGGGGCACCGCGCCGGAAGTGCAAGTGCGCTGCTGGGAATGCTCCCGCTGCTCCTTGGCTCCATCGTTTCGCCGCTTGTGGGCATTGATGAGACGACAGCTGTTCCGATGGGAGCGATCATGTTTGTTACAGCAGTTATCGGTTCGCTCGCCTTTTTTAGATTAACAAAGGAGAGCGTGAAGCAAAATTAATCAAAAAAACCTGACGGCATGTCAGGTTTTTTTTGATCTCATTAAAATAGCAAAAGCAGGCCGGCGATGGCCGGAGTCAAAAAGATTGCTGATTTCAAGACGGCCTTTGGCATGAGATTGGTGAATTTCGCGCCAACATACGCACCGCACATGGTTCCGATCAAGACTTTGACCAGCAATACGTAATCAACAAATCCTTCCGAGATATACCCTATGCCTCCGCCTACAGCAAGAGGGATAATGACAAGCATCGTCGTTCCGACAGAATGACGAATGGACAGGTTCAGCATAATCATTAAACCGATCTGGATAAAAGGAGCAGAACCGATGCCGAATGTGCCGGAAAGTATGCCTGATACGATTCCTAAAATCACGGCTTTTGTATACATTGATACATTGCTTTGATTCACTTGAGGTTTTTCTTTTAAGATAAATAACCTTATTAGAATAAGAATCGCTGATAAAAATAACATTCCCGCTGTCAAATAATGAAGCAAATCGGCCGGAATAAAAGATGTCAGCTTTGCCCCGAAAAATGACCCGACGGCAGCAAAGCATCCGACCGTTAAACCGATTTTCAATTGGATGTTGCCTTCCCGGTAATGGCTGTAGGCCCCTGATAAGCTGGTGAAAGCCATACCGGCGAGGGAAGTGCCTAAAGCTGTATGAATCGGAATATGAAAAACAAGGGTTAAAAGAGCGATAACAAAGCCGGCTCCCCCAGCACCAATAAAGCCTAAAATGATTCCAAGAAGAAACATAACAAGAATAATGAGCATAGCTTTTCCTCCATTGTATACTGAGCTGTAAATGTAATGATCTAGTGATTGTAGCTGAGGCGAACTGTTCGGTAGCACATGAGAGAATCATCTCATTGGTTGACAGTAGTCCGTCGACCGTCGTTTAGTGAAAATATCGTACCGCAAATTTTGGGATTTGACAAGGCAGTTTGTTGCTTCCCTTTATTATCTGTTATATGATTTTGATGAAGAGACAGACCCCTGAATCTATTCAAAAGAGGTATTATGTATATGGATGATTTTAAATTAGACAAGCCGACTCCTTATTACCTGCAATTTTATTTCCAGCTGAAAAAAATGATTTTTAACGGAACTTTTAAGCCGGGGGAACGGATCAATGAAACACAGCTGGCTAAAAGTTTCGGCGTCAGCCGCTCTCCGATACGGGAAGCTATGCGGCTGCTTGAGAAAGACGGCTTGTTACGGGCAGATGACCGGAATGGATTTTCAATCGCTTCTTTAACAGCTAAAGATGTAGATGAAATTTATAAAATCAGAATTCCTCTCGAGCTGCTTGCTGTCGAATTGGTAATAGACAAAGCGAATGACGAAGAGCTTCAAACGCTTGAAACACAGCTTGAAGAAACAGAAAACGCGATTCGTAACGGAGCGGAAGAAACTGAAATGATCAGCTTAAACCAAAAGTTTCATCAGCTGCTTGTCGATTTTAGCCATAACAGACATTTGAAAAATTTGCTTGAGCATGTAAATGATCTGATTCACTTTTGCAGAATCCTTAATTATAAAGGGGACAACCGCCCTGAAACGATCCTGCGTGAACACCGCAGCATATTTGAAGAAGTCAAAAAGAGAAACAAAGAAGCAGCCAAAGAATATATGATGGCTCATTTCAATCATGACTCAGAACATTTGAAGCGTGTGCTTGAAGAAGGAAAAGAAAATTAAATGACATGTACGGATACCAAGGAAGAGTCCTTGGTATTTTTTATTGCTCTCATCCACTTAATAAATCGCAAATCATATATAAGGAAGCCCATTAATAAGATTCTATGATGATTGACTAACGAATAATGGGGGTTAGACATGTTTATCCATATCGTCCGGCCGGGTGATTCTTTGTTTTCCATAGGCAGAAGATACGGTGCTTCTGTTGATCAAATACGGGGTGTGAATGGGTTAGAAGAAACGAATATTGTGCCGGGGCAGGCTCTGCTCATCCCTCTTTATGTATATACAGTACAGCCGGGCGACACGCTCGCAGCTATTGCGGCAAAATCGTTTGTTCCAGCAGAACGGCTAAGAGCCGCCAATCCCGCTATAAACCCAAATGCCTTGCAAGCAGGAATGAGACTAACGATCCCTAATATCTCAAACTATATTGCGGGAACGTTAAGCTTTTACGTGCTCCGTAATCCGGATCTTGATCGCGATTTAATCAATGATTACGCACCGTATTCGTCTTCGATTTCCATTTTCGAATACCATATTGCGCCTAATGGCGACATTGCAAACGAATTGAATGACGCAGCCGCTATTGAAACCACATGGAGAAGACGAGTGACGCCGCTTGCAACAATAACAAATTTAACCTCAGCAGGCTTCAGCACGGAACTCGTACGCCAAGTGTTAAACAATCCAACTGCGAGAACCAATCTGGTTAACAATATTTATAACTTGGTATCCACAAGGGGATATGGCGGCGTGATGATCGATTTTGAAAAAGTGAGCGCCGCAGATCGGGATCTGTTCACAGGATTTTTGCGTCAGCTCAGAGATCGTCTGCAGCCGGGTGGCTATGTGCTGACCATAGCTGTTCCGGCAAAAACAAGTGATGATATTTCATGGCTGAGGGGCTATGATTACGGAGGGATTGGAGCGGTCGTCAATTATATGTTTATCATGGCGTATGACTGGCATCATGCGGGAAGCGAGCCGGGGCCTGTTGCGCCGATTACTGAAATAAGAAGAACAATTGAATTTGCGATTGCTCAGGTGCCGCGGAGAAAAATCATCATCGGTGTCCCGCTCTACGGCTACAATTGGATCATCCCTTATCAGACGGGAACAGTGGCTTCAGCTATTTCAAATCAAAAATCAATTGAAACAGCGATGAGGTACCAAGCACCCATTCAATATTCAAACGAATATCAATCGCCATTTTTTCGCTACAGAGATGAGCAGGGACGGACGCATGAAGTATGGTTTGAAGATGTCAGGAGCATGAGCCAAAAGATGCTGATCGTCCGAGAATATGGATTACAAGCCATTGGCGCCTGGCAGTTAACACTCGGATTCACACCAGCTCCGTGGCTTCTGCGTAAATTTTTTACGATCAGAAAAGTGTAAGGGCACCGAACACGGTGTCTTTTTAGTGATGTTTTAAGCTGCTTCGTGCAGCTCTGAGTTCCAGATAGATTGTCAGTTCACTGACGCTGGCGATATCCTTTATCGTAACAGATTGAAAGCCATAAAACCGCATCAGCCTAAAGTGGCAGAATAATTCGTGCATTTGTCACTTGCATGGCGTCGGTCTCCCCAATTATGATCGATAGTGATAACTAACATCAGTCTAATCAGGCACAAATTGCATATCGTCTTATGAAAGCTTACGGAATACGAGTGAGAGGAAGTTGTCAGAATGAAAAAAGTATTGATCCTAAATTTTCCTGCAGAAGGCCACGTAAATCCTACATTAGGCATTACGAAAGCCTTTGCCGATCGGGGATATGATGTCCACTATATCTCCACTGAAAGGTATAAAGAAAGATTAGAAGCGGTAGGAGCGACTGTCCACCTTCATCAGGATTTGCTGAGGACAGTTCCCGTTCGTACAGGTTTCCCTGACGGTATTCTCTCCTTCTTAAAAATTCATATAAAGACATCTCTGGCCATATTAAATATCGTGAAAAAACTGTCAAAAAGCATTCAGTTTGACTTTGTTTATTATGATAAGTTCGGTGCGGGGGAGCTGGTCAGAGATTATCTCAACATCCCGGGCATCTCTTCATCTGCTTCCTTTTTATTCGATGAAGAGCATTTGAAGATATTGCCTCTGCATCCGGATTCAGAAGTGCCTTTACAATTGGATAAAGAGTGTGAAGATCTATTATTAGAGATGAAACAAAATTACGGTGTATCACCTGAAAATATGGTTCAATTCATGAATAATAAAGGTGGCCTAAATGTAGTGTACACAAGCCGATATTTTCAGCCGGAAAGCCATCGTTTCGGCAGTGAGTTTCTATTTATCGGTCCAAGCTTTCCAAAGAGAGCGGAAAAAACTGATTTCCCGATTGAGAAATTGAAAGGTGAGAAAGTCATCTATATTTCAATGGGAACGGTATTAGACGAAACTGAAGAGTTTTTCAACTTATGTATAGATGCTTTTTCTGATGTCAGGGGCAAGGTCGTGATAGCTGTGGGAGAAAAAGCTGATCTGTCAAGATTAAAGCAAGCGCCGGAAAACTTTATCATTGCTTCATATGTGCCTCAATTGGAAGTGCTGGAACAATCAGACGTTTTCATCACTCACGGAGGAATGAACAGTGTAAATGAAGGCATTCACTTTAACGTTCCTTTAGTTGTAATGCCGCACGATAAGGACCAGCCAATGGTGGCCCAGCGGCTGACTGAATTACAAGCCGGTTATACAGTATCTAAAGACCATGTAACCGCGCAGTCTTTAAAACATGCAGTGGAAGATGTGTTGAATAACGACCGATACAAGGAAGGGATTCAAAAAATCAATCAAAGCTTTCAGGGTTGCATGAATATGGAAGAAGTAATGGAGCAGATCGATCAATTTATAGATCAGAGAAAATAAACAGCAAAAATAAGAAAAAGAGTGAGATTTATATGTTCTCACTCTTTTTTCATTTAGGGTCTTGCTGGCATTACGGAAATAACCGAAGTCAATTTGCGGATCAATGGTTTTGTCAAGAGGATTATAGATGTAAGGGTTCATTTTCTGAGGGCGATGGCAGCAGGAGAAACACTTTCGTATTCATTCACACTCAACGTTATTTTTCATATTATGAATAAGTGTATGGAAAATACAGTTATAAAAGGATGTGAATAGAAAATATATGTCTCGAAAACCGTCACATAGATGCCCTTACTGTGGATCTAACTCTTCAAGCCCCAGTTGTAGAGTAGGCCCTAAAAAAAATCCTGAGCCTAAACATACATGTATGTGCTGCTGTTGTGTAAGGGGAGCAAGAGGGCCGCAGGGACCACGCGGATTACGCGGTATACCAGGCAGTATTGGAGCCACCGGACCACCAGGGCCACCGGGGCTGCCAGGGCTGCCCGGAGCTACAGGGGCCACAGGACCACCAGGACTGGCCGGGGCTACGGGAGCCACAGGAGACGCCGGACCAGCCGGAGCAACGGGAGCCACAGGAGCTACAGGGGACGCCGGACCAGCCGGAGCAACGGGAGCCACAGGAGACGCCGGACCAGCCGGAGCAACGGGAGCCACAGGGGACGCCGGACCAGCCGGAGCAACGGGAGCCACAGGGGACGCCGGACCAGCCGGAGCAACGGGAGCCACAGGGGACGCCGGACCAGCCGGAGCAACGGGAGCCACAGGAGACGCCGGACCAGCCGGAGCAACGGGAGCCACAGGAGCTACAGGGGACGCCGGACCAGCCGGAGCAACGGGAGCCACAGGAGACGCCGGACCAGCCGGAGCAACAGGAGCGACGGGAGCCACAGGAGACGCCGGACCGGCCGGAGCTACAGGAGCGA
>NZ_JAJFDG010000010.1:0-115639 GCF_020708615.1 Bacillus sp. LBG-1-113 | reverse complement strand
AATACATTTATTATTATAACAACATTCGTATTCAAACGAAACTAAACAGCCAATCACCAATAAGCTATCGGCAATTGGCTGTATAAAAGGTGTTTTGATCCCTGTCTCAAAAACAGGGGTCAGTCCCCACAAGCCGGGCTTTTTTGTGCCAAGAGTGACATCGTTTAGAATGGCAGGAAAAATCTTATGGGCTTTAGATCATCATTCACAGGTAACAATATAGGTATTACGTTAAGAGCAGGAGTTGTGATGAATGAATGATCAACTGACCGCAATTTATACGGAACTTCTTCTGATGAAAGAAGAATTACAGTCGAGATTATTTGAGTATTCTTGCTTTCAGGTTTCAACAAGCCCGCAGGCAGCAATCAATCATAAACAAAAAGCAACTCTGATCTATCATATTAAAGAAGAGCTTCAGGACGTTCTTCTCGCATTGTCGAAAATTGAGGACGGCACATTCGGATACTGTGAAGAAACTGGGTCTCCCATTCCTCTTTCAAAGCTGGCGGTGCTGCCGACAGCGCGAACAGCAAACGATTTTCTGTATTCAGTCCAATTTGAAAAAAAAACGCTTCCTCTGTGGAAATCAACTGATATTGAATATGATCAGGCGCTGTATGAATAACAGCGCCTTCTCAATTAAGTCTGTACAGAGGCTGATATTTCTTTACTCCTGTGCTTTTTATTGATAAAATGCATAATGGATTAAAGTAACCGTACAATGGAGGAACGTTTGTGCTGTATTACGTTATCGCACTACTTATTATCGCAGCTGATCAACTGACAAAATGGCTTGTCGTCAAGAACATGGAACTTGGACAAAGCATACCGATCATTGATCAGGTATTCTATATCACCTCCCATCGCAATACGGGTGCGGCGTGGGGGATATTAGCCGGTCAGATGTGGTTTTTTTACCTCATCACAACTGCAGTTATTATTGGTATTGTTTATTACATACAGCGATATACGAAAGGGCAAAAGCTTCTTGGTGTTTCCCTTGGACTCATGCTTGGCGGCGCCATCGGCAATTTTATCGACCGGGCTGTCAGACAGGAAGTGGTGGATTTTATCCATGTCATTATCGTCAATTACAATTACCCGATCTTTAATATCGCGGACTCTTCATTATGTGTCGGCGTAATGCTTTTATTTATACAAATGCTGTTGGACAGCGGGAAAAAGAAGAAGGAGCAATAGAATGAATCAATTTGACATAACCGCTTCAGAAGAACAAAAAAGTGAGCGGATTGATAAATTTCTGGCATCGACTGAAAATGGTTGGTCGAGAACCCAGGTTCAGCAATGGGTGAAGGACGGACAAGTTGTCGTAAACGGAAGCCCGGTGAAAGCGAATTATAAAATTCAGCCGGGTGATCAGGTGACCGTCACTGTACCTGAGCCGGAAGCACTCGACGTGCTGGCAGAACCGATGGATCTGGATATATACTATGAAGATCAAGATGTGCTGGTTGTCAATAAACCTCGCGGAATGGTTGTGCACCCAGCACCCGGGCATCTTACGGGCACACTTGTAAACGGCCTTATGGCTCATTGCACGGATCTTTCCGGAATAAATGGCGTGATGCGTCCGGGGATCGTTCACAGGATCGATAAGGATACGTCCGGATTATTAATGGTGGCGAAAAATGATATGGCACATGAGTCTCTCGTGAACCAATTGGTCAACAAAACGGTCACGCGGAAATATACGGCGGTTGTCCACGGAATTATTTCTCATGATGACGGTACAATTGATGCGCCGATCGGGCGGGATAAGAAAGACCGGCAAAGCATGACCGTAACACGTGATGGCAAAAACGCCGTCACTCATTTTCATGTTCTTGACCGCTTCCAGGAGTTTACGCTTGTAGAATGCCAGCTTGAAACAGGAAGAACGCATCAAATCCGTGTTCATATGAAGTATATCGGCTTCCCGTTAGCGGGAGATCCGAAATACGGGCCGAGAAAAACGATCGATTTTAACGGACAGGCGCTTCATGCCGGAATTTTAGGTTTTCAGCATCCTCGGACTGACGAATATATCGAATTTGAGGCACCGCTTCCTGAGGATATGTCTGCTTTAATCGAAAATCTGAGAAAAAACCGTTGACAGGACGTGTCTTTTCTGAAATAATAAACGAAGCTGAATAGATTCTTTAAAACAGTCCAGAGAGGCTGAGAAGGATAACGGATTGACGGGATACGTGTATATGCACGCACCTTGTCCTAAACCCCTCTCTGCCAATGGCAAGAGGGGTTTTTTCTTCTAAATGAACTGTGAGGTGTCACATAATGAATCAAAAAGCTGTCATTCTCGACGAACAGGCAATCAGACGTGCGCTGACCAGAATTGCTCACGAAATGATAGAACGCAATAAAGGGATGAACAACTGCATCCTTGTCGGCATCAAGACAAGAGGCATTTATTTAGCAAAACGCCTCGCCGAACGGATAGAACAGATTGAAGGAAATCCTGTAACCGTTGGAGAAATTGATATTACCCTTTACAGAGATGATCTATCCAAAAAAACGAGCAATGAAGAACCGCTTGTGAAAGGTGCAGATATACCGGTAGATATCACAGATCAAAAAGTAATTGTCGTAGATGATGTTCTTTACACAGGAAGAACGGTCAGAGCCGCTATGGACGCCCTTGTCGATGTAGGCAGGCCTTCCTCAATTCAACTGGCTGTGCTTGTTGACAGAGGGCACAGAGAACTGCCGATCCGAGCAGATTACATCGGGAAAAACATTCCGACTTCAAAAGCTGAAAAGGTTATGGTGCAGCTTGATGAGGTTGACAAAAACGATCTCGTTGCCATTTATGAAAATGAATAAAGTATCACCTTTTTAAACGCAATCCAGAGAGGTTGCAAAGAGGTGCACAGCGAAGCCCCGAAAGTATGCGGCCGGTCTTTGTATGCCTCTTTGCGTAAAAATAGCAAAGAGGTTTTTTAATACAGTTATGAAGTTATCCTAATATGAAAAGTCATCAATCAGGGGGAAAATCATCATGAGTAAGAAAAAAGTTAATTTAGGAGTCAGGGAAATCCCGAAACCTTTCTCTTGGGTTTCGTTTAGCCTGCAGCATTTATTTGCGATGTTTGGCTCAACGATTTTGGTTCCGAAGCTGGTCGGAATGAGTCCTGCTGTTGCATTGGTGACGAGCGGTATCGGAACACTTGCTTACCTTCTGATCACGAAAGGACAAATACCAGCGTACCTCGGTTCATCCTTTGCCTTTATTTCTCCGATCATCTTGGTAAAAGCGACCGGCGGACCGGGAGCGGCAATGGTTGGTGCGTTTCTGGCAGGGCTTGTGTACGGGCTGATTGCCTTGCTGATCAGACAGCTTGGAACAGGCTGGCTGATGAAGCTTCTCCCGCCTGTCGTCGTAGGTCCGGTTATTATCGTCATTGGACTGGGTCTGGCCGGTACAGCGGTAAATATGGCCATGTATGCTGATCCGAATGCAAGTGAGCTGGTTTACAGCTTAAAACATTTCAGTGTTGCAGGTGTCACTTTAGCGATCACGATCATTTGCGCGATTTTCTTGCGAGGATTCTTAAGCTTAATCCCGGTCTTGATCGGGATCATCGGCGGATACTTGTTTGCCCTGACTCAAGGAATTGTCAACTTCCAGCCGGTGCTTGACGCGAAATGGTTTGCTATCCCTGAATTTATCATCCCGTTCAAAGATTATACGCCGTCAGTGACACTTGGCATTGCCGCAGCAATGGTCCCTGTCGCATTTGTTACCATGTCAGAGCATATTGGCCACCAGATGGTGCTGAGCAAAGTTGTCGGACAAGACTTCATTAAAAAACCGGGTCTCCATCGCTCGATAATGGGTGACAGCGCAGCCACAATCCTTGCTTCCTTGATTGGCGGCCCGCCTACAACCACTTATGGAGAAAACATTGGCGTACTGGCCATTACGAGAGTGTTCAGCGTCTTTGTTATCGGAGGCGCGGCAGTGATTGCCCTTTGTTTCGGCTTCATCGGCAAGATATCTGCGCTTATCAGTTCAGTCCCGTCAGCGGTTATGGGAGGCGTTTCCTTCCTGCTGTTCGGCATCATCGCTTCCAGCGGTTTGAGAATGCTGATTGACAACAAAATTGATTATGAAAATAACAGAAACCTCATCATCACATCAGTCATCCTTGTGATCGGCGTAGGCGGCGCATTTATCCAGGTGTCTGAAGGAGGATTCCAAGTGTCAGGCATGGCGCTTGCGGCAATTGTAGGTGTCATCTTAAACCTGATTCTTCCGCAAGCGAAGGAAGAGCAGGCAGACACATCCGAACAACATCATATCTAAACCTTTTAATGAAAGTCCAGAGAGGCTTGGAAGGGTTATAAAGAGAAGAAAGCTTCACGCTGCTCCTCTATTTAACCGTACCCCGAGTCTATCCAAGACCGGGGTTTTTTCAGCCTTAAAAGTTGAAATGAGAGGGGAAAGAAAATGAAGCATTTAACGACGATGAGTGAACTCAGCACTGGTGAAATCAAAGATTTGCTTCAAACTGCGCAAGACCTCAAAAACGGAAAAACAGACCATCAGCTGACAGGGAAATTTGCAGCGAATCTGTTTTTTGAACCAAGCACCAGAACACGATTCAGCTTTGAGGTAGCTGAAAAGAAACTGGGCATGAATGTCCTGAATCTCGACGGAACAAGCACAAGTGTACAAAAAGGTGAAACCTTATATGACACAATCCGAACGCTCGAATCAATCGGTGTTGACGCGTGTGTTATCAGGCACAGTGAGGATGAGTACTACAAAGAGCTTGTCGGACATGTAAATATCCCGATTCTGAATGCAGGAGACGGGTGCGGCCAGCATCCGACACAATCATTGCTTGATTTAATGACAATCAATGAAGAATTCAACACGTTCAAAGGCCTTACCGTCTCCATTCACGGCGACATTAAGCACAGCAGGGTCGCAAGATCTAATGCTGAAGTGTTGACAAGACTCGGTGCCCGCGTTCTGTTTTCCGGTCCGCCGGAATGGCAGGATGAAGAAAATACGTTTGGCGCGTATGTCTCAATGGAAGAAGCAGTAGAGACTTCGGATGTTGTCATGCTGCTCCGTATTCAAAATGAAAGACATCAGTCAGCTGTCAGCCAGGAAGGCTATTTAAATGAATTCGGCTTGACTGTAGAACGGGCTGAACGTATGAAGCAGCACGCGATTATTATGCACCCCGCCCCTGTGAATAGAGGAGTGGAGATTGATCACAGCTTAGTAGAAAGCGAAAAATCAAGAATCTTCAAACAAATGCAAAATGGCGTATTTATCAGAATGGCAGTGTTACAGCGAGCCTTACAAACCAATGCGAAAAGAGGAGAAGCAGTGTATGTCATATCTCATTAAAAACGGCTGGATACTTAACAAAAATGGTGAAAAAACAGAACAGGATATTCGAGTGACAGGAGAGGTCATCTCCGAAATCGGCAAGCTTGATGCAGCAGATGGAGAAACGGTTATTGATGCGAAAGGATTGCTCGTTTCACCGGGGTTTGTTGACCTCCATGTACACTTTAGAGAGCCTGGCGGAGAGAAAAAAGAAACCATTGAAACTGGCGCAAAAGCAGCGGCGCGCGGCGGTTATACAACAGTAGCGGCCATGCCGAATACACGGCCGGTTCCTGATACGAAGGAGCAGATGGAATGGGTGCAAAAGCGCATTAAAGACACATCATGTGTCAGAGTCCTTCCTTATGCATCTATTACGATCAGACAAATTGGTGATGAGATGACAAACTTTGAAGCATTAAAGGAAGCTGGGGCATTTGCATTTACAGATGACGGCGTCGGTATACAGACAGCAGGAATGATGTATGAAGCAATGAAACGCGCAGCCGCGATAGACAAAGCGATTGTCGCACATTGCGAGGACAACTCTTTAATTTACGGAGGAAGCGTACATGAGGGGACATTCTCCAAAGCAAACGGGCTCAACGGCATTCCTTCTGTATGTGAATCGGTTCATATTGCACGCGACGTGCTGCTGGCTGAGGCGGCAAACTGCCATTATCATGTATGCCATATCAGCACGAAAGAGTCTGTCAGGGTCGTACGCGATGCGAAAAATGCGGGAATCAGAGTGACAGCAGAAGTATCACCGCATCATTTACTGCTTTGTGATGAGGACATTCCGGGGCTGGACACAAACTATAAAATGAACCCGCCGCTGCGCGGTGCGGAAGATAGAGAAGCACTGATTGAAGGGCTTTTGGACGGAACGATCGATTTTATAGCAACCGACCATGCGCCGCATACAGAAGAAGAGAAAAACACAGAAATGAAGCTGGCGCCGTTCGGAATTGTCGGTTTGGAAACAGCGTTCCCGCTTCTTTACACACATTTTGTCAAAAACGGCAGCTGGACGCTGAAACAGCTGATTGATTACATGACAATCAAGCCGTGCCAAGCGTTTAATCTCCCATATGGAACACTGAAAACGGGACAAGCAGCAGATATCACATTAATCGATTTGGAAAGAGAAGCAGTGATAGACAAAGAAACATTCTTATCTAAAGGTAAAAACACACCATTTAACGGCCTCAGCTGCAGCGGCTGGCCAGTCGCTACAATTGCAGCAGGAACGCTTGCTTATGAAGAAGGGAGACTTGTGAAATGAAAAGACGATTAGTACTGGAAAACGGAGCGGTATTTGAGGGCAAAGCCTTCGGGAGCTTGGAGCACAGCATGGGGGAAGTCGTTTTCAATACCGGTATGACTGGTTATCAGGAAATTTTGTCAGACCCTTCTTATTGCGGGCAGATTGTTACGTTAACATATCCGCTTATCGGAAATTACGGCATTAACCGTGATGACTTTGAATCCATTACGCCTTTTGTTAAAGGATTGATTGTAAAAGAATTATGTGAACTGCCTTCCAACTGGCGTTCAGCGTACACATTGGATGAGTATTTAAAAATGAAAAACATTCCGGGACTGCAAGGAATTGATACAAGAAAGCTGACGAGAATGATCCGCACGGCCGGCGCGCTAAAAGGAACGTTTGCCTCAACTGATGAAGATATCAAATCGGTACTGAAAAGACTGAACGAAACTGAACTGCCGAGAAATCAAGTATTCCAAGTGTCAGCTAAAACAGCATACCCTAGTCCGGGAAGAGGTAAACGCATTGTCCTGGTGGACTTTGGCATGAAGCACGGCATTTTAAGAGAGCTGAACAAACGGAAATGCGATGTCATCGTTGTGCCTTACAACGTAACAGCAGAAGAAGTCCTTCAGCTGAAGCCAGACGGCATCATGCTTTCTAACGGACCTGGAGACCCGAAAGATGTGCCTGAAGCAATTGAAATGATAAAAGGTGTTCTTGGAAAAGTGCCATTATTCGGAATTTGTCTCGGCCACCAGTTATTTGCGCTGGCGTGCGGAGCCAATACTGAAAAAATGAAATTCGGTCACAGGGGCTCCAACCATCCGGTAAAAGAGCTTGCAACCGGAAAAGTTGCCTTAACATCACAAAACCATGGCTATACAGTTTCATCTATCAATGAAACAGAGCTTGAAGTCACACACATCGCGATAAACGACGATACGATTGAAGGGCTGCAACACAAAACACTGCCGGCATTTACGGTTCAATATCATCCAGAAGCATCACCTGGTCCTGAGGACGCTAATCATCTGTTTGACAGATTTATCGAAATGATTGAAACAACGGAGAAAGAAGGGGAAGCGGTATGCCAAAACGCGTAGACATTAACAAAATTTTAGTAATCGGGTCAGGACCAATCATCATCGGCCAAGCAGCTGAATTTGATTATGCTGGAACGCAAGCCTGCCTTGCATTAAAAGAAGAAGGCTATGAGGTCATTCTTGTCAACTCAAACCCTGCAACGATCATGACTGATACAGAAATGGCTGACCGAGTTTACATTGAACCGCTGACACCTGAATTTCTGACTCGGATTATCAGAAAAGAGCGTCCTGACGCCATTCTTCCTACACTCGGCGGTCAAACCGGCTTGAATCTTGCGGTTGAGCTTTCTGAGCGAGGTGTGCTGGAGGAGTGCGGCGTTGAGGTGCTCGGCACAAAGCTGTCTGCAATCCAGCAGGCTGAAGACCGCGACTTGTTCAGAACATTAATGAATGAACTAAATGAACCGGTGCCTGAAAGTGAGATCATCCACTCCCTGGAAGAAGCAGAAAACTTCGTCAGCCAAATTGGATTCCCTGTCATTGTCCGCCCGGCATATACATTAGGCGGAACAGGCGGCGGCATCTGCTCGAATGAAACCGAACTGAAAGAAATTGTTGAGAACGGATTAAAATTAAGCCCGGTGCACCAATGTTTGCTTGAAAAAAGCATTGCCGGCTATAAAGAAATCGAATACGAAGTTATGAGGGACAGCCGAGATCATGCGATTGTCGTTTGTAACATGGAGAACATTGATCCGGTAGGAATCCATACAGGAGACAGTATTGTCGTCGCACCGAGCCAAACGCTCAGCGACCGTGAATATCAGCTCCTCCGGAATATATCTTTAAAACTGATTCGTGCGCTTGGAATTGAAGGGGGATGTAACGTACAGCTCGCTTTAGATCCAGACAGCTTCCAATACTACATCATTGAAGTGAACCCGCGTGTCAGCCGTTCATCTGCCCTTGCATCAAAAGCGACAGGCTATCCGATCGCAAAACTCGCAGCTAAAATCGCCGTCGGCCTTTCACTAGACGAAATGTTGAATCCGGTCACAGGGAAGACATACGCTGCATTTGAACCAGCGCTGGACTATGTTGTATCTAAAATACCTCGCTGGCCGTTTGATAAGTTTGAATCAGCAAACAGAAGGCTCGGCACCCAGATGAAAGCGACGGGAGAGGTGATGGCGATTGGCCGCACGCTTGAAGAATCGCTGCTGAAAGCTGTGCGTTCACTGGAAGCTGATGTGTATCATCTTGAATTAAAAGATGCCGCCGATATACCTGATGAGCTTCTCGAGAAGCGGATTAAAAAAGCCGGAGACGAGCGTTTATTCTACCTGGCTGAAGCGTACAGAAGGGGCTACACAGTTGAGCAGCTTCATGAATTCTCTGCCATCGATCTCTTTTTCCTGCATAAGCTGTTCGGAATCGTT
Source organism: Bacillus sp. LBG-1-113 (assembly GCF_020708615.1). NCBI lineage: Bacteria > Bacillati > Bacillota > Bacilli > Caryophanales > Bacillaceae > Bacillus > Bacillus sp. LBG-1-113. The sequence continues at coordinate 106,510 of NZ_JAJFDG010000010.1, read as the reverse complement.
CAGTTTGAAAAAGAGCTGAAAGCAAATGCGGGCGATACGGATGTGCTGAGACAGGCAAAAGAACTCGGATTTTCTGATAAGTACATCAGCCGCGAGTGGAAAATGAAAGAATCTGAGCTTTACAGCTTGAGAAAACAAGCGGGAATTGCACCTGTATTTAAAATGGTAGATACGTGCGCGGCAGAATTCGAATCAGAAACGCCATACTTCTACAGCACATATGAAGAAGAAAACGAATCTGTTGTTACAGATAAGAAAAGCGTGATCGTACTTGGCTCCGGCCCGATTCGAATCGGACAGGGGGTTGAATTTGACTACGCCACAGTTCACTCCGTGTGGGCAATTAAACAAGCAGGCTATGAGGCAATTATCGTCAATAATAACCCTGAAACCGTGTCAACTGATTTTAGTATCTCAGACAAGCTGTACTTTGAGCCGCTTACGATCGAAGATGTCATGCATATCATTGATCTCGAACAGCCGATGGGCGTTGTCGTGCAATTTGGCGGACAAACTGCAATCAACCTTGCTGACGAACTTTCTGCACGCGGAGTCAAAATCCTTGGAACGTCATTAGAAGATTTAGACCGTGCGGAAGACCGGGATAAGTTTGAACAGGCGCTGGTAGAACTTCAAGTGCCGCAGCCGCTTGGCAAAACTGCGACATCAGTTGATCAGGCTGTAAACATCGCGAGCAACATCGGCTATCCGGTACTGGTGCGCCCTTCATATGTGCTTGGCGGCCGGGCGATGGAGATTGTGTATCATGAAGAAGAACTGCTTCATTACATGAAAAACGCAGTCAAAATCAATCCGCAGCATCCAGTATTGATTGACAGATATTTGACTGGAAAAGAAATCGAAGTGGATGCGGTGTCTGACGGCCAAACCGTTGTCATTCCGGGAATCATGGAGCACATTGAGCGTGCGGGCGTGCACTCCGGAGACTCTATCGCGGTCTATCCGCCGCAGTCTCTGACGGAGGACATTAAAGAAAAAATTGAACAATATACGATCGCACTCGCGAAAGGGCTGAATATTGTCGGCTTGCTCAACATCCAATTCGTCCTGTCCCAAGGTGAAGTATACGTGCTTGAAGTCAATCCGAGATCAAGCAGAACGGTGCCGTTCTTAAGCAAGATCACGGGCATTCCGATGGCGAACCTCGCGACAAAAGTCATTCTCGGGCAAAAGCTGGCTGAGTTTGGCTACAATGAAGGCCTGCAGCCTGAACAGCAGGGTGTATTTGTAAAAGCACCGGTCTTCTCCTTCGCGAAGCTGAGAAGAGTGGACATTACGTTAGGGCCTGAAATGAAATCAACAGGTGAGGTCATGGGGAAAGATTCCACCCTTGAAAAGGCGCTCTATAAGGCCCTGATAGCTTCAGGCATTCAAATCCCTAACTACGGTTCCGTGCTTTTAACAGTGGCGGATAAGGACAAAGAAGAAGGGCTTGCCATCGCTAAACGATTCCATGCGATCGGGTATAACATTTTAGCGACCGAAGGAACGGCGGGGTATCTCAAGGAAGCATCAATTCCAGCGAAGGTCGTCGGAAAAATCGGCCAGGACGGCCCGAACTTGCTTGATGTGATCAGAAATGGAGAAGCCCAGTTTGTCATCAATACGCTGACAAAAGGAAAGCAGCCGGCAAGAGACGGATTTAGAATCAGACGTGAATCAGTAGAAAACGGTGTTGCCTGCTTAACATCTTTAGATACGGCAGAAGCGATTTTGCGGGTGCTGGAAAGCATGACGTTCCGTGCCGATCAAATGCCGGCAGTCAACTCAAATCAGGAGGCGGCAATCACTATATGAAAAAAGCGTATTTGACGGTGTGTGCTAACCAGCAAATTGCAGACCGGGTGTATCAAATGGTTCTAAAAGGGGAGCTTGTCCAAGGGTTTACTGTCCCAGGACAGTTCCTTCACCTGAAAGTGAGCGAAGCGGTTACGCCTCTTTTGCGAAGACCAATCAGCATTGCTGATGTTAACCTTGAAAAAAATGAAGTCACCATGATTTATCGAGTAGATGGGGAAGGAACAAGACTCTTGTCGCTGAAGCAGAAGGGAGATCTCGTGGATGTCCTCGGGCCTTTGGGCAATGGCTTTCCAGTAGATGAAGTCCAACCCGGAAAGACGGCTTTGCTGGTAGGGGGCGGTGTAGGAGTACCGCCTCTCCAAGAACTGTCGAAACGTTTAAAGGAAAAAGGCGTAAAGGTCATACACGTTTTAGGATTCCAATCGGCAAAGGATGTTTTTTACGAAAAAGAATGCCGACAGTATGGCGATACGTATGTGGCAACAGCTGACGGAAGCTACGGGGAAACCGGGTTCGTCACAGATGTCATCAAACAGAAAAGTCTTGAATTTGACATCCTCCTCAGCTGCGGGCCGACACCGATGTTAAAGGCGCTCAAACAAGAATACGCCCACAAAGAGGTTTACATTTCCATGGAAGAACGAATGGGCTGCGGTATCGGTGCATGCTTCGCTTGCGTGTGCCATACAAACGAAAGTGAGACAGCTTATGTAAAGGTATGTCTTGACGGGCCTGTATTTAAAGCTCAGGAGGTGGCGCTGTAATGCTAGAGGTGAAATTGCCGGGGCTGAATTTGAAAAATCCGATCATTCCCGCATCAGGCTGCTTCGGTTTTGGAAAAGAGTTTGCGCGTTTTTATGATTTGTCTTGTCTCGGAGCAATCATGATCAAAGCTACGACAAAGGAGCCCCGCTTCGGGAATCCGACGCCTAGGGTAGCTGAGACTGGCGCTGGAATGCTCAATGCGATCGGTTTGCAAAATCCAGGGCTGGAAAGCGTCTTAGAAAATGAGCTGCCATGGCTTGAACAATTTGATACGCCTATTATTGCCAATGTCGCCGGCTCACAGGTCGAGGATTATGTTGAAGTGGCAGAGCATATCAGTAAAGCGCCTAATGTACACGCCCTTGAACTGAATATTTCCTGTCCGAACGTCAAAACAGGCGGAATTGCTTTTGGCACAAATCCTGCCATGGCTGCTGATTTAACGAAAGCGGTTAAAGAAGTGTCAGATGTGCCTGTATATGTGAAGCTATCTCCGAATGTGGCAAACATCACAGAAATTGCAGTAGCGATCGAAGAGGCTGGTGCGGATGGTCTAACGATGATCAACACATTAATCGGCATGAGGCTAGATTTAAAATCAGGTAAGCCGATATTAGCCAATAAAACAGGAGGGCTTTCGGGTCCTGCTGTAAAACCTGTTGCCATCCGCATGGTGTATGAGGTCAGCCAGGCTGTCAGCATTCCGATTATTGGGATGGGAGGCGTTCAGACAGCCGAAGACGCACTGGAATTTCTTCTGGCTGGAGCAAGTGCGGTCGCTGTCGGAACAGCAAATTTCGTGAATCCTTTCGCATGCCCTGACATCATTGAACAGCTCCCTGCTGTTTTACGCCAATACGGCTATGAATCTGTTGAAGAATGCATCGGAAGGAGCTGGAATCATGAAAAACAACCTGCCCATCATCGCGCTTGATTTTGCATCAGCTGAAGAAACATTGTCGTTTTTAGCGCCTTTTCACAAAGAACCATTATTTGTGAAGGTCGGGATGGAGCTTTTTTATCAAGAAGGCCCGGCCATCATTGCACAATTAAAAGAAAGAAACTGTGAGATCTTTTTAGATTTGAAGCTCCATGACATCCCGACCACAGTAAATAAAGCAATGAAGCGTCTTGCATGCCTCGGAGTCGATCTTGTCAATGTTCACGCAGCCGGAGGTAAAAAAATGATGGAAGCAGCCCTGGAAGGCTTAGAGGAAGGCACGCCGGCAGGGAAAAAACGTCCGTCACTTATTGCAGTAACCCAGCTGACAAGCACTTCTGAACAAATGGTGAAGGAGGAGCTGCTCATCAGAAAGCCTCTCATTGACACGGTAGTGCACTACAGCAAACTGGCGGAGAATAGCGGACTTGATGGAGTGGTGTGCTCCGTTCATGAAGCAAAAGCCATTTACGAAGCAGTGTCGCCGTCGTTTCTGACGGTGACCCCGGGTATCCGTATGTCAGCAGACACTGCGAATGATCAAGTGCGTGTCGCAACGCCTTCTATAGCAAGAGAAAAAGGGTCATCAGCCATTGTTGTAGGACGCTCTATTACAAAAGCTGCAAATCCGCTGAAAGCCTATGAAGCTGTCAAACTCGAATGGGAGGGACTCAAACAATGAAACAAATCATCGCAAAACATCTATTAGACATTCAAGCTGTATTTTTACGCCCAAACGATCCGTTTACATGGGCGAGCGGCATTTTATCGCCAATTTACTGTGACAATCGCCTTACCCTTTCTTTCCCAGAGGTAAGAAATGATGTTGCTGCAGGCATCAGCAAGCTTATCCAGGAGCATTTCCCGGAAGCTGAGATGATCGCAGGAACAGCGACAGCAGGTATCCCTCATGCGGCATTGGCGGCTGACCGTTTGAACCTGCCGATGTGTTATGTGAGAAGCAAACCAAAAGCACACGGAAAAGGCAATCAAATTGAGGGTGCCGTTCAAAAAGGCCAAAAAACAGTTGTCATTGAAGATTTAATTTCCACAGGGGGCAGCGTACTCGAAGCTGCAGCAGCTCTAAAAGCCGCTGGCTGTGAAGTGCTTGGTGTGGTATCAATCTTTACGTACGGACTTCCTAAAGCGCAGGAAGCGTTTGCTGAGGCTGATCTTCCATACTACTCGTTAACTGATTATGACACACTGACAGAGGTTGCACTTGAAAATGGAAATATTCATACAGACGACCTGAAGAAGCTGCAAACATGGAAAATGAATCCCGAGTCAAAAGATTGGTTTAAAAATTAAAAAATAAATTGAAGAGCTTTAATGCCTTGCCACGATTGAAAACAGGCCTTTGGGTCTGTTTTTTTATTAATCCTATAAAAAAACTCGGGTTGACTTATGTTAGAATTGTGCTAAAATTTACTACAAATCTGAAAAACTTATCAAGAGCGGCTGAGGGACTGGTCCTATGAAGCCCGGCAACCTGCACAATGTGTAAGGTGCTACTTCCAGCAAAATGTATTCCATTTTGAAAGATAAGGGCTACATGCAGTTCCTGTCTTTCTTTCCGCCGGATTGAAAGTTTTTTATTTTAAGAGGGGCTGTTTACGGAGAAAACAGCAGCCGCATCACATTACAATGGGAAAAGACAACCGGCAGAAAGCTACTGTTTGTTTGTCTCCGAAAGGAGGAAAGAAGAAATGTTAACGTACGATAATTGGGAAGAGCCAACGATTACATTTCCAGAGGACGATCCTTATAAAGGGGCGCTGTCAGTTTTAAAATGGGCTTACGGCCATTACGGCAATCAGCTTGTTTATGCCTGCAGTTTCGGAATTGAAGGAATCGTTCTGATTGACTTAATCTATAAAGTGAAAAAAGACGCAGAGATTGTATTCCTCGATACAGGGCTTCATTTTAAAGAAACCTATGAAACGATAGAACGCGTCAAGGAGCGCTATCCCGGCCTTCATATCATCCTGAAGAAACCGAACCTTACTCTTGAGGAACAGGCGGAAGAACACGGTGATAAACTGTGGGAAAGAGAGCCGAATCAATGCTGCTATCTCAGAAAGATCGTTCCTTTAAGAGAGGCGCTTTCCGGCCACCCGGCATGGCTTTCCGGCCTGCGCCGCGATCAAGGGCCAAGCCGTGCCAATACGAATTTTTTGAACAAAGATGAGAAATTCAAATCAGTAAAAGTTTGCCCGCTTATCCATTGGACTTGGAAAGACATCTGGAGATACACTTCTCGAAATGAGCTGGACTACAATCCGCTCCACGACCAAGGGTATCCAAGTATTGGCTGCGCGCCTTGTACGTCACCTGCATTTACTGCAGAGGACTTGCGCTCAGGAAGATGGAACGGTATGGCGAAAACAGAATGCGGACTGCATGAATAAGGAGCTGCAAAATGGAATTAGCCGCTATTTTATTTAGCTTGTTTTTTGCAGTGAATATTGGCGCAAGCGGCGCTGCAGCTTCAATGGGAGTTGCTTACGGATCTGGGGCCATCAAAAAGAAAACCTACGCTTTGATCATATGCGCCGTTGGTGTGCTGGCCGGGGCTGTCATTGGCGGGGGCGAAGTTGTGAAAACCATCAGCTCTGGGATTATCCCCGAACAGACGATTACACTGACGATTGTTTGCATCATTATCGGGGCTGCTGCGCTGTCGCTATTTACAGCTAATCTGCTCGGCATTCCTTTATCGACAAGTGAAGTGACGGTCGGGGCAGTTGTCGGCGTGGGCGTGGCGTACAAAGTGTTGTTTGTAAACAATCTTCTGATTATTGTTTCATTTTGGATTTTCGTTCCGCTGTTCGCTTTCGGCTTCACATTTTTTGTAGCAAAGCTGTTTCGTTATTTTAAGATTGAAATTACGTCTCCCCGAAAACAAAACGTCCTTGGCATCCTTTTGCTATGCGCTGGTTTTTTTGAAGCGTTCTCTGCGGGCATGAATAATGTGGCGAATGCCGTTGGCCCGTTAGTGGCTGCCGGCGTACTGGATGTAGAGAAAGGAACCCTGTATGGGGGAGCTTTTGTAGCTCTGGGCGCACTGATATTAGGCCGCAGGGTATTAGAAACAAACGGGAAGAAAATTACAAGGTTTTCAAAAGGAGAAGGCATTCTCCTATCTGGAACAGGAGCAGGACTGGTGATCATCAGCTCTATATTTGGAATGCCAGTACCCTTGGCGCAAGTAACGTCATCGTCTATTATCGGGATAGGCATGGCGAAAAACGGCCCAAACGTATTTCATAAACAGGTCGTTCAAACGATGCTGAAAGTATGGATCGTGTCGCCGTTTTTATCTTTATCCATCTCTTATTTGCTTGTCTCTATGTTTTTAAAGGCGGATTATTATTCAATCTTTATCATGGTAAGTGTGCTTTTAGCTGCAGGCGGTGCCGTCAGCCTGACAAAAGCCATTCGTAAAGAGAGACGCTCTGTCCATGATCAAGGCGGGGGAATTTAACTATTAATCTGAGTTATTTTATCTGTTAACTAGGAGGAAATGAATATTATGAGTTTAGCACCACATGGAGGAAAACTGGTAAACCGAGTAAATGAGTCATATGATGTAAGCGGCATTCAGAAAGAAATTGAACTTGATTTGATTTCTTTTGCTGACCTGGAATTGATCGGAATCGGCGGATACAGCCCGATCGAAGGCTTCTTTAATGAGAAGGATTACGTATCTGTTGTTGAAAACATGCGTCTTGCTTCCGGTGTTGTATGGTCTCTTCCGATCACGCTGCCGGTAGATGCACAAAAAGCAGCCGAACTGTCAGTCGGCGAAACAGTAAAATTAACGTATGACGGAGAAACATACGGCGTTATCCAAATCGAAGACTTATACGTGCCTGACAAACAAAAAGAAGCTGTTAACGTGTATAAAACAGATGATCAGGCTCATCCGGGTGTGAAAAAGCTGTTCAGCCGCGGCGATACATATATCGGCGGTCCGATCACATTGATTAAAAAAGTTTCTAAACAATTCCCTGAGTTTACATTTGAACCGGCGGAAACAAGACGCCAGTTTGCAGAAAAAGGCTGGGAAACAATTGTCGGTTTCCAAACAAGAAATCCTGTTCACAGAGCGCATGAATATATTCAAAAAACGGCTCTTGAGACAGTGGACGGTTTGTTTTTAAATCCGCTTGTCGGCGAAACAAAATCTGATGACATCCCGGCTGATGTCCGGATGGAAAGCTATCAAGTGCTTCTTGACAACTATTACCCGAAAGACCGTGTCTTCCTTGGTGTTTTCTTGGCTGCAATGCGTTATGCCGGTCCGAGAGAAGCGATTTTCCATGCACTTGTCAGAAAAAACTACGGCTGCACACATTTCATTGTCGGCCGCGATCACGCCGGTGTCGGTGACTATTACGGCACGTACGAAGCCCAGGAGCTGTTTGACACATTTAAATCAGAAGAACTCGGCATTACACCGCTGAAATTCGAGCACAGCTTCTTCTGCGAAAAATGCGGAAATATGGGAACGGCAAAAACGTGCCCGCATGGCAGAGAGCATCACGTGATTTTATCAGGCACCAAGGTGAGAGGGATGCTGAGAGACGGTGTGTTGCCGCCTGCAGAATTCAGCCGCGCAGAAGTTGTAGAAGTGTTAATTAAAGGCATGAAGAAAAAAGAAGAAGCAGGCGTTTCTTAAGGAGGACTGGCAGTGACAAATCGCGATATTGTATGGCATGAAGCATCTATTACAAAAGAAGAGTATCAGCAAAAAAACAAACATAAAAGCTCCATTCTCTGGCTGACGGGTTTAAGCGGTTCAGGCAAATCAACCATTGCCAATGCTGCTGCGAGAGAACTTTTTGAACAAGGCTACCAAGTTATTGTGCTGGATGGTGACAACATTCGCCACGGTTTAAATAAAGATCTCGGTTTTTCTGACGAAGACCGAAAAGAAAATATCCGCCGAATCGGAGAGGTAGCAAAACTTTTTGTGCAGCAGGGCACCATTGTCATTACTGCTTTTATCTCTCCTTTCCGTGAGGACAGAGACCAGGTTCGCCAGCTTGTGGAAGCAGGCGAATTTAACGAAGTTTACATTAAATGCGACCTCGATATTTGTGAACAAAGAGATCCAAAAGGGCTCTACAAAAAAGCAAGAAACGGGGAAATTCCGTTCTTCACGGGCATTGATTCTCCTTATGAAGAGCCGGAAGCCCCTGAGCTCGTCCTTGACTCAGGACAATATGATCGTGAAGAGTGCAAAAATCAGCTGATCGAGTTTGTAAAGCAGCAATTGAGCTAAACGCCGCTCAGCTGTGTTCTTCTCAGATGCCGAAAAAATGCAAACTAGAACAACATCGCAGCGAACGTTCTGGAAGAACTCGAATAGATCGGGGGAAAGACGATGGGGAAAGTATATATTGTAGGAGCAGGTCCCGGAGATCCTGATCTGCTGACAATTAAAGCGCTGAAAGCCATTGAAAAAGCTGACGTAATCCTATATGACAGATTAGTAAATAAAGAGATTTTGCAATATGCCAAGGAGCAGGCGGACCTGATCTACTGCGGGAAGCTTCCAGATTTTCATACAATGAAGCAGGAAACCATCAATCGGTTTCTTGTGAAGTATGCGCAAAAAGGGAAAACCGTTGTCAGATTGAAAGGCGGAGACCCATTTGTGTTCGGCAGAGGGGGAGAAGAAGCGGAATGCCTTTCTGAAAATGGCATTCCGTTTGAAATTGTCCCCGGTATTACATCGGGAATCGCGGCAGCTGCTTATGCCGGGATTCCTGTCACTCATCGGGACGCGGGCTCTAACGTGGCTTTTGTAACGGGGCATTATAAAAAAGAAGAGGATTTTGAGGAAAAGTGGAAAGCGCTGGCCACAGGGATTGATACACTTGTCATCTATATGGGCATTAAAAATGTGCAGCAGATCGAAAAAAAACTCCTGGAAAACGGCCGGGACGGTGCTACTCCGGCAGCGTTTATTCATTGGGGAACAACGGACAAGCAAAAATCTGTTTTTTGTACAGTTGACACCCTTTCAGAAACGGTGAAAAAAGAAGACATTAAAAATCCGAGTTTAATTGTCGTAGGAAATGTTGTAAATTATCACTATAAGCTGGAATGGTTTGAATCTGAGCTGAAAAAACAAGATTTAAGCGAGGCGTTGTAAATGAAACAAGCGATTTTATATGTCGGCCACGGCAGCCGGGTAAAAAAGGCGCAGCAAGAGGCCGCTGCATTTTTGGAAGGATGCAAAGCGCACATCTCTGCGCCTGTTCAGGAAATCAGTTTTTTAGAGCTGCAGGAGCCGGCAATTGAGACAGGGTTTGAAGCATGTGTGAAGCAAGGCGCCACTCATATCGCAGTGGTGCCTCTGCTTCTTTTAACGGCTGCGCATGCCAAACATGATATTCCGGAAGAAATTGCGCGTGCCGCGTCCCGTTATCCTTCAGTCCGTATCTCATACGGAAGTCCGATCGGGATTGACGAAGAAGTGGTCAAAGCGGTCTATCATCGTGTTAAAGACATAGGTGTTCCGTACGAAAACGCCAGGGTTGTGCTCATCGGCAGGGGAAGCTCAGACCCAGATGTAAAAAGAGACGTAACCGGAATTGCCGGATTGCTTCAAAACATCATGCCCGTCAGCGAAGTGATTCCATGTTTTATGACAGCATGCGGTCCCAATTACAAAGAGATTTTTTCTGAACTGAAAAAAGATAACGGCGTGACGACCTTTATTGTTCCGTATCTACTGTTTACCGGGATGCTGATGAATGAGATTGAACGTGAGGTCCAGAAATTGAAGGCAGAAAATCCAAATGTCTACCTCTCTTCCTATATCGGTTTCCACCCGCATGTGAAAAAGGCGTTTTTACATCGTGTGAAAGAAACGGCCGACAACCACGAGGGGCAATTTGATTTTGACGGAGGATTATATGCTCCCGCTTCACATTAGTTTGCAGAAGAAAAAGGTTGTGATTGCAGGGGGCGGCAACATTGCGCTCAGAAGGCTGAAATCGGTGCTATCAGAGGGAGCGGATATTACGATTGTCAGTCCGGTTGCGGAACCCGAAATCAGGCAGATGGCAGACAATCGTCAGATCAAGTGGCTGAGCCGAAAGATTGAGAAAGAGGATTATCTCGATGCTTTTTTGATTATTGCCGCAACGGATGATGCCGCTGTGAATAAAGAGATTGCTCAAAACGCATCGTCTTCCCAGCTTGTCAACTGTGCCAGTAATGCTGAGTTGGGTAATGTGTATATGCCGAAAATCGTAAAAAGAGGGCATGTAACGGTGTCTGTCTCTACAAGCGGAGCCAGTCCAAAGCACACAAAAGAGCTTGCTGAAAAAGTGGATAAACTGATTGAAGGCGATTTTGTCGCTGAAGTTGACAGGCTTTATCAGGTAAGAAGAAAGAAATAAGCCAGAGCATACAATGCTCTGGCTTTTCTTTGTGCTGCTCAGCTTTTTTTCAGCTTGATGACAGTATCCGCATCAGGTGTGACAAAGACGGTATGCTGGCTGTCATAAGTCACGAAGCCTGGCTTTGCGCCGTTCGGCTTTTTGACATGCCTGATTTTTGTATAATCAACAGGCACAGAACTTGAATCTTTTGCTTTTGAAAAATAAGCTGCGATTGTGGCGGCTTCAATAATTGTTTGTTCATCAGGCTCGCTGCTTCTGATGACGACATGGGAGCCCGGAATATCCTTCGTGTGAAGCCATATGTCGTCTCTGGCTGCTGCTTTGGTCGTTAAATACTCGTTTTGGCGGTTGTTTTTGCCGACTAAAATAGTGATACCGGAAGAGGATTCGTATGTTTCTAAAACAGGGTTGTTCTGTTTTTGTTTTTTCTGTCCTTTTTGCTGCTTAGGACGTAAATATTTCCCCTCCACAAGCTCTTCTCTGATTTCACTGATATCACGCGGAGAAGCGGACGACAGCTGCTGAATCAGCTGGTCGAAGTATTCAATTTCTTGCTGTGCCAGCCTGATCTGTTCTTCGACAACCGCAACTGAGTTTTTCGCCTTCTGATACTTAGTGAAATAGGCCTGCGCATTCTCTGAAGGCGTTTTGTTCGGATTCAGCGGGATGGTAATTGTCGGATTTTCCTCATCATAGTAGTTGATGACTTCAGCCTGTTTGTCGCCTTTTTTCATCATATATAAATTTGCAGTCAGCAGCTCCCCGTAAAGCTGAAATTCCTTAGCGTTTTCCGAATACTCCAGTGTTTTTTCCAGTTTTTTGATTTTGTTAGCGTTCTTTTTCCGTTCATTCACAACAAAACGCTCAAGATCCTGGGCCTGCTGTTTAACCCGGTCCCGCTCAGCTTTTCCGAAATAAAAGCGGTCCAGCAGCTCACTTAATGAATCGAAGCGGCGTGCTTCTCCTTTAAGGTGAGTCAGCTCCAGCAGATAAAAATAATCCTTCCCGTTAACAGTCGTAATGTTAGGGATAAAGCGGTGCTCCCTTACCTCTGCGAAGAGCTCCAGCAGCGCGGTTGGAAGTGTTACTTTGTTGGCAAGGCCCGCTCTGTGGACAGCTTCTTTTGCGAACAGCGGAGAAACACCGGAAAAATGGTCAACAATTTGTTTATCTAGCCGCCCTTCTTGAAAACTGAGATGACGCAAAATGTCGTCTTCAGTTGCTTCAAGCGGCGGGATCTTATCCTGGGCCGGCGGAAGCTTATAATCATAGCCCGGCAGTACGGTACGGTAGCTGTTCATTGACGGAGATAAATGTTTCAGCCCGTCGATGATCGCATTTTCCTCTCCGTCCGTCAGAATGATATTGCTGTGGCGGCCCATAATTTCGACATAAAGCTTTCGATGCGTTTCATCACCGATTTCATTGCGGCTTTTAATATGAAAAATCATAATGCGGTCAAGCCCCGCCTGTTCAATTTTTTCAATAAATCCGCCTTCAATATGCTTTCTCAGCAGCATGCAAAACATCGGTGGTTCACTCGGGTTTTCATACGTTTGGGCCGTGATATGCACCCGTGAATAGCTTGGGTGTGCCGATAATAAAAGTTTTTGGTTTTTTCCATTGGCACGGATGTGAAAAATCACATCGTGCTTATAAGGCTGATGGACTTTCGTGATCCGTCCGCCCATTATTCGCTCGTTCAGTTCGTGTGTCATTCCGTATGTAAACATGCCATCAAACGACATATATAATACACCCTCTCATTCTTCCTGCATTCGATAATTATAGCATGAAATGGGACGAGTCAGAATAAGCATGCTTATAGAGTGATATCTCTATAAGAGAGCAGGGGAGTGGACGAGCGGAATGAAGTTTCATGAAATGGGACAAACAGATTTATTAGAGGCAACAAATACGTCCATGAAACAAGGATTAACTGAAAAAGAGGTGAAAAAACGCCTCGACAAGCATGGGCCAAACGAGCTTCAAGAAGGGAAAAAAACATCAGCGCTTATTTTGTTTTTAGCCCAGTTTAAAGATTTTATGGTGCTTGTGCTGCTTGCGGCAACACTCATTTCAGGGTTTCTTGGTGAATATGTGGATGCGGTTGCGATTATTGCGATTGTGTTTGTGAATGGCATACTTGGGTTTTTTCAAGAACGGCGTGCAGAGCAATCTCTTCAGGCATTAAAAGAGTTGTCAACTCCTCATGTGATGGCGCTCAGGGAAGGAAGCTGGACAAAGATTCCTTCTAAAGAACTGGTGCCGGGCGACATTGTGAAGTTTACAAGCGGCGACCGGATTGGAGCAGATGTCCGGATTGTCGAAGCGAAAAGCCTGGAAATTGAAGAATCAGCGTTAACCGGAGAGTCAATCCCGGTTGTGAAACATGCGGATAAATTGAAAAAACCCGATGTGTCGCTGGGGGATATTACGAATATGGCCTTTATGGGAACCATCGTCACCCGCGGCAGCGGTGTGGGTATTGTCGTCGGTACAGGAATGAACACGGCTATGGGGAAAATCGCTGACATGCTTGAATCGGCGGGAACTCTGTCGACCCCGCTGCAAAGAAGGCTCGAGCAGCTCGGAAAAATTTTAATTGTTGTCGCTTTGCTGCTCACCGTACTCGTTGTCGCTGTCGGCGTGATCCAGGGACACGATCTGTACAGTATGTTTTTAGCCGGTGTCTCACTAGCGGTAGCCGCCATTCCAGAAGGGCTTCCAGCCATTGTGACAGTAGCGCTGTCATTGGGTGTACAGCGTATGATCAAGCAAAAATCAATCGTGAGAAAGCTTCCAGCGGTTGAGACGCTTGGGTGTGCCTCTATTATTTGTTCAGATAAAACAGGAACGATGACGCAAAACAAAATGACGGTCACACATGTATGGTCCGGAGGAAAAACATGGAGAGTGTCGGGCACGGGTTACGATCCGAAAGGAGGCTTCACACTGAACGATAAAGAGGTCAGTGTGAATAAGCATAAGCCGCTTGAGCAAATGCTGTTATTCGGCGCGCTTTGTAACAACTCGAATATTGAGAAAAGAAACGGTGACTATGTGCTTGACGGAGATCCGACAGAGGGGGCGCTGCTCACTGCGGCAAGAAAAGGCGGCTTTTCAAAGGAGTTTGTGGAATCTCATTACCGGGTGGTTGAGGAGTTTCCGTTTGATTCAGCACGAAAAATGATGACCGTCATTGTAGAGGATCAGGACAAAAAGCGCTATATCATTACGAAAGGCGCGCCGGATGTCCTGATGCAGCGGTCCAACCGTATTTATTATGACGGCTCTGCCGCCCCTTTCTCAAATGAGAGAAAAGCAGAAACAGAGGCAGTATTACGGCAGCTGGCTTCCCAGGCGCTCCGGACGATTGCTGTTGCCTATAGACCGGTAAAAGCAGGGGAAACACCGTCAATGGAGCAGGCGGAAAAAGATCTGACAATGCTTGGCCTTTCAGGCATCATTGATCCGCCGCGGCCTGAAGTCAGACAGGCGATTAAAGAATGCCGTGAAGCGGGAATTAAGACCGTCATGATTACAGGGGATCATGTTGAGACAGCAAAAGCTATAGCAAAAGATTTGCGTCTCCTCCCGAAAAACGGAAAAATCATGGACGGCCAGATGTTGAATGAGCTTTCACAAGAAGAGCTTTCTGACGTAGTGGAGGATGTGTATGTGTTTGCCCGCGTTTCTCCTGAGCACAAATTGAAAATTGTTAAAGCGTATCAGGAAAACGGACATATCGTTGCGATGACAGGAGACGGCGTCAATGACGCTCCCGCTATCAAACAGGCTGACATTGGCGTTGCCATGGGGATTACAGGAACGGATGTGGCGAAGGAAGCATCATCCCTCATTCTCGTAGATGATAATTTTGCAACCATCAAATCGGCGATTAAAGAAGGCAGAAATATTTATGAAAATATTAGAAAATTTATCCGATACCTGCTGGCTTCTAACGTAGGAGAAATTCTGGTCATGCTTTTCGCCATGCTGCTTGCCCTTCCGTTGCCGCTCGTGCCGATTCAGATTTTGTGGGTCAACTTGGTGACAGATGGATTGCCGGCGATGGCGCTCGGCATGGATCAGCCGGAAGGTGACGTTATGAAGCGGAAGCCGCGTCACCCGAAAGAAGGGGTGTTTGCCCGCAAGCTTGGATGGAAGGTGGTCTCCAGAGGATTTTTAATTGGTGCTGCTACAATTTTGGCTTTTATCATCGTGTATCACCGCAATCCTGAGAATTTGTCTTATGCTCAGACAATTGCGTTTGCAACGTTGGTGCTGGCTCAGCTTATTCACGTATTTGACTGCCGGAGCGAAACATCTGTTTTTTCCAGAAATCCGTTTGAAAACTTGTATCTGATCGGCGCTGTATTGTCATCAATTTTACTGATGCTGGTGGTTATTTACTATCCGCCGCTCCAACCAATTTTCCACACGGTTGCCATCACGCCGGGAGACTGGATGCTTGTCATCGGCATGTCGGCCATCCCTACTTTTTTGCTGGCGGGGTCACTTTTGACAAGAAAAAAATAAATGCATATGATATAATCTTAGGGGTAATAGCATGTCTATTGCCCTTTTATTTTGAGAACAGGGAAGAAATTAGGTGTTTTATTTATGATACGGAGTATGACAGGCTTCGGCAGTGCAAGCAAAACACAAGATGATCTCTCTGTAAGCGTTGAACTTAAATCTGTGAATTACAGGTTTAAAGAAGTGAACGCTCGTTTGCCAAGGCCTTTGCTATATTTAGAAGATAAGCTGAAACAGACGATTCTGCAGTACATACAGCGCGGAAGAATTGAGCTTTTCGTCTCCGTTGACAGTGATATGCTCGTAGAGAGAAGGCTTGACATTGATTGGCCGCTGCTCGATGAGTTTGTCGCAGCTGCAGAGGATATGAAAAAGCGATATCAATTGTCCGCAGAGCCTGATGTCATGGACTTCTTCAAGCTTGAACATGTCGTCCAGATTCATGAGGAGCAGACACAAAGCGAAAAGCTTGAGGAGTTAATAACAGCTGCTGCAGAGGAAGCTGTAAAAGGACTCTGTGAGATGCGCGAAAAAGAGGGGCTGCTTCTAGCCAAAGACTGTCTGATGCATATTGACCAGCTTGAAGAGCTGGCCGAAAAGACCGAATCTTTGGCAGCCGATGCGGTATCTCGTTACAGGGAACGGCTTTACGCCAGAATAAAGGAATGGACCGAAGACGTGTTGGATGAGAGCCGGCTGGTTACAGAATGCGCTATTTTTGCAGATCGCTCTGATATTACAGAAGAGATTACAAGGCTGAAGAGCCACTTCGCTCAGTTTCGTGATATATTAGCTGAAGGCGGAGCTGTCGGGCGCAAACTCGACTTTCTTGTCCAAGAGCTGAATCGGGAAGCAAATACAATCGGCTCAAAAGCAAATGATCACCAGATCACAAAGCTTGTCGTCGAAATGAAAAGTTCTATTGAAAAAATAAAAGAACAAGTGCAAAATATAGAATAGTAACTGTGCGTATTGTTTACAGACGGACTTGCTAGGTTAAACTAGAGACGTCTATTTTACAGGGGGAACGTAGAAGATGACGATTAAACTGATTAATATCGGATTTGGCAATATTATCTCCGCCAATCGGATGATTTCGATTGTCAGCCCGGAGTCTGCGCCAATCAAACGGATGATCCAGGATGCAAGAGACCGCGGAATGCTAATTGACGCTACATACGGACGAAGAACCCGTGCAGTTGTCGTCATGGATAGTGATCACATTATCTTATCTGCCGTCCAGCCTGAGACAGTTGCACACAGACTTTCTGTTAAAGAAGAAATTATGGATGAAGGGCAGGGGTAATTGCCGCATGAAAGAAAGAGGGTTATTAATCGTTCTCTCAGGTCCCTCAGGAGTTGGTAAAGGAACGGTTCGGCAAGCGATTTTTTCGCAGGAAGACACAAAATTCGAGTATTCGATTTCAGTAACAACGAGAAACCCGCGTGAGGGCGAAGTGAACGGAGTCGATTATTTTTTCAAAACGAGAGAAGAATTCGAGCAAATGATTGCAGACAATAAGCTGCTTGAATGGGCAGAATATGTCGGCAATTATTACGGCACTCCGGTCGATTATGTTGAACAGACGCTCCAAGAAGGAAAAGACGTCTTTTTAGAAATCGAAGTTCAAGGCGCTCTTCAAGTGAGAAATGCTTTCCCGGAAGGCTTGTTTATTTTCCTTGCGCCTCCAAGTCTTTCTGAACTGAAGAACAGAATTGTGACAAGAGGAACGGAAACAGATGCTCTGATTGAAAATCGCATGAAAGCCGCAAAAGCTGAGATCGAAATGATGGACGCATATGATTACGTTGTGGAAAATGATAATATCGAAACGGCTTGCGACAAAATCAAAGCAATCGTTCTCGCGGAACATTTGAAGCGTGAGCGCGTTGCACCAAGATATAAGAAAATGCTGGAGGTTGAATAACTGATGTTAGATCCGTCAATTGACTCATTAATGAATAAATTGGATTCAAAATACACGCTCGTAACCGTTTCTGCTAGACGCGCGCGTGAAATGCAAATCAAAAAAGACCAGATGATTGAACATACGATTTCACACAAATATGTGGGCAAAGCTTTAGAAGAAATTGATGCAGGCCTGCTTTCGTTTGAAAAGGAAGACCGCGAATAGTAGCACAAGTAGCAACCTATATCATGTAGGTTGTTATTTTTTTCCGTGCTGTTTTTATATTGCAGAGGGGGAGAAGTCATTGCTGAACAATCGAAATGTGTTACTTTGCGTGAGCGGAGGCATCGCTGTTTATAAAGCCTGTGCGCTGACAAGCAAACTGGTGCAGGCGGGGGCAAATGTTAAAGTCATTATGACTGAATCTGCGTGCCAGTTCGTATCACCGCTGACATTTCAGGCATTGAGCCGCCATGAAGTATATACAGATACATTTAAAGAACAAAATCCAAGCGTCATCTCTCATATAGACGTGGCTGACTGGGCCGACCTGATTATCGTAGCGCCGGCTACGGCCAATGTGATTGGTAAATTGGCCAACGGCATTGCAGATGATATGCTGACAACAACCTTGTTAGCGGCAACAGCTCCGGTATGGATTGCGCCCGCCATGAATGTTCATATGTATGATCATCCGGCAGTCAAACGCAATATTTCTGTCCTATATCAGGATGGTTTTCGTTTTATTGAGCCGAGCGAGGGCTATTTAGCATGCGGTTACGTCGGAAAAGGAAGATTGGAAGAACCCGAAAACATCGTGAAGCTTGCGGAAAAGCATTTTGCAGAGGAAAAAAACGCGCCTTTAGAAGGGAAACATGTTGTGATTACAGCAGGCCCGACACGGGAGGCAGTTGATCCTGTACGTTTTTTCACGAATAAATCGACGGGTAAAATGGGATACGCATTAGCTGAGGCTGCGGTGCGACTCGGTGCAAACGTGACCTTGATCTCAGGGCCGGTTTCGCTTGATGTCCCTAAAGGGCTTTCTCAGTTTATCCCGGTCCAATCGGCTGCGGACATGCGCGATGCAGTGCTTTCTGTGTATGAGGGAAGCGACGTCGTCATTAAAACAGCTGCTGTTGCCGATTTTACGCCAAAAACAGTATTTGACCAAAAAATGAAAAAGCAAGACGGCGGAATGACCCTTGAATTAAAAAGAACAGTCGATATCTTAAAAGAATTGGGCGAGAAAAAACAGCATCAGCTGTTAGTCGGTTTTGCTGCTGAGACACAAGATGTGGAACATTACGCCCGCAAAAAGCTTTCTGCCAAAAATCTTGACATGATTGTGGCGAATGATGTGAAAGCGGCAGGGGCCGGTTTTGGTGCTGATACGAATATCGTGACGCTCTTTTTCAAAGACGGGCGCAAACGCGAGCTTCCGAAGATGTCTAAGCTCGATGTTTCTTTTGACATTTTTGAAGAAATCGCAGCGCTCTTAAAACAAACCGGAGAGCCCTCATGAATTTTGCCGAAGTCATCGTAGATGTCAGCACCAAAAATATAGACAGGCCGTTTGATTACAAAATCCCAGACCATCTTAAAGGTATGATCAAAACGGGAATGAGGGTCATTGTTCCGTTTGGCCCCCGTAAAATTCAAGGGTTTGTGACAGCTGTCAAAGAAACGTCTGATCTTTCAGGTAAATCTGTTAAAGAAGTGGAGGATTTATTAGATCTTACGCCTGTTTTGACAGAAGAGCTGATGAATTTGTCGTCATGGCTGTCAGACAAAACGCTGTCTTTTAAAATAACGGCGCTTCAAGCGATGCTGCCTGCCGCACTTAAAGCGAAATACGAAAAAGAGCTGAAAATCGCGGAGGGTGCGGATATCCCGCCGCAGGTAGAACGGCTGTTTTCTGAAACAAAGAGCTTGCTGTATTCCGATATACCTGATCACGATACGCTGAAAATCATCCAGAAGCAGATTCAAAAAGGCCATATCGATGTAACTTATAAAGTGGCGCAAAAAGCGAACAAAAAAATGGTCAGGTATATTCAGGCCAATGCCGGTAAAGAAGAGCTCTCCAAGCAGGCAGAGGGTTTATCCCGACAAGCGGCCAAACAGCAGGCGATCCTGCACTTTTTCATGACGGAACCGGAAGGCACGAAAATACCTGCTGCGGACCTGTGCAAAAAAACAGACGCAAGCTCGGCCACCATCAAGACCCTGATGCAAAAGGGGCTTCTGAAAGAAACCTATGAAGAGGTTTACAGAGACCCCTATCAGGACAAAATGTTCAAAAAAACAGAACCGCTGCCGCTGACAGACGAGCAGAGCGCGGCCTTTCAGCAGATACGCCGGACGTTAGACAACAATGAACATCAAGTGTTTCTCCTGCACGGAGTGACGGGAAGCGGCAAAACGGAAATTTATCTCCAATCGATTGAAAAAGTGCTTGCGAAAGGAAAAGAAGCCATCGTACTTGTACCGGAAATATCGTTAACGCCGCAAATGGTTCATCGCTTTAAAGGGCGTTTTGGCTCTCAGGTAGCCGTGATGCACAGCGGGTTATCCACTGGTGAAAAGTATGACGAGTGGCGCAAAATCCACCGCAAGGAAGTGCGGCTTGTCGTGGGCGCGAGGTCCGCTATTTTTACCCCGTTTGAAAATCTCGGGATGATTATCATCGATGAGGAACATGAATCGTCATATAAACAAGAGGAAATGCCGCGATACCATGCAAAAGAAGTAGCGATCAAGCGGGCGGAGCACCACCGCTGTCCGGTGGTGTTAGGTAGTGCTACACCGACGCTAGAGTCATATGCACGGGCGCAAAAAGGAGTGTACGAGCTGCTTTCGCTGAAACACCGCGTCAATCACCAAGTGATGCCTGAGGTTTCGCTTGTGGATATGAGAGAGGAGCTCAGAAACGGCAATCGCTCTATGTTTTCAATAGAATTGATGGAAAAGCTTGAAGAAACCATTGCCAAGGGTGAACAGGCTGTGCTGTTTTTAAATAAAAGGGGCTATTCCTCCTTTGTGATGTGCAGGGACTGCGGTTATGTTCCGCAATGCCCTCACTGCGACATTTCCATGACGTATCACCGTTCCGGCCAGAGGATGAAATGCCATTATTGCGGACATGAAGAACCTGTTCCGCATACTTGTCCCGAATGCGGAAGCGATCATATCCGTTTTTTCGGAACGGGAACACAAAGAGTAGAAGAAGAATTAACAAAGGTGCTGCCACATGCAAGAGTCATACGGATGGATGTTGATACGACCTCTCGGAAAGGTGCCCATGAAAAATTATTGTCTGCTTTCGGAGAAGGCAAAGCAGATATACTTCTTGGAACGCAAATGATTGCGAAAGGGCTTGATTTTCCGAATGTGACACTTGTCGGAGTCTTAAGCGCTGACACAACACTGCACATTCCTGATTTCAGATCTGCCGAAAAAACGTTTCAGCTGCTAACGCAAGTCAGCGGCCGCGCGGGAAGACATGAAAAACCCGGCAATGTCATTATTCAAACGTACACACCGTCCCATTACAGCATCCAGCTGACGAAAACGCATGATTATGAAACGTTTTATCAGCAAGAAATGGCACACAGGAGGGAGCAATCTTACCCGCCGTATTACTATTTGGCTCTTGTGACGGTTTCTCACGAGGAAGTGGCGAAAGCGGCTGTAACGGCTGAGAAAATCGCACACTTTCTGAAAGCAAACTGCGGGGCAGATACGAAAATACTCGGTCCAAGCGCATCGCCGATCGCCAGGATCAAAGATAGATATCGCTATCAATGCGTGATAAAATACAAACAGGAAACCCAGATATCAGCTTTATTGAAGAAGATACTGGAACATTATAAACGCGAAATTGAACAAAAGCATGTAATGATTTCAATTGATATGAATCCTTATATGATGATGTAAGATCTCACGTCTTGGAGGGTAATGAATTGGCAGTGAAAAAGGTCGTCACACATCCCGCGGAGGTTTTGGAAACGCCTGCGGAAACCGTGACTGTTTTTGATAAAAAGCTAAAAAAACTGCTTGATGATATGTACGATACCATGCTTGAAATGGATGGAGTCGGACTGGCAGCGCCGCAAATCGGTATTTTAAAAAGAGCGGCTGTTGTTGATATCGGAGAGGAAAGCGGCAGAATTGATCTTGTAAATCCGGAAATCCTTGAACAAAGCGGCGAGCAAACCGGAGTTGAAGGATGCTTGAGTTTTCCCGGCGTCTATGGAGAGGTCACGCGTGCCGATTATGTGAAAGTGCGGGCGTATAACCGTCAAGGAAAACCGTTCATTCTTGAAGCGAGAGGCTTTTTCGCGAGAGCCGTGCAGCATGAAATGGACCACTTGGACGGCGTGCTGTTCACATCAAAAATAAGCAAATATTATACAGAAGATGAACTAGCGGATATGGAAGGATGATTTGATGACGAGAATCGTGTTTATGGGAACACCCGATTTTTCAGTTCCTGTTTTAAGAACCCTGATAGATGACGGATATGAAGTAGTGGGGGTCGTCACGCAGCCTGACCGTCCGAAGGGCAGAAAAAAAGTGCTCACGCCTCCGCCTGTAAAGGAAGAAGCTTTACGCAACGGCATCCCGGTTCTTCAGCCTGAGAAAGTCAGACTGACAGAAGAAATAGAAAAGGTGCTGGCGTTACAACCGGATCTTATTGTGACGGCAGCGTTTGGGCAAATTCTGCCTAAAGAGCTACTCGACAGCCCTAAGTACGGATGCATTAATGTTCATGCGTCTCTGTTGCCTGAACTGAGAGGCGGGGCCCCTATCCATTATTCCATTCTCCAAGGTAAGAAAAAAACCGGAGTTACCATTATGTACATGGTGGAAAAATTAGATGCAGGCGATATGATTTCAAAAGTGGAAGTAGACATTGAAGAAACCGACAATGTCGGAACCCTGCACGATAAATTAAGCGTTGCTGGCGCGAAGCTTTTGTCTGAAACAGTTCCTCAAGTCATAGCCGGCGACATATCACCTGAAAAGCAGGATGACGAGAAAGCGACGTATGCGCCAAACATTAAAAGAGAACAAGAGCTGATTGACTGGTCCAGAGCGGGAGAAGAGCTCTATAACCAAGTTCGAGGTTTAAACCCATGGCCTGTTGCCTATACGACTTTAAATGGTCAAAATCTGAAAGTGTGGGCAGCGAAGAAAACAGCTGCGCCGGCAAAAGCTGAACCCGGCACAGTCATTGCTATTGAAAAAGAAGGAATCATCGTCGCCACAGGAAACGATACGGCACTGTTATTAACGGAGCTGCAGCCTGCCGGCAAAAAACGCATGCGAGGCGAAGACTTTGTCCGTGGCGCTCATGTTGAGACAGGTGATATGTTAGGAGTGCACAATGAAAACAAATAGCGTTCGCGATATTGCGCTGGAGGCGCTGGTCAAATTAGAACAAAATCAGTCATACAGTAACCTGCTTCTGAAATCGGTTATTAAATCTAATAAACTGAGCGATCAAGACCGCGGACTTTTGACTGAACTGGTGTACGGTACATTGCAAAACAAAATCGCGCTGGATTATATGCTCAAGCCGTTTATCAACAAGCCGCAAAAGGTGAAGCCGTGGGTTATCCAGCTTCTCCGCCTGTCCTTATATCAAATGGAATATTTAGAGAAAATTCCCGACCGGGCAGTCATCCATGAAGCGGTAGAGATTGCTAAAAACCGCGGACATAAAGGGATTGCCTCATTTGTCAACGGCGTGCTTCGCTCTATTCAGCGTGAAGGAGTCCCTTCCTTTGACGCCATCGAAGATCCTGTTCTCAGGCTTGCGACAGAAACAAGCCATCCCGAATGGCTCGTGAAAGAGTGGGTAGCCGCATACGGATTTGATGCGGCTGAAAAGATTTGCCGCATCCATCTCATTCCGCCTAAGCAAACGCTGCGTGTCAATCAAATGAAAACGGACAGAGCGGAGATACTTGATCAAATGGCAGCTGAAGGAATTGAAGCGGAAAAAGGTGATCTCGCCGAGGACGCTGTGAAGCTTGTAAAGGGAACTATTGCCGGAACTCACTTCTTCCAGACAGGCGAAGTGTCCATCCAGGATGAAAGCTCTATGCTGGTTGCCCGGGCTCTTGACCCTAAGCCAGGTGAAACGGTGCTTGATGCGTGCGCAGCGCCGGGCGGGAAGTCAGCCCATATCGCTGAATTAATGGAGAACAAGGGAAGTGTGACATCGCTTGATCTTCACAAACACAAGGTGAAGCTGATCAAAGAAGCGTCAGAACGGCTTGGCCTTTCCATTATTGATGCGAAAACAATGGACGCGAGAAAAGCCGGAGAAACATTTGAAAGTGAACAGTTTGACCGTATTTTGGTAGACGCTCCATGCTCAGGCTTTGGCGTGATCAGAAGAAAGCCGGATATGAAATACACCAAAACCCCGAATGACAGCTCCCGGCTTGCTGAAATCCAGCTGTCTATCTTAAGGGAAATTGCGCCATTAGTAAAAAAAGGTGGCACTCTTGTCTACAGTACGTGTACAATGGATCGGACAGAAAATGAAGAAGTTATCCATGCGTTTATACAAGAACATCCTGATTTTGAACCCGATTTGTCTCTTGAAAAGCGGCTGCCCGAAAAGGCGAGACCCTTTGTTCGGGATGGAAGGCTTCAAATCCTTCCGCATTATTTCGGAACAGATGGTTTCTTTATTTGCAGCATGAGAAAGAAGGGATAAGCAATGACAGAATTAAAAAAAACAAAGATCAGAAAAGAATTGCGGACAGAACGTCCTTCGATTTATTCTTTTGAATTAGACGAAATCAAACAATGGCTGACAGACAACGGGGAGAAACCGTTCCGCGCGGCACAGATTTTTGAATGGCTATACGAAAAACGAGTAACTTCTTTTGATGAAATGACAAACCTCTCAAAGGAACTGCGTGAGAAATTAAACACTCATTTTGTATTAACGACGCTGAAAACGGCTGTTAAACAAACTTCCCAAGACGGTACGATGAAGTTTTTATTCGAGCTTCACGATGGTTATACAATCGAAACTGTTTTAATGAGACACGAGTATGGTAATTCTGTATGTGTAACGACACAAGTCGGCTGCCGCATTGGATGCACATTCTGTGCGTCAACGCTCGGCGGTTTAAAACGAAATCTTGAAGCAGGTGAAATTGTCGCTCAAGTGGTGAAAGTTCAAAAAGCGCTAGATGAAACGGATGAACGCGTCAGCTCTGTCGTTATCATGGGAATCGGCGAACCATTTGATAACTTTAACGAAATGCTTGCCTTTTTAAAAATCATTAACCATGATAAGGGACTGAATATCGGCGCTCGCCATATTACTGTTTCTACAAGCGGAATCATCCCGAAAATTTACGAATTCGCTGATCAGCAAATGCAGATTAACTTTGCGATTTCTCTGCACGCGCCAAATACAGAAATCAGAAGCCGTTTGATGCCGATTAACAGAGCGTACAAGCTACCTGATTTAATGGAAGCCGTTAAATATTACATTAATAAGACGGGACGCCGGATCAGCTTTGAATACGGTCTGTTCGGTGGCGTAAATGACCAGGTTGAGCACGCTGAAGAGCTTGCAGACTTGCTGGAAGGCGTAAAATGCCACGTGAACTTGATTCCGGTAAACTATGTGCCTGAACGGGATTACGTCCGCACACCGCGTGAGCAGATTTTTGCTTTTGAGAAAACGCTGAAATCCCGCGGAGTAAATGTCACGATTCGAAGAGAGCAAGGCCATGACATTGACGCAGCCTGCGGTCAGCTTCGCGCGAAGGAGCGTCAAGACGAGACGAGGTGATGAGGGTTGTTAACAGCCTTAAAAACAGATACAGGGAAAATCCGCCAGCATAATGAAGATGATGCGGGTATTTTTAAGGGGAAAGACGATTTTGTATTAGCGGTTGTCGCTGATGGCATGGGCGGCCATCTTGCTGGAGATGTTGCAAGCAAGATGGCTGTGAAAGCCATGGGAGAGAAATGGAATGAGTCAGATACGATTCCTGCGGCGCCGTCAGAATGTGAAAAGTGGCTCATTGAACAGATTCTCGCGGTAAACAGCAAGATTTACGATCATGCCCAAGCGCACGAAGAATGCCAAGGCATGGGAACAACCATTGTATGCGCTCTTTTTACAGGTAAAACGGTTTCCGTTGCCCATATAGGCGACAGCAGATGCTATTTGCTCCAGGACGATCTCTTCGTTCAGGTGACAGAGGATCATTCTCTGGTGAATGAACTGGTTCGCACCGGCGAAATCTCAAGAGAAGATGCTGAGCATCATCCACGCAAAAATGTGCTGACGAAGGCGCTCGGAACAGATCAATCCGTCAGTATTGACGCACGTTCTTTTGAAATTGAACCCGGAGACAAACTCCTTTTATGTTCTGATGGACTGACGAATAAAGTGGAAGTCACTGAATTAAAAGACATCCTGCAAAGCGATTCAGCTCCTCAGGAAAAAGTAAACCTGCTTGTAGACAAAGCCAATGAGAATGGCGGGGAAGACAATATTACAGCAGTGTTGCTTGAGCTTGCTTTACATGTTGAAGAGGGTGAAGATCAGTGCTAATCGGCAAGCGAATCAGCGGGCGTTACCAGATTCTCCGTGTCATAGGCGGCGGGGGAATGGCCAACGTTTATTTAGCTGAGGACATTATTCTTGATCGTGAAGTCGCAATCAAAATCCTGCGGTTTGACTATGTGAATGACAATGAGTTTATTAGGCGTTTTCGTAGAGAAGCCCATTCGGCCTCAAGCCTTGATCACCCGAATATTGTCAGCATTTATGATTTGGGCGAGGAAGGTGATATTTACTATATTGTCATGGAATACGTAGAGGGCATGACGCTAAAAGAATACATAACAGCAAACGGGCCGCTTCACCCCAAAGAAGCGCTCAGCATCATGGAGCAAATTGTTTCAGCCATTGCCCATGCCCACCAAAATCATATTGTCCACAGGGATATTAAACCGCATAACATTTTGATTGATCATATGGGCAATATCAAAGTAACGGATTTTGGAATTGCGACTGCACTGACTTCGACAACAATCACCCACACCAATTCTGTGCTGGGCTCAGTCCATTATTTATCCCCCGAACAGGCGCGGGGCGGCCTGGCCACAAAAAAATCAGATATTTATGCGCTTGGGATTGTCTTATTTGAGCTGTTAACCGGCCGAATCCCATTTGATGGTGAATCGGCTGTCAGTATCGCCTTAAAGCATCTTCAGGCTGAAACCCCTTCAGCGAAAAGGTGGAATCCCTCAGTACCCCAAAGCGTTGAAAACATCATATTAAAGGCAACCGCCAAAGATCCTTTTCACCGCTATGAAACTGCTGAAGATATGGAAGAAGATATACGAACAGCTTTTGACGCTGACAGGCTCAACGAAAAGAAATTTACGATTCATGATGATGAAGAAATGACGAAAGCGATTCCGATTATTAAGGATGAAGAGATTGCAAAAGCTTCTCATGATAAAGAAGCTGACATGACATTTCCTCAAGAAACCCAAACAAAGAAAAAAGCAAAGAGAAAAAAATGGCCGTGGATACTGCTCACCATATGCCTGGTTTTTATCACGGCAGGAGTTCTAGCCGTTACTGTTTTTCCTTCTCTTTTTATGCCTAAGGATGTCAAAATACCTGATGTAGCAGGGATGGAATATGAAAAAGCGGCAGATCTTCTAGAAAAAGAAGGTTTGCAGGTAGATTCAGATGTATTGGAAATCTCAGATGAGAAGATCGAAGAAGGCCTGATGGTCAAAACCGATCCTAAAGCCGAGTCCACTGTTAAAGAAGGAGCAACGGTTACGCTTTATAAGAGCTCAGGTAAAGCAAAAAAGCAGATCGGTGATGTGACGGGCCAATCAGTCGACAAGGCAAAAAAAGTGTTAAAGGAACAGGGCTTTAAAAATGTAACGGTGGATGAAGTAAATGATGAGAAAGACGCCGGCACTGTCATAGATCAGAATCCGACAGCAGGGACCGAGCTTGTGCCGGACGAAGATCAAATTAAGCTCACAGTCAGCATCGGGCCGGAAGATATTACGCTCAGAGACTTAAAAACATACAGTAAAGAAGCGGCCTCGGGATATCTGGAAGATAACGGGCTCAAACTGGTGGAAAAAGAAGCGTACTCAGATGACGTTCCGGAAGGACAGGTTGTCAAACAAAAACCGGCAGCAGGAACGGCGCTAAAGCCGGGAAATGAGGTCGAAGTGAC
The DNA here is from genome assembly GCF_020708615.1 of Bacillus sp. LBG-1-113. NCBI lineage: Bacteria > Bacillati > Bacillota > Bacilli > Caryophanales > Bacillaceae > Bacillus > Bacillus sp. LBG-1-113. The sequence continues at coordinate 78,846 of NZ_JAJFDG010000010.1, read as the reverse complement.
ATTCTCTCTCGGACCTGAGAAGAAGCCGGCGAAAACAGTGAAAGAAAAAGTCAAGATTCCATATGAGCCGGAAAACGAAGGGGACGAGCTTGAGGTGCAAATCGCGATTGACGACGCCGATCACAGCATTTCTGACACTTACGAACATTTTAAGATTAAAGAGCCCGTAGAACGGACGATCGAATTGAAGATTGAACCTGGCCAAAAAGGGTACTATCAAGTGATGGTAAATAATAAAGTCGTCAGCTACAAAACAATTGAGTATCCGAAAGATGAATAACAAGGAGGGAAAATATGCCTGAGGGCAAAATTATTAAAGCGCTAAGCGGCTTTTATTACGTACTGGATGAATCAGACGGTTCAAATAATGAAAAAGTTATACAATGCAGAGGAAGAGGTATTTTCAGAAAAAATAAAATCACCCCTTTGGTCGGTGATTATGTTGTTTATCAAGCTGAAAATAATAAAGAAGGATATCTATTAGAGATTAAAGAAAGAACCAATGAACTTATCAGGCCGCCGATCTGCAACGTTGATCAAGCGGTGCTTGTTTTCTCGGCGGTGCAGCCATCTTTCAGCACAGTATTGCTCGACCGTTTCTTGGTTCTCGTAGAAGCGAATGACATCCAGCCGATTATTTGTATTACAAAAATGGATTTAATTGAAGATCAACATACACAAAAACGCATTCAAGCGTATGCTGAAGACTACCGGAACATTGGCTATGACGTATATCTTACCTCTTCTATGGACCAAGACAGCTTAACGGAGATCGTCCCGCATTTCCGCGACAAAACAACAGTCTTTGCCGGCCAGTCGGGGGTTGGGAAATCCTCGCTTCTCAACGCGATCAGCCCGGAGCTGGGTTTGAGAACAAACGAAATTTCCGAGCATTTAGGCCGCGGGAAGCACACAACCCGCCACGTGGAGCTTATACACACGTCCGGAGGTCTGGTTGCGGATACGCCGGGTTTCAGCTCTCTTGAGTTTACAGACATTGAAGAAGGAGAGCTGGGCTTCACATTCCCTGACATCAGAGAAAAAAGCGCATCATGCAAATTCAGAGGATGTCTGCATTTGAAAGAGCCGAAATGTGCAGTCAAACAAGCCGTTGAAGAAGGGGAATTAAAGCAGTACCGCTACGACCATTATGTTGAATTTATCACAGAGATCAAAGATAGAAAGCCGAGGTATTAGATCATGGTAAAGGTTGCACCTTCTATTCTTTCCGCTGATTTTGCCGCTTTAGGCAAAGAAATTCAAGATGTAGAAAAAGGCGGAGCCGATTACATTCATGTTGATGTCATGGACGGCCATTTTGTCCCGAATATCACGATTGGACCGCTGATTGTAGAAGCCATTCGTCCGGTGACGAAACTGCCGCTGGATGTACATTTAATGATTGAAGAGCCGGATCGTTATATCCCGGCTTTCGCAAAAGCTGGTGCCGATATCCTGTCTGTACATGCTGAAGCCTGTCCGCACCTTCACCGGACAATCCAGCTTATAAAAGAGCAGGGTGTAAAAGCCGGAGTTGTCCTGAATCCGCATACACCTGTTCAGGTAATTGAGCATATTTTTGAAGAACTTGATCTTGTTCTCTTAATGACGGTGAACCCTGGTTTCGGCGGACAGAAATTTATTCATTCTGTTCTTCCGAAAATAAAAGAAGTGAAACGTATGGCAGAGGAAAAAGGGAAACATGATCTGCTAATTGAAGTGGACGGCGGCGTCAACAAAGAAACAGCCCCGCTAGTCATCGAAGCGGGCGCAAACTTACTTGTTGCCGGTTCTGCTGTTTATGGCCAAACTGACCGCGAAAAAGCTATTTCTGAAATAAGGGGAAGGAAATAAGCAGCACGAAAAAGAGCCGGGCGCATCTAGCCTGAGCTCTTTTTCCTGTATCCAGAAGCAGAAAGGAAAAAGAGATGAGAAAAATCAATATCGTTGCAGGAGGCCCAAAAGATTTAATCCCTGACCTGACTGATTATATGGCTGATGACACGATCTGGGTCGGGGTTGACAAAGGAACGGTCACGCTTTTAAATGCCGATATCATTCCTGATGAAGCCTTCGGAGATTTTGACAGCATTACAGAGCATGAACGCCGGCAAATCGAAAAAGCCGCGCCCGCTCTCCATGTGTATCAGGCAGAAAAAGATCAAACTGACTTAGACCTTGCTCTTGATTGGGCCCTGGACAAGCAGCCGGATATGATTCAGATCTTCGGTATTACAGGCGGCAGAGCAGATCACTTTTTAGGAAATATTCAGCTGCTGTACAGAGGAGTAAAAACAACTTCGAAAATGAAGCTTATAGACAAACAGAATGATATTCAGATGTTCTCTCCAGGCGAATATTCTCTTCTTATCGATCAAAACAAACGATATATCTCCTTCATTCCATTTACAGAAGAAGTGGATGAGCTGACTCTCATCGGTTTTAAATATCCGCTAAATAAGTGTCATATTACGCTTGGTTCAACACTATGTATTAGTAACGAACTCATTCATTCACGAGGTACTTTTTCGTTTGCGAAAGGCATATTAATAATGGTAAGAAGCACGGATTAGCTTGTGCTTTCACTCATTTGTTGAAATTAATGAACCTTAAAGTGATGAACAGGCGGTTACGGGACTTATAGGAGGGGACAAAAATGAAATTTTACACCATTAAATTGCCGAAGTTTTTAGGAGGAATTGTCCGGGCGATGCTGGGCTCATTTAGAAAAGATTAAAGCCCAGGGGTTCACAGCCCTCTTTCACCACATAAAAACGCCTGCCACATATCAGGGCAGGCGTTCATTTTGTTATACACGCTCAACTTTACCGGATTTCAAAGCTCGAGCAGATACATATACTTTTTTAGGTTTTCCGTTCACAAGGATACGAACCTTTTGAAGATTCGCGCCCCAAGTGCGCTTAGAAGCGTTCATTGCGTGAGAACGGTTATTCCCAGCTGTTGTTTTTTTACCTGTGATAACGCATTTACGTGCCATTTGTTTCCCTCCTCACTTGCACAAAACATCTACTTTTTCACTTTCATATGTTCTTAGATGCTTTCGATATGGATACTTTAAATAATTTACCACAGCTAAAAAACGTTTGCAACTATTGTTTCATCATCTTTCAAGAAAATTCACTTGACATCTTGCACAAACAGCGGCGCTATAGTATATGTAAAGAGACGTGCAGCGATTGCCGCGTCTTTTCTTTTCATAATGGAGTTCATATAGTAGAATAGCTGTAACTCTATGCATTCGAAGGAGGAACTAGTGTGTCCATTGAATTAAGAACGAAATACGGGCAGATTGATATATCGAATGATGTCATTGCAATGGTTGCCGGAGGAGCTGCGATTGACTGTTACGGCATTGTTGGAATGGCCTCTAAAAACCAAATTAAAGACGGACTGACTGAAATCCTTCGGAAAGAGAATTTCAGCAGAGGTGTTCAAGTTCGCCAAGAAGCAGAACAGATACATATTGACATGTATATCATTGTCAGCTACGGCACAAAAATTTCTGAAGTGGCACATAACGTCCAAACAAAAGTAAAGTACACAGTAAATCAAACAGTCGGACTTGCAGTGGATTCTGTCAATATTTATGTCCAAGGGGTACGAGTGACGAACCCGTAGTTAGGAGGAGTAGGATTGTCTATCAGAACATTAGACGGCAAAACCTTTGCCGAGATGATTCTTGCAGGAGCACAGAATCTGTCTCAAAACGCGAGTGCGGTTGACGCGCTCAACGTGTTTCCGGTGCCGGACGGTGATACGGGAACAAACATGAACCTGTCGATGACTTCCGGGGCAAGAGAAGTGGAGCATTTGGAGACAAGAGATATCGGTAAAGTGGGCTCCGCGTTATCTAAAGGATTGCTCATGGGGGCAAGAGGGAATTCAGGAGTCATCCTGTCCCAATTGTTCCGAGGATTCAGTAAAAGCATCGAAACAAAAAAAGAAATTAATGCAAAAGAGTTTGCCGCCGCGCTGCAAGCCGGTGTCGATATGGCTTACAAAGCTGTCATGAAACCTGTGGAGGGCACCATTTTAACTGTTGCAAAAGATGCTGCGAAACAAGCGGTGGCCTTGGCGGAAAAAGAAACCGATATCATTGCGCTGATGACTTCTGTGACAAAGGAAGCCGAGGCATCCTTAAACCGTACACCAGAATTGCTGCCTGTCTTGAAGGAAGTTGGTGTCGTTGACAGCGGGGGCAAAGGCCTGCTTTGTGTGTATGAAGGTTTCCTCGCTTCATTAAAAGGAGAGACCGTTTCTGAGAAAACCGTTCTCCCGTCACTTGATGACATGGTTAGCGCGGAGCATCATAAGAGCGCGCAGAGTATGATGAATACGGAAGATATTGAATTCGGTTTCTGTACAGAAGTGATGGTAAGGCTCGATCAGAATAAAAGAGAATTCGATGAAGGCACATTCAGAAATGACCTCAGCCAATTTGGGGATTCTCTTTTGGTTATTGCAGACGAGTCTCTGGCGAAGGTTCATATTCATGCGGAAGAGCCGGGAAACGTGTTAAACTATGCCCAAAACTACGGTGAATTAATTAAAATCAAAATTGAAAACATGAGAGAGCAGCACACTTCCATCATCAGCCAGGACAGCGAGCCTGCTCACAGTGAGAAAGCGGCAAAGCAGCCGTACGGTATTGTGACTGTTGCAATGGGAGAAGGCATTTCTGATCTATTCAAAAGCATTGGCGCTTCCGTTGTGATTGAAGGCGGCCAGACGATGAATCCGAGCACTGAGGATATTGTCGAAGCTGTAAGGTCTGTAAATGCTGAAGCTGTGTTTATCTTACCGAATAACTCCAACATTATCATGGCTGCCAATCAAGCTGCAAGTGTGATGGGTGATAGGGTTTTTGTCATTCCTGCCAAAACGGTTCCGCAAGGGATGTCAGCACTGCTGGCATTTAATCCGGATCAAGAACCTGAAGCAAATGAAGCCAATATGCTAAGTGCGATTCAGCAAGTAAAAAGCGGACAGGTGACATACTCAGTCAGAGATACTCATATTGACGGCAAAGACATTAAAAAAGGCGACTTTATGGGAATTCTGAATGGAACGATTATCGGCACTGCTGAAGATCAGCTGTCAGCCGCGAAAATGCTGCTGTCAGAAATGATCGGAGAAGAGGACGAAATTGTCACTATCCTATATGGTGAGGATGCATCCCAGGAAGAAGCTGAGGAGCTTGAAGCGTATCTCAGTGAAAAGTACGAGGAGATTGAGGTTGAAATCCACAACGGAAAACAGCCGCTGTATTCGTATATCGTTTCTGCAGAATAGAAGGGCAAATTGCCCTTCTATTCTTATGTCTGCTTTTAAGTGCGGCAGCGCTGTAACGCGCCCGCTTGCCATTTTATATCCGATCAATTAGTCTAGAAGCAAAGCCGCTTATAAGCTCTGTTTCATAAGGAGGAATAGCATGAAATACAGAAGCGTTTTTGATATTATCGGCCCGGTTATGATCGGTCCGTCCAGTTCGCATACAGCAGGAGCGGCGAGAATCGGGAGAGTGGCCAGAAGTTTATTTGGCAGAGAGCCTGAGCGCATCGTTGTGTCCTTTTACGGCTCTTTTGCTGAAACATATAAGGGTCACGGCACAGATGTGGCGATCATCGGCGGTCTGCTTGATTTTGATACATTTGACGAACGGATTAAAACCGCTATACAAATTGCAGAAGATAAAGGAATTGATATAGAGTTTCGAGTCGAAGACGCTGTTCCGGTTCATCCGAACACAGCTCGAATCAGTATTTCTGATGGTAAGGGAGAACTTGAACTGACAGGAACTTCAATAGGCGGAGGAAAAATTGAAATCACAGAATTAAACGGCTTTGAGCTCCGTCTGTCTGGAAACCACCCTGCCATTCTAGTTGTTCATAATGACAAGTTTGGCACCATTGCAGGTGTTGCCAATGTCCTTGCGAAATTCTCAATCAACGTTGGCCATATGGAAGTTGCCCGCAAGGATATTGGGCAGCTTGCGCTGATGACAATAGAGGTCGATCAGAATATTGACGACCACGTTCTCGACGAGCTGTCGAAGCTGCCGAACATTATTCAAGTGACAAAGATTGCTGACTAGCGAAGGGTCAGGAGGAGCCAGTTATGTTTCGTAATGTAAAGGAATTAATTGAAATTACCAAAGAAAAGCAGATATTGATCTCTGATGTAATGATCGCTCAAGAGATGGAAGTAACAGAAAAAACAAAAGAAGAGATTTTTCAGCAGATGGATCACAATCTGACTGTTATGGAAGCGGCGGTTCAAAAAGGGCTTGAAGGGGTTACGAGTCAAACAGGCCTGACCGGCGGCGATGCAGTTAAAATGCAAGCCTATATTCGATCTGGAAAAAGCTTATCGGGACCGCTGATTTTAGATGCAGTATCGAAAGCTGTCGCAACAAATGAAGTAAATGCAGCCATGGGAACAATCTGTGCAACTCCGACTGCCGGATCTGCGGGTGTAGTGCCTGGTACGTTATTTGCCGTGAAAGAGAAGCTGAACCCGACTAGAGAACAAATGATCCGCTTTTTATTTACGGCCGGAGCTTTCGGATTTGTCGTAGCAAATAATGCAAGTATTTCCGGTGCTGCCGGCGGGTGTCAGGCAGAGGTAGGATCTGCCTCGGGCATGGCAGCTGCGGCAATTGTTGAAATGGCAGGCGGAACACCTGAGCAAAGTGCGGAGGCCATGGCTATTACATTAAAAAATATGCTCGGCCTTGTGTGCGATCCTGTTGCGGGTCTTGTTGAAGTGCCTTGTGTGAAGCGGAATGCAATGGGCGCTTCCAACGCGATGATTGCTGCTGATATGGCATTGGCAGGCATTACAAGCCGAATTCCATGTGACGAGGTCATCGATGCAATGTATAAAATCGGCCAAACGATGCCCACTGCACTTAGAGAAACAGGCCAGGGCGGTTTAGCGGCAACCCCGACGGGAAGAGAATTAGAGAAAAAAATATTCGGAGGAGCGCTGGGTTCAAGTGAAACAACATCAGCAAACTAGTATAGCCAACATTAAGGGCATTGGGCCGGAAACAGAAAAAACATTAAATGAACTCGGTATTTATGACATTTCTGATCTTCTGAATTATTTCCCTTATCGCTATGATGACTACGAGCTGAGGGATTTAGAAGAAGTAAAGCATGATGAAAGAGTCACAGTTGAAGGGAAGGTTCATTCAGAGCCTTCTCTTACCTATTACGGAAAAAAACGAAACAGGCTGACATTTCGCCTTCTTGTCGGCCATTATTTAATCACCGCCGTTTGTTTTAATCGTCCTTATTTAAAGAAAAAGATTTCGCTGGGATCTGTCGTGACGATTTCCGGTAAATGGGACAAGCACCGTCAGACCATTTCTGTTCAGGAATTGAAAAATGGGCCGCATCAAGAGGATAAGAGCATTGAACCAGTCTATTCCGTAAAAGAAAATGTCACCGTCAAAATGATGAGACGTTTTATTCAGCACGGGCTGACCCAATATGCGGACTCAATACCTGATCCTCTTCCAGAAAATCTTAAAATCCGCTATAAGCTGCCGGACTATCATCAGGCGTTAAAAGCGATGCACCAGCCAGAAACAAGAGAGGCATTAAAGCTGGCCAGGCGCCGGTTCGTTTACGAAGAATTTTTATTATTTCAGTTGAAAATGCAAGCGTTCCGAAAGGCGGAAAGAGAGCAGTCACAAGGGATACGGCAGCGTTTTTCAAACGAAGAACTCATGAAATTTGTCAAAAGCCTCCCGTTTCCCCTCACCAACGCCCAGTCCCGGGTGCTTCGCGAAATAACAGCAGACATGTCTTCTCCATACAGAATGAACCGCCTTCTTCAAGGGGACGTCGGATCAGGAAAAACGGCAATCGCTGCCATCGCGCTTTACGCCGCAATCTTATCCGGCTATCAGGGAGCGCTTATGGTTCCGACAGAAATTCTGGCTGAACAGCATGCTGATTCGCTTGTTTCACTGTTTGAAAAGTGGGATATCAATGTCGCCCTTCTGACAAGCTCTGTAAAAGGGAAGCGCCGAAGAGAATTGCTTGAGCGGCTTGCTGAGGGAGAGATTGATATCCTTGTAGGAACCCACGCTTTAATTCAGGATGAGGTCGAGTTTAAAGCGCTAAGTCTTGTCATCACGGATGAGCAGCATCGATTTGGAGTTGAACAGCGGAAGAAGCTTCGGAACAAAGGGCAGGATCCTGATGTGCTCTTTATGACAGCCACTCCGATTCCGAGAACCCTAGCGATCACTGTTTTTGGTGAAATGGATGTCTCCGTCATTGATGAAATGCCGGCGGGGCGCAAAAAAATCGAAACCTATTGGGTGAAGCATGACATGCTGGACCGCATTCTGGCATTCGTCGAAAAAGAATTAAAGCAGGGCAGACAGGCGTATATTATCTGTCCGCTGATCGAAGAATCAGATAAGCTTGATGTGCAAAACGCCATAGACGTATACAATATGCTCTCTGAGGTGTTTCGAGGAACATGGAACGTCGGCCTTATGCACGGAAAACTGCATCCCGATGAAAAAGATCAGGTGATGAGGGAATTCAGCGCGAATACGTGTCAAATTCTCGTATCAACCACTGTTGTTGAAGTCGGGGTGAATGTCCCGAATGCAACGATTATGGTCATTTACGACGCCGATCGCTTTGGCTTATCCCAGCTTCACCAGCTGCGCGGCCGTGTCGGCCGCGGCGAACATCAATCCTACTGCATTCTTATGGCTGATCCGAAATCAGAAACAGGAAAAGAACGTATGAGAATCATGTCGGAAACCAATGACGGCTTTGAACTGTCTGAAAAGGATTTGGAACTGAGAGGCCCGGGGGATTTCTTTGGGAAAAAACAAAGCGGAATGCCTGAGTTTAAGGTGGCGGACATGGTTCATGATTACAGAGCGCTTGAAACGGCAAGGCAGGACGCTGCAAATCTTGTGGCTTCGGAAGTGTTCTGGAAGGACCCTGAATATGGGGCGCTAAGAGAGCATTTGCTGAAAAGCGGAGTCATGGACGGGGAAAAATTGAGCTGAGGTATGAAGTTTTTGGTGTTCAGCCAGAAACAATCATTGCATTCCAATCTATGAAATTATATACTACTATTAGTACCTAGTCTTAATTGCCGGACGGTGTTTAGATATGAGAAGAAATAAGAAAGAACGCCAGGAATTACTTCAGCAGACGATCAAAGCAACCCCATTTATTACAGATGAAGAATTAGCGGGTAAATTCGGAGTAAGCATTCAGACGATTCGTTTGGACCGCTTGGAGCTTTCCATACCGGAGCTGAGAGAAAGAATTAAGAACGTGGCAGAGAAAACGCTTGAAGATGAAGTGAAGTCCCTGTCATTAGACGAAGTCATCGGAGAAATTATTGACCTTGAGCTGGATGATCAGGCGATTTCTATTTTAGAGATAAAGCAGGAGCATGTATTTAGCCGGAATCAAATAGCGAGAGGACACCATTTATTTGCTCAGGCGAATTCCTTGGCCGTTGCCATTATAGATGACGAATTGGCGCTTACTGCAAGCGCAGACATCCGCTTTACCAGGCAGGTAAAGCAGGGTGAACGTGTCGTTGCGAAAGCGAAAGTAACGGCGGTTGATAAAGAAAAAGGAAGAACGGTTGTCGAAGTGAACAGCTATGTTGCAGAGGAAATTGTTTTTTCTGGACATTTTGACATGTACCGTTCAAAACATTCATAAAGGTGGAGCATGCATGAGAATAGCTGTAGATGCAATGGGAGGAGACCACGCTCCCAAAGCTGTTATTGACGGAGTTATGAAGGGGATAGAGTCATTTGATGATCTTCATATTACACTTGTCGGTGACAAAACTACAATAGAATCATATTTAACAACATCATCAGATCGCATCACGGTGCTGCACGCAGATGAAGTGATTGAGCCTACGGACGAACCGGTCCGCGCCGTGCGGAGAAAAAAGAACTCTTCTATGGTCCTGATGGCGCAGGAAGTTGCGGAAGGCAGAGCTGACGCCTGCATTTCAGCAGGAAATACCGGCGCGCTAATGACAGCCGGCCTGTTTATTGTGGGAAGAATTAAAGGAATTGACCGCCCTGCGCTTGCACCGACACTGCCGACTGTTTCAGGCGGCGGATTTCTGCTCCTTGATGTCGGCGCCAATGTAGATGCCAAACCTGAGCATCTCGTTCAATATGCCATTATGGGTTCTGTTTATTCCCAGCAAGTCCGGGGTGTAACTTCACCGAGAGTCGGACTTTTGAATGTCGGAACAGAAGATAAAAAAGGAAACGAACTGACAAAGCAGGCGTTCCAATTATTAAAAAAGGCAAACATCAACTTTATCGGAAACGTGGAAGCGCGTGACCTTTTAGACGATGTAGCAGATGTCGTAGTAACGGACGGATTTACCGGGAATGTTACACTCAAAACGCTTGAAGGCTCTGCGATGTCCATTTTTAAAATGATGAGAGAAGCGCTCACGTCAAACTTTACATCTAAGCTTGCGGCAGCTGTGCTGAAGCCGAAGATGAAAGAAATGAAAATGAAAATGGATTATTCCGAATACGGTGGAGCAAGCCTTTTCGGTTTGAAAGCGCCGGTAATCAAGGCACACGGCTCGTCTGATGCCCGTGCGGTTTACCATGCGATCCGCCAAGCCAGAGAGATGGTCAGCCAAAATGTGGCTGCGCTCATCCAAGAAGAAGTAAAAGAAGAAGAAAAAACAGATGAATAGTCTGGAGGTTTTAACATCATGAGTAAGATTGCATTTTTATTCCCTGGTCAGGGATCACAATTTATCGGCATGGGAAAAGAGCTTTATGAGCAGGTGCCTGCTGCAAAACGTCTGTTTGATGAAGCTGACGAAACATTGGAAACAAAGCTCAGCTCATTGATTTTTGAAGGTGATGCCAAAGAATTAACGCTTACATACAATGCGCAGCCTGCTTTGCTGACGACTAGCATTGCTGTGCTTGAGAAATTTAAAGAATCAGGCATTACACCTGATTTCACAGCTGGACACAGCCTTGGAGAATATTCTGCACTGGTGGCGGCTGGCGCAATGAGCTTTAAAGACGCTGTTTATACTGTCAGAAAACGCGGTGAGTTCATGAACGAAGCGGTGCCGGCCGGAGAAGGAGCGATGGCTGCTATTCTCGGCATGGATGCCGACGCGTTGAAACAAGTAACCGATAAAGTCACTGAGGACGGCCACCTTGTGCAGCTTGCCAACCTCAACTGTCCCGGACAGATTGTTATTTCCGGAACGGCAAAAGGAGTAGAGCTTGCATCTGAACAGGCTAAAGAGAACGGCGCTAAACGAGCGATTCCGCTTGACGTAAGCGGTCCGTTCCATTCTGAACTGATGAAGCCTGCCGCTGAAAAGCTGAAAGAAGTTTTGGACTCCTGTGAACTGAAAAACGCAGATGTGCCGGTGATCTCAAATGTTTCTGCAGATGTGATGACAGATAAGGAAGAGATTAAAGAAAAACTCATTGAGCAGCTGTACTCCCCGGTTCGCTTTGAGGAAACTGTTAACAAGCTGATTGCAGAGGGTGTTACGACGTTTATTGAAATCGGTCCCGGCAAAGTGCTTTCAGGCCTTGTGAAAAAAGTAAACAGACGCTTAAAAACCATTGCCGTATCAGACCCGGAAACGATTGAACTGGCAATTCAAACGCTTAAGGAGGAGAATGAGAATGCTTAATGAAAAAACAGCTGTTGTCACTGGCGCATCCCGTGGAATCGGCCGTTCAATCGCCCTTGACTTGGCCAAAAACGGTGCAAATGTTGTCGTTAACTACTCAGGCAGCGAAGCGAAAGCAAATGAAGTTGTAGATGAAATCAAATCAATGGGCAGAAAAGCAATTGCTGTCAAAGCCGATGTATCAAATCCTGAAGATGTACAAAACATGATAAAAGAAGCGATTTCTGTTTTCTCTACGGTCGACATTCTAGTGAACAACGCCGGAATCACAAAAGACAATCTCATCATGAGAATGAAAGAAGATGAGTGGGATGATGTCATTAACATTAACCTGAAGGGTGTTTTCAACTGTACGAAAGCTGTCACAAGACAAATGATGAAGCAGCGTTCAGGCCGGATTATTAACGTATCATCTATTGTCGGCGTCAGCGGAAATCCTGGACAAGCCAACTACGTGGCTGCAAAAGCAGGTGTGATCGGCTTAACGAAATCTTCAGCTAAAGAGCTTGCAAGCCGAAATATCACCGTTAATGCGATTGCACCTGGATTTATCTCAACTGATATGACAGATAAGCTTGCAAAAGATGTTCAAGATGAAATGCTGAAACAAATTCCGCTCGCTCGCTTTGGCGATCCCAGCGATGTCAGCAGCGTCGTGACGTTTCTAGCTTCAGAGGGAGCGCGTTATATGACAGGCCAGACCCTTCATATTGACGGCGGAATGGTCATGTAAGTTTTTTTCTTGAAAATTTCATCATAGTTACTCTAGTTTTTTAAAAACGAATCCACTATAATACTTGAGGGGAGGTGAATTGCTATGGCAGATACATTAGAGCGTGTAACGAAAATCATCGTAGATCGCCTTGGCGTTGATGAAGCAGACGTCAAACTTGAAGCTTCTTTCAAGGAAGACTTAGGTGCTGATTCCCTAGATGTAGTTGAGCTTGTTATGGAACTTGAAGACGAGTTTGATATGGAAATTTCTGACGAAGATGCTGAAAAGATTGCAACAGTCGGCGACGCTGTGAACTACATACAAAACCAGCAATAAGCTGATGCTAAAAGTCCCGCCGAAACGCGGGGCTTTAGCCCTTTATTCGTGCAGTTATTACAGCATGCCGCTTTTACGCGCGCTGTATCCGGTTTAGTCAGAGAAGCGCGGTGAACCTGATGTGCCTATGGAGGTTACTATGTCAAAACACTCACATTACAAAGATAAGAAAAAGTTCTATAAAAAAATAGAACAATTTAAAGAGTTTCAAGAACGGATCTCGGTTCACTTTCAAAATGAAAAGCTTTTGTATCAAGCATTTACACATTCATCTTATGTGAATGAGCATCGGAAAAAGCCGTATGAAGATAATGAAAGGCTTGAATTTTTAGGTGACGCTGTTTTGGAACTGACGATCTCCAGATTCTTATTTGCCAAGTATCCGGCTATGAGTGAAGGAGATTTGACGAAATTGAGAGCCGCGATTGTATGCGAACCGTCTCTCGTTTCATTGGCTCACGAACTGTCATTCGGCGATCTTGTCCTATTGGGGAAAGGCGAGGAAATGACAGGCGGCAGAAAACGTCCTGCGCTTTTGGCGGATGTCTTCGAAGCATTTATCGGAGCCTTGTATCTTGACCAGGGATTAGAGCCGGTCGAAAGTTTCTTAAAAGTCTATGTGTTCCCTAAAATAAACGATGGTGCTTTTTCTCATGTGATGGATTTTAAAAGCCAGCTGCAGGAATACGTGCAGCGTGACGGCAAAGGCTCGCTGGAGTATAAAATATCCAACGAAAAAGGACCTGCCCATAACCGTGAATTCGAAGCCATCGTATCTCTAAAAGGTGAACCACTCGGAGTCGGAAACGGCCGTTCAAAGAAAGAAGCCGAACAGCACGCTGCTCAGGAAGCTCTAGCTAAATTGCAAAAACACCATACGAAACAATAAAATCCCCCTAGGCTATAAGGGGGATTTCAGTATGTTTGCCGTCTTATTTCATCCATGTTTATGATAAAATTGAAATACTTATTACATAAGGAGGATCGCTATGTTCCTCAAACGTTTAGACGTTATAGGATTTAAATCATTTGCAGAACGGATTTCCGTTGATTTTGTAAAAGGCGTCACTGCGGTTGTCGGCCCGAACGGAAGCGGAAAAAGCAATATCACAGACGCTATTCGCTGGGTTCTTGGAGAACAATCAGCACGTTCCCTTCGCGGCGGAAAAATGGAAGATATTATTTTTGCCGGCAGTGATTCGAGAAAACGGTTAAATCTTGCCGAAGTTACGCTTACGCTTGATAATGACGATCATTTTTTGCCGATTGACTTCCACGAGGTCAGTGTCACAAGGCGTGTGTACAGATCTGGCGAGAGTGAATTCTTAATTAACAATCAGCCGTGCCGCTTAAAAGATATTATTGATTTATTTATGGACTCAGGACTTGGAAAAGAAGCATTTTCGATTATCAGCCAAGGGAAAGTGGAAGAAATTCTGAGCAGCAAAGCGGAGGACCGCCGCAGTATCTTTGAAGAAGCAGCCGGGGTGCTCAAATACAAAACGAGAAAGAAAAAAGCAGAAAACAAGCTGTTTGAAACCCAGGATAATTTAAATCGGGTAGAAGATATTTTACATGAGCTGGAAGGTCAGGTTGAACCTCTTAAAATACAGGCCTCAATCGCGAAAGACTACCTGGAGAAAAAGAAAGAGCTTGAGCACGTTGAAATTGCGCTGACCGCTTATGATATTGAAGAACTGCACGCCAAATGGTCAAGCCTTCAGGAGAAAGTGCAAGCCGCAAAGGAAGAAGAGCTTGCTGAATCGTCTGCTATTTCAGCAAAAGAAGCGAAAATCGAAGATGCGCGCGACAAAATTCAAGCGCTCGATGAATCAGTGAACGAGCTCCAGCAAGTCTTGCTTGTGACAAGTGAGGAGCTTGAAAAGCTGGAGGGGCGCAAAGAAGTACTGAAAGAACGCAAAAAAAACGCTGTGCAAAACCGCGAACAGCTTGAAGAAGCCATCGTACAGTTTCAGCAAAAAGAAGCTGTGCTGAAAGAAGATCTTGCGAAGCAGGAAGCTGTCTTTGAAGCGCTTCAGACAGAAGTCAAAGATTTAAAAGCACAGGTGAAGGAAAAGCAGCAGGCTCTCAGTCTTCACAATGAAAATGTCGAAGAGAAAATTGAGCAGCTGAAAAGCGATTACTTTGAGCTGTTAAACAGCCAGGCATCGATTCGTAATGAGCTCCAGCTGCTCGATGACCAGATGTCCCAATCAGCAGTTATCCAACAGAGGCTGGCTGATAATAATGAAAAGCATCTGCAGGAACGGCGCGATATTACCGCCCAAAAAGCTGCATGTGAAACCGAGTTTGCCCGCATAGAGCAGGAGATTCACAGCCAAGTCGGCACGTATCGAGAAATGCAGGTTAAATACGAACAGAAAAAGCGTCAGTATGAGAAAAATGAATCTGCTCTTTACCAAGCATACCAATACGTCCAGCAGGCGAGGTCGAAAAAAGACATGCTTGAGACAATGCAGGGAGATTTCTCCGGCTTTTATCAGGGTGTTAAAGAGGTGCTGAAAGCGAAAGAGCGGCTTGGCGGAATTCGCGGGGCTGTCCTTGAGCTGATGTCAACAGAACAAAAGTATGAAACGGCTATTGAAATAGCACTCGGAGCTTCAGCACAGCATGTTGTGACCGATGATGAACAGTCCGCCCGTAAAGCAATTCAATATTTGAAACAGAATTCGTTCGGCCGGGCGACATTTCTGCCGCTTTCTGTCATCAAAGACCGTCAGCTTCAAAGCAGGGACGTGGCAACTGCGAAGCAGCATCCGTCATTTCTCGGGGTTGCCAGTGATCTTGTCACATTTGATCCCGCGTATCGCCGTATCATTCAAAACCTGCTCGGCACCGTTTTGATTACAGAGCATTTAAAAGGCGCAAACGAGCTTGCGAAGCTGCTTGGGCACCGGTACCGCATCGTAACTCTCGAGGGCGATGTCGTGAATCCTGGAGGTTCAATGACGGGGGGCGCCGTTAAAAAGAAAAACAACTCCCTGTTAGGAAGAAGCCGGGAACTTGAGGATGTCACCCAGCGGCTGGCTGAGATGGAAGAAAAAACAGCGCAGCTTGAACAAGAGGTCAAAACCCTTAAGCAATCCATTCAGGAGATGGAGAAAAAACTGGCTGATTTAAGAGAGGCCGGGGAAGGCTTAAGAGTGAAGCAGCAGGATGTGAAAGGCCAGCTGTATGAGCTTCAAGTTGCTGAGAAGAATATCAATACTCACTTAGAGCTCTATGATCAAGAAAAATCAGCTCTGTCAGATAGCGATCGAGAGAAGAAAGCGCGCAAACGCGAGCTGGAAGAAAAGCTTTCTTCCGTATCTGAAAGAATGAAACAGCTTGAAGAGGATATTGAAAGACTGACAAAACAAAAACAGACACAGTCCTCTACAAAAGAGTCTCTCTCCAATGAGCTGACTGAGCTGAAGATCGCAGCAGCGAAAAAAGAGCAAGCATGTCAGAGCGAAGAGGACAACCTCGCTAGATTAAAGAAAGAGCTCCAAGAAACAGGGCTTGCTTTAAAAGAGGCGAAAGAGGACCTAAGCTTCTTAACGTCAGAAATGTCATCAAGCACAAGCGGCGAAGAAAAACTGGAAGAGGCCGCAAAACATAAATTAAATGACAAAACAAAAACAATTGAATTGATTGCGTTAAGGCGCGACCAGAGGATCAAACTTCAGCAGGGGCTTGATACGTATGAGCGCGAGCTGAAAGAAATGAAGCGCCTGTATAAACAAAAAACAACGCTCTTAAAAGACGAAGAAGTAAAACTAGGCCGAATGGAAGTCGAGCTTGATAATTTGCTGCAATACTTGCGGGAAGAATACAGCTTGTCCTTTGAGGGAGCCAAAGAGAAATACCAGCTTGAAACAGATCCTGAGGAAGCACGAAAGCGCGTGAAGCTGATTAAACTCGCAATAGAAGAGCTTGGAACGGTAAACCTCGGAAGCATAGATGAGTTTGAGAGGGTTAACGAACGCTATCAATTCTTGTCAGAGCAAAAAGAAGATTTAACAGAAGCAAAAAATACCCTGTTTCAAGTGATTGAGGAAATGGACGAAGAGATGACGAAACGCTTTAACGACACATTCGTCCAAATCCGCTCACACTTTGATCAAGTCTTCCACTCCTTATTCGGAGGAGGGCGAGCGGAATTAAGGCTTACCGATCCGAATGATCTGCTGCATTCCGGAGTAGAAATTATCGCGCAGCCGCCGGGAAAAAAACTGCAAAACTTAAACCTTTTGTCTGGCGGAGAGCGTGCGCTTACTGCTATTGCGCTCTTATTCTCAATTTTAAAGGTGCGCCCTGTGCCTTTTTGTGTTCTTGACGAGGTAGAAGCAGCACTTGACGAAGCAAATGTGTTCCGGTTTGCGCAGTATTTGAAAAAATACAGCGCCGATACCCAGTTTATTGTGATTACCCACAGAAAAGGCACTATGGAGGAAGCCGATGTGCTTTACGGCGTGACAATGCCGGAGTCAGGTGTTTCTAAGGTCATCTCAGTGAAGCTGGAAGAGACAAAAGAATTCGTTCAGTAACGAGGAAAGAGGTTATAAGATGAGTTTTTTTAAAAAATTAAAAGAGAAAATCACAAAGCAGACAGATTCCGTATCTGAAAAATTTAAGGACGGCCTTGAAAAAACGAGAAACTCCTTTCAAAATAAAGTGAATGATCTCGTGTCCCGTTACCGTAAAATTGATGAGGACTTCTTCGAAGAGCTTGAAGAGGTTCTGATCAGTGCTGATGTCGGTTTTACAACGGTTATGGAGCTGATAGACGAGCTCAAAAAAGAAGTGAAGCGCAGAAATATTCAAGATCCGCAGGAAGTGCAGTCTGTTATTTCTGAAAAGCTGGTGGAGATTTATAACAGCGGAGACGAACAAATATCTGAGCTGAACATTCAGGAAGGGCGTTTAAATGTCATTCTTCTAGTCGGCGTAAATGGAGTCGGCAAAACGACAACGATCGGAAAGCTTGCTCATAAACTAAAGCAAGAAGGAAAGTCTGTTGTACTTGCTGCCGGAGACACTTTCAGAGCAGGAGCGATTGAACAGCTTGAAGTATGGGGAGAACGTACTGGTGTGCCTGTCATTAAACAGGCGGCCGGCAGCGATCCTGCGGCTGTCATCTATGATGCTGTTCACGCTGCCAAAGCGAGAGAAGCTGATGTGTTAATTTGTGATACGGCAGGGCGTCTTCAAAACAAGGTAAACCTGATGAAGGAGCTCGAAAAGGTGAAGCGTGTTATCGAAAGAGAAGTGCCGGAAGCGCCTCATGAGGTGCTGCTCGCCCTTGATGCCACGACTGGCCAAAACGCAATGGCGCAGGCGAAGGAGTTCTCGAAAGCAACAAACGTAACAGGAATTGCTTTAACAAAACTTGACGGCACTGCAAAAGGCGGTATTGTCCTTGCGATTCGCAACGAGCTTCATATCCCGGTTAAATTAGTCGGATTAGGAGAAAAAGTTGATGATCTTCAGGAGTTTGACGCTGAATCTTACGTATACGGCCTCTTTTCAGATTTAGTGGAAAAAGCGGAGGATTAATATTTTTGGGTTCACCGATTATAGACAGACAGCCCCCAAAACCCTAGGGGGCTGTTTTTGTTATCGTCTCACTTGATAGGCGAAATGATAAAGGCTGTTATCAGTGGATAGCAATCTCGCATCACCGGAATAAACCCTGAATGGGATGATGTCGTAGTAATGAACGGAAACAGATGTGTAATACGTGTAGTAGCCAGCGGCAGGTCCTAAATACATTGGAACGTCAAACTTTCCGTTTTCATCGGTTGTTCCTGCAGCTGTCTTTGTTGTATTCCCGACTTTCGTATCTGCTTCGAAGCTGACTGGTGTGTTTGGCACTGGCACTCCATTTTCGTCGAGCAATGTACCGTTTATCGTAATATTGTACTTAACTCGCCAAAATTGACCTTGTCCGTAATTGATTTTGCCGTACACGCCTCCGTCCGTGCTAATATTTGAGATGGAGGCCTTATAAGGGACTCCGGCCGCAGCTGCTTGCTGGGCGGGAAAAATAAATGGTAACACGGCAGCCAAGCATAACATAAACAATAAACCGATTTTTTTCATGTGAAATCCTCCTTTTAAATATGGTTCATATAAAATATCGGAATAAATTGGATGTTGTTTAGTTAATATTGGAAAAAGTTATCATTCCTTTGACAAGATAAAAACTTGACACTCACATTAAAACCATGTAAACTAAGTTATCGTAAAGGGATTTGACTTAACAAAGGGGAGAGCTCATATGTCGCTCGAAAAGACAACGAGAATGAATTATCTGTTTGATTTTTATCAGTCGTTGTTGACGTCTAAACAGAAGAGCTATATGTCTCTTTATTATTTGGACGATTTCTCCCTTGGCGAAATAGCCGAAGAATATGAGGTTTCAAGACAAGCTGTTTATGATAACATCAAACGAACAGAAGCGATGCTTGAACAATATGAAGAAAAGCTGCTCCTTTTGAAAAAGTTTCAGGAGCGTAAAGAGATGTTTAATAAGCTGAAGGAGCTTGCTTCCGGTTCTAAAGAAGAGGAAGAAATTACAGCTCTGATTGAAGCGCTTGAGAAATTAGATTAGGAGGCGGCAAACTATGGCATTTGAAGGATTAGCCGACCGACTGCAGCAGACGATTTCTAAAATCCGCGGAAAAGGGAAAGTCAGCGAACAAGATGTAAAAGAAATGATGCGTGAGGTTCGTCTTGCGCTGCTTGAGGCTGACGTTAACTTTAAAGTAGTAAAGGATTTTGTGAAAAAAGTAAGTGAACGGGCTGTAGGCCAAGACGTCATGAAAAGCCTGACGCCCGGCCAGCAGGTCATTAAAGTCGTTAAAGAGGAACTGACAGAGCTGATGGGCGGCGAAGAAAGCAAAATTGCCGTCGCGAAGCGGCCGCCAACTGTTATTATGATGGTTGGTCTCCAGGGTGCCGGTAAAACGACAACGAGCGGTAAACTTGCAAATCTGCTGCGCAAAAAGCACAATCGCAAACCGATGCTGGTTGCTGCCGATATTTACCGTCCTGCTGCAATTAAGCAGCTGGAAACGCTCGGCAAGCAGCTCGACATGCCTGTTTTTTCCCTTGGTGATCAGGTCAGCCCTGTAGAAATAGCCAAGCAGGCTATTGAAAAAGCCAAGGAAGAACACTATGATTATGTCATTTTGGACACAGCAGGCCGTTTGCATATCGACCATGAGCTTATGGATGAACTGACCCAAGTGAAAGAAATCGCGAATCCGGAAGAAATCTTTCTGGTTGTCGATTCAATGACCGGGCAGGATGCCGTGAATGTAGCCAAAAGCTTTAACGAACAGCTCGGTTTAACCGGTGTTGTGTTAACGAAGCTTGATGGAGACACGCGCGGGGGTGCCGCACTTTCCATTCGTGCGGTGACAAACACGCCGATTAAATTCGCCGGTTTAGGCGAAAAGCTTGATGCATTAGAGGCTTTCCATCCTGAACGCATGGCATCAAGGATTCTCGGCATGGGTGACGTGTTAACATTGATTGAAAAAGCTCAGGCAACCGTCGATGAAGACAAGGCCAAAGAGCTGGAACAAAAAATGAGAACAATGAGCTTCACATTGGACGATTTTCTCGAGCAGCTCGGGCAGGTCAGAAACATGGGGCCCCTGGATGAGCTTCTGCAAATGATGCCGGGTGCAGGTAAGATGAAAGGCTTGAAAAATATTCAAGTTGATGAAAAGCAGCTGAATCATGTGGAAGCGATCATTAAATCGATGACTGTTCTTGAAAAAGAACAGCCGGATATCATTAATGCCAGCCGGCGCAAGCGGATTGCAAAAGGAAGCGGGACGTCCGTACAGGAAGTCAACCGTCTGCTTAAGCAGTTTGACGAAATGAAAAAAATGATGAAGCAAATGACAAACATGTCAAAAGGAAAGAAAAAAGGATTTAAGTTACCTTTTATGTAATCGGTTATACATGATAAAACCGTTGTTAAGAAAAAACACTTTACAAACACTTTTATCATTGTTAATATACTATCTTGTTGAAATATTTTCGGAGGTGCTAGTAAAATGGCAGTAAAAATTCGTTTAAAACGTATGGGAGCAAAAAAATCTCCTTTCTATCGTATTGTTGTAGCAGATTCTCGTTCACCGCGTGACGGCCGTTTCATCGAAACAGTCGGCACTTACAACCCGGTTGCAAAACCAGCGGAAGTAAAAATCGATGAAGAGCTTGCTCTTAAATGGCTTCAAACTGGAGCGAAACCATCTGATACAGTTCGCAACTTGTTCTCTAGCCAAGGAATCATGGAAAAATTCCACAACGCTAAACAAGGCAAGTAATGACTGATCAACACTTGGAAGATTTGATTGTCACGATTGTGACACCGCTTGTTGATCATCCAGATGACATTCGGGTCATAAGAGAAGAAACCGATCAAAAGATTGCGCTGCGCTTATCTGTTCATAAGTCAGATACCGGTAAAGTTATCGGTAAGCAAGGCCGGACTGCAAAAGCGATTCGAACAGCTGTATTTGCAGCTGGCGCACAGTCTTCTAAGAAAGTTCAATTTGAAATATTTGACTAAAAGGGAGAGGGCCGGCACCTCCCCTTTTTTTACACGCAAAAAACGGGTAAACTGATAGAAGATAAGACAAGATAGAAACGTCTGGTCTTGAAAAAGTTTTAAAAGCAGGGAGCTTGGTGCGATGCAAATTATTCACCGTGTAGCCGTTATGCAAGTCTTAACCGAGCACAGCAAAGAAAAGCTGTTATCTACTTTCACAGATAAGAAACAAATGCTTGAACGAGAATGCAGCCAGCTCTATTTTCAGCTTAGAAAACATGAAAAAGAACAGCAGAACCCAGATGTAATTGAGCAATTTAAAAAGGCAATAGAAAAACGAAAAGATAATATGAAAATGATCGATTTTCAAATTACCCAAGTACATACATTACCGCTTGGCAGTGAAATGAAAGAAAAGGAAATCGATGCGCTGCTGACCATTAAAGTCGGGGATGACTGGCATGAGAAAACAGCAGCAAACACCATCGTCATAAAAGACGGAACAGTAATTGAAATTCGCCAGAGGTGATCATATGACAAAGCGATGGTTTAATGTCGGTAAAATTGTAAATACCCACGGAATTAAAGGCGAGGTGCGGGTCATTTCAAAAACGGATTTTGCCGAAGAACGGTACAAGCCGGGCAACACGCTGTATTTGTTTATGGACGGACGCCAAGAACCGATAGAGGTAACGGTAAACACGTACAGGCTGCATAAGCAATTTCATCTGCTGCAGTTTAAAGAAAGACAAAGCCTGAATGAAGTAGAGGAACTGAAAAACGCCATCATCAAAGTTCCGGAAGAGGATTTGGGTGAGTTGAATGAGGGAGAATTTTATTTCCACGAAATTATCGGCTGTGAAGTTTTTACTGAAGAAGGCGAACTGATCGGAAAGGTGAAAGAAATTTTAACACCGGGAGCCAATGATGTATGGGTAATCGAGCGTAAAGGTAAAAAAGACGCGCTGATCCCTTACATTGAATCAGTCGTCAAACAGATTGATGTCAGCGAAAAGAAAATTGAGATTCAACTCATGGAAGGATTAATAGACGAATGAAAATCGATTTTTTGACACTGTTTCCTGACATGTTTGAAGGGGTGCTCGGTTCATCCATTCTTCAAAAAGCCCAAGAGAAAGAAGCAGTGCAGTTCCAGATCGTCAATTTCCGGGAGTATTCTGATAACAAGCATAATACAGTAGATGATTACCCTTACGGAGGCGGAGCAGGTATGGTGCTGAAGCCTCAGCCTGTTTTTGACGCGGTTGAGGACCTGACCTCAAAAGCAGACAGTCCGCCGCGCGTTATCCTCGTCTGCCCGCAAGGTGAGCGTTTCACTCAAAAAAAAGCCGAGGAATTGGCAAAGGAAGAGCATTTGCTGTTTATCTGCGGCCATTATGAAGGCTATGATGAGCGAATCCGTGAGCATTTGGTGACCGATGAAATATCAATTGGCGACTTCGTTCTGACAGGCGGTGAGCTGCCTGCGATGATGATTGCTGACAGTGTTGTCAGGCTGCTTCCGGGAGTGCTTGGCAAAGAGGCTTCCCACATAGAGGATTCGTTCAGTACGGGGCTCTTGGAGCATCCGCATTATACAAGACCGGCAGATTATAAAGGTTTAAAAGTGCCTGAAACACTTCTATCAGGAAACCATGCTAAAATCAAAGAATGGCGGAATAAAGAATCGATCAGAAGAACCTATTTAAGACGCCCGGATCTCCTGAAAGACTATCCGCTTACAGAGCAAGAAAGAAAATGGATTTCTGAATGGGAAAAAGAATAGATTTTATTGCATAGGCTATGAAATTGTGATAAGATACTACTTGTGGCTTGAGCGGGCTTATCCGTTGAAAGCTTGAAAACGATGTTCCGCTGTGCCGGGTTTTGTGGCCAAGAGCATCTGTTGGAAGGAGTTGAAAACGATGCAAAAACTAATTGAAGATATCACAAAAGAACAGCTTCGTACTGATCTTCCTACGTTCCGTCCTGGTGACACTTTACGTGTACACGTAAAAGTTGTTGAGGGTAACCGTGAGCGTATCCAGATTTTTGAAGGTGTTGTGATTAAGCGTCGTGGTGGTGGAATCAGCGAAACGTTCACAGTTCGTAAGATTTCTTACGGTGTTGGCGTTGAACGTACTTTCCCTGTACACACACCAAAAATCGCGAAAATCGAAGTTGTACGTTACGGTAAAGTACGCCGTGCTAAGCTTTACTACCTACGTGAACTTCGCGGAAAAGCGGCTCGTATTAAAGAAATCAGACGATAATGATAACGAACGAAAAGAGCTTGTTACCAGTAACAAGCTCTTTTTTTATATAGAATTTGAAAATGCCGGTCAGGCATCGTAAAATACATAAAGAACAACTAAGAATCTTGCACACTCAGAAGATAAAGGCGGTGTTCGTGTCACATGACAATCCAGTGGTTCCCTGGCCATATGGCAAAGGCAAGACGGGAAGTAACCGAAAAATTAAAATTAATCGATATCGTATATGAATTGGTAGATGCCAGAATTCCGATGTCCTCAAGAAACCCAATGATTGAAGACATCTTAAAAAATAAGCCGAGGATTATGCTGTTAAATAAAGCTGACAAAGCAGATGCGGCAGTTACACAGCAGTGGAAAGAGCACTTTGAGAATCAAGGAATCCGCTCTCTGTCCATTAATTCTGTAAACGGCCAAGGATTAAATCAAATCGTTCCCGCTTCAAAAGATATCCTGCAGGAGAAATTTGACCGGATGAGGGCAAAAGGTGTGAAGCCAAGAGCGATCCGGGCGCTGATCATCGGCATTCCAAACGTTGGAAAATCAACGCTTATCAACCGGCTGGCAAAGAAAAATATTGCGAAAACCGGAGACAGACCGGGTATCACAACATCTCAGCAATGGGTCAAAGTCGGAAAAGAATTAGAGCTTTTAGACACTCCGGGGATTCTATGGCCTAAATTTGAGGACGAGCTTGTCGGGTTGAGGCTGGCAGTCACGGGGGCTATTAAAGACTCGATTATCAATCTTCAGGATGTTGCCGTGTTTGGCCTCCGTTTTCTCGAAGAACATTATCCTGAACGGCTTAAAGAGCGCTACGGGCTCGATGAGATACCCGAAGACATCGCGGAGCTGTTTGATGCGATAGGTGAAAAACGCGGCTGCCTCATGAGCGGGGGGCTTATTAACTACGATAAAACGACTGAAGTGATTATTCGTGATATCCGCACAGAAAAGTTCGGGAGGCTGTCATTCGAACAGCCGACGATGTAAAGACCCGCAGAAATGCGGGTCTTTATTTTTTCCTGACCCGACCGATACATACAGTAAGGGAGAAGAGAAAGTGAATACATTAACCGTAAAAGACATTAGAGACCGTCTGCAAGGGGTAAAAGATGACCAGGACCCATTTCTTGTCCAGTGTGAAAATGATCCGAGAAAAAGCGTACAAGCGCTTGTAGAGCAATGGCTGAAAAAGCACGCGAAGGAAAAAGCGCTAAAAGAACAGTGGATAAATATGACCTCCTATGAAAGGCTTGCGAGAAACAAGGGGTTTCGTTTTATTGCAGGAGTAGACGAAGTAGGCCGGGGCCCATTGGCAGGACCGGTTGTCGCCAGCGCAGTCATTCTTCCTGAGGAATGCGAAATACTTGGACTCACAGACTCAAAAAAGCTTACAGAAAAGAAGCGTGAGGAATATTACGATCTCATTATGAAAGAAGCTGTGGCAGTCGGTATAGGAATTGTAGAAGCAGCTGTTATTGATGAGATCAATATTTATGAAGCCTCAAAATTGGCAATGGTCGAAGCAATCCGCGATTTGTCCGATACACCCGATTATTTGCTCGTTGACGCGATGACACTGCCGCTCGATACGTCTCAGTCTTCAATTATAAAAGGCGATGCCAAAAGCGTATCTATCGCTGCAGGTGCGTGTATTGCGAAAGTGACGAGGGACCGGATGATGAGCGCATATGCAGAAAAGTATCCGCAGTACGGCTTTGAAAAAAATAAAGGCTATGGAACAAAAGAGCATCTTGAAGCGCTCGCAGCCTACGGACCGACCGATTTGCACCGGAAAACTTTCGCTCCTGTTCAATCTTACAGATAATCTAATGAACAAGGAGGCACCTTTTTGAAATGAACATACGAAATGATGTACAGCAGGCGCTCAAAAACCTTTTTGGTAACACTGCAGCTCCGCAGGAAACATCACATACAACCGACGAATCAAATGCCGTAAAGCGTCTCCTTTTAGGAAAAGTACTTCGTTTATTAGGGGACCAGCATGCACTGATCCAAGTAGGGAATCAAACGATTCAAGGCAAACTTGAAACTCAGCTTCGTCCTCAGGCGTATTACTGGTTTTCCTACGAAAAAAAACCAGCGGAACAGACAGGCCGTCTCCAGGTCGTTCAAAGCTTTGACCAAAATCCCAAAACAATTCAGGATGCAGCGGGCAAGCTTCTGAACGCTATTTCAGTGAAGCCGTCAAACGCCTCCCTTATGATGGCAGGCGCAATGCTGAAAAGCAAAACACCCATCACAGAAAATGATATCAAGACAGCTGTCCGCTGGATGGACACGCTGCCTGCGTCAGACACAAAAAAAGCCATTGAAACAGTTTTATTTGCCTTAAAGCGGGATCTCCCCGTTCATCCCGATGTTTTGAGCGGAGTTCATGCTGTCAAATCGCCTGTACCGCTCCATCAGCACTTATCTCAGCTGATTCAGGCTATTCATGAAAATCCTCAGCCGAGCCAGGCGCTGACAAAGCTAAGAGAAGCCGTTACAGCACTATTTAATAGCGAAACAGATGTCCATGCAGAACGTCTTATCGAGAAGCTTTTCTCGTTAACGGATCATACCAGATCTGCCTCTTCAGTCAGTACTGCCGGAAACCGGGAGCTTAGCGCAGCAGACGGCTCCGCAGGAAAGGCACACCGGGCACCTGTAAACCCGCAGGAGCAGCAGCGAAACATACGAGACGGTGCTGCTAAAACTGTCTCAGACATTCCAATGAAAGAAGCCGGAAGGCTGCTGGCCAAACTGACGGAAGCTGCGGATAAAAACGGCAATTCAATCGTAAAAGAAGCAGCGAATTGGACAAAGGCTGTTGTTTCCTCTAGTCAAAATAAGCCCGAGGCAGCAGCATCTGTTTTGCAGGCCGCACGAGTCACGGATCAAGAAGCCGATGTATTTTTAAAGGCTGTTCAGCAGACAGCTCCGAATTTAACGGATAAGGCAGATGTTCTTTCCTTTTTATCCAAAGTAAAAATGGCAATAGGCGCGCGAGATGAGCTTGCATTTATTAAAGCATTTGAACAAGGCACCGCAGTGCTGCCTGATGATATTCAATCAGTCAAGATGGCTCTGCATGCCGTCAGAGCGTCACATGAGTTACCGGAACCTGTCAAACAGGAAGCGGATCAGCTCTTCCATAAATTAAACGGTCAGCTTCTCATGCAGCAGGATCATCCTTCATACAGCCAAATTGTGATGTCATTTCCGATGTTTTCAAAATCGGGGGTTCAGG
The DNA here is from genome assembly GCF_020708615.1 of Bacillus sp. LBG-1-113. Lineage (NCBI taxonomy): Bacteria > Bacillati > Bacillota > Bacilli > Caryophanales > Bacillaceae > Bacillus > Bacillus sp. LBG-1-113. The sequence goes on along the minus strand of NZ_JAJFDG010000010.1, from coordinate 51,967 downwards.
ACATGACTGTTCTGTTTAAAGGAAAAAAAGAAGCGGATGGAAAGCTCGATCCTTCCCATTGCCGGCTCCTGTTTTTACTGCAATTGGATACGTTAAAAGAAACAGTTGTTGACTGCCTGATACAGCAGCAAGTCATGACGATTACAATTGAGACGGATTTTGAACTTCAGCCGGCCATCGATCCAATGGTGCCCACCCTTAAGCAATCGCTCAAAGAAATGGGCTACAGTCTTTCAGGAGTTAACGCTAAAAAGCGCCTTCGATCTGATGAAATGGCTACAATTGATCAATACATAACAAGCATCAGTGATCAGGAAGTGGATGTGAAAATATGAACGAGCAAACGCCTTTAAGGAAAGCCGTAGCTCTCCATTATGATGAAAAAAAAGACAAGGCGCCAAGAGTAATTGCAACCGGAAAGGGCTATGTTGCTGACAACATTATCAAAGAAGCTAAAAAGGCGGGGGTCCCGATCCAAGAAGATCGGACCCTTGTCGAATTAATGCGCCATTTGACTGTGGATGACCAGATCCCGGAAGCTCTTTATGAAACGGTAGCCGAGATTTTTTCTTTCATTTACAGATTGGACGAAAGTGTAAAAAATAAAAAATAGCCGAAATATTCCCCATTCTCCGCTTGAAATTTATGTTTTTAATAAAATAAAAGTTTGAATGTTTAGAAGGATTTTAAGATTTTGCATCGAACTCTAGACAATTCTTCCAGTATTATATAGAATGAAAGCGCAGTCTATTTTTAGTTTTGTTACATAAGTTAGGAGGATGGGAAATGAATATCCATGAGTACCAGGGAAAAGAAGTCCTCAGAAAATATGGGGTATCTGTTCCTGAAGGTAAAGTGGCTTTTACAGCAGAAGAAGCAGTTGAAAAAGCAAAGAGCTTATCCAGCTCGGTTTATGTCGTAAAGGCTCAAATTCATGCTGGCGGTCGAGGCAAAGCTGGTGGGGTAAAAATAGCAAAATCATTAGAAGAAGTAAGAGCGTATGCCGAAGAACTTTTAGGTAAGACCCTCGTTACGCATCAGACGGGTCCGGACGGACAAGTAATAAAACGCTTACTTATTGAAGAAGGCTGCGATATTAAAAAGGAATACTATGTGGGATTAGTGCTTGACCGTGCCACTTCAAGAATTGTTCTGATGGCCTCTGAAGAAGGCGGAACAGAAATTGAAGAAGTAGCAGAGAAAACACCGGAAAAAATCAAAAAGGCTGTCATTGATCCGGCTGTTGGCCTCCAAGGCTATCAAGCCAGAGAAATTGCATTCGCTATTAATATTCCAAAAGAGCTTGTTGGGAAAGCTGCTAAATTTATGCTTGGACTATACAAAGCGTTTGTGGAGAAAGACTGCTCAATTGCCGAAATCAACCCTCTCGTTGTAACAGGAGACGGGAATGTGATGGCACTTGATGCGAAATTAAATTTTGACAGCAATGCATTATACAGACAAAAAGATATTATGGAATATAGAGATTTGGATGAAGAAGATCCAAAAGAAATTGAAGCGTCTAAATACGATCTGAGCTACATTTCCCTTGATGGAAATATCGGATGCATGGTAAACGGCGCAGGGCTTGCGATGTCCACGATGGATATCATTAAACATTATGGAGGAGAGCCGGCCAACTTCCTTGATGTGGGGGGCGGCGCAACCGCAGAAAAAGTCACGGAAGCATTTAAAATCATTCTTTCTGACCAAAATGTTAAAGGGATTTTCGTCAACATTTTCGGCGGCATTATGAAATGTGATGTTATCGCAGAAGGGGTTGTTGAAGCGACAAGACAAGTCGGTTTAACATTGCCGCTTGTAGTCCGTCTTGAAGGAACAAACGTGGATCTAGGGAAGAAAATCCTTAGTGAATCAGGATTAAATATTACATCTGCGGAATCCATGGCTGACGGCGCGCAGAAAATCGTATCTTTAGTATAGGAAAGAATGAAAGGCAGGGGACCAAATAATGAGTGTTTTTATCAATAAAGATACAAGAGTTATTGTACAAGGGATTACAGGTTCTACCGCTTTATTCCATACGAAGCAGATGCTTGAATACGGCACAAATATCGTGGGCGGTGTGACACCTGGAAAAGGCGGAACAGAAGTGGAAGGGGTACCTGTATTTAATACAGTGGCTGATGCAGTTCATACGACTGGCGCAAATGCGTCTGTTATCTATGTTCCGGCACCTTTTGCGGCTGATGCTATTATGGAAGCGGTAGATGCGGAGCTTGATCTGGTCATTTGCATCACAGAGCATATCCCGGTTCTAGACATGGTAAAAGTGAAACGCTTCATGGAAGGCAAGAAAACGAGATTAATAGGCCCGAACTGCCCTGGCGTCATCACGCCTGAAGAATGTAAAATCGGCATCATGCCCGGATATATCCATAAAAAGGGTCATGTAGGCGTTGTATCGCGTTCAGGAACATTAACATACGAAGCAGTGCATCAGCTGTCAGAAGCGGGTGTAGGACAGTCTACAGCCGTTGGGATTGGCGGCGATCCTGTAAATGGAACCAACTTCATTGACGTTTTAAAAGCGTTTAACGAAGATCCTGATACACACGCTGTCATCATGATCGGCGAAATCGGCGGTACAGCTGAAGAGGAAGCTGCTGAGTGGGTAAAAGCCAATATGACAAAACCGGTAGTCGGATTCATTGGCGGCAAAACAGCACCTCCAGGGAAGCGCATGGGACATGCAGGTGCCATCATTTCCGGCGGAAAAGGCACTGCTGATGAAAAAATCAAAACACTTAACGAATGCGGAATCGAAGTTGCAGAGACACCTTCTGTCATGGGAGAAACATTAATTAAAGTATTGAAAGAGAAGAATTTATTTGAAACATGCAAAACACATTAATAGAGAAGGGACAGCCATTTTGGCTGTTCCTGCTTTTGCTGTCAAAAGGAGGTCCTCATATTGGATCAGGCCGCTGCCTGTTTAATCACTTGCAGAATCAATCAATTATTATCCCCTTCTCTTCTATTAAAATGGTGGAAAGCTGATCCGTCAATGTCCCTGTCAAATCCTTCATGCGCATTAGAAACCGCTTCACATGGCAAAGTAAAGACTGCGGCATTAAAAAATAAAATAGAAGAACAATATCCCAAACTTCAGCATTTACTCTCTGTATACCATCAGCAAGGCATTGAAGTCATCCCAATATCCTCAGATCAATATCCATTCTGGCTGAAAACCATTTATGATCCGCCTCCTGTGCTGTTTGCAAAAGGTGATATATCCCTTCTTTCTCAAGGGCGTAAAATAGGAATTGTAGGTACGCGGCATCCGACAGCCTATGGAATCCAGGTTGTCAATCATCTTACAATAGAGCTTTGCCATAAAAAGTGGGTGATTGTCAGCGGGCTGGCGTCTGGGATTGACGGATTGTCCCATGCGGCAAGTATTAAGGCGAAGGGGCGGACAATCGGAGTCATCGCAGGCGGATTTCAGAACATTTATCCTCGAGAAAATCTTCAATTAGCAGAACACATGGCTAAACACCATCTTCTTCTGTCAGAGCATCCACCTGAAACCAAACCCCAAAAATGGCATTTCCCTATGAGAAACCGTATTATCAGCGGGTTAAGTGAGGGCATTATTGTTGTGCAGGGTAAAGAGAAAAGCGGTTCTTTGATTACCGCATACCAAGCGCTGGAACAAGGGAGAGAAGTATTTGCCGTACCTGGTTCTGTATTTGATCCTTACGCCGGAGGTCCTATAAAATTGATCCAAGAGGGGGCTAAAGTCATATGGTCAGCAGAGGATATTTATGCAGAGCTTCCTGAGAGAAACGTTCAATATACGGAACCCTTTTGAATTATCGTTTGACAAACAGCATTGTAATATTTAATAATAGTGAGGATTTAAAGTTGCATATTGTTTTCTATTTAAATAATGACGTTCATCATAAAGAATGAAATGTTGAAAGCCAAATAAAGACAGCTGCAAATATAAAATAAAATTTGAAATACTTGAAGAGAGAGAACACCTCTTGAGGGGGATGAAAATGTCTGATTATCTAGTCATCGTGGAATCGCCCGCTAAGGCGAAAACGATTGAACGTTACTTAGGTAAAAAATATAAAGTGAAAGCATCAATGGGACATGTCCGGGATCTTCCAAAAAGTCAAATGGGAGTTGACATAGAACAAAATTTCGAACCAAAATATATAACCATTCGAGGTAAAGGTCCGGTATTAAAAGAGCTGAAAACGGCTGCCAAAAAAGCGAAAAAAGTTTATCTCGCAGCCGACCCCGACAGAGAAGGGGAAGCGATTGCATGGCACTTGGCCCACAGCCTTGACCTGGATCTTAATTCAGACTGCCGTGTTGTGTTTAACGAAATTACGAAAGACGCAATTAAAGAATCATTTAAGCATCCCCGCATGATCAATATGGATTTGGTGGATGCACAGCAGGCGAGACGTATATTAGACAGGCTCGTCGGATATAAAATCAGCCCAATTCTTTGGAAAAAAGTTAAAAAAGGGCTCAGCGCTGGCCGTGTTCAATCTGTTGCCCTCCGTTTAATTATTGATCGTGAAAAGGAAATTAACGACTTTAAGCCAGAGGAATATTGGACAATAGACGGCACGTTCTTAAAAGGACAGGAGACGTTTGAAGCGAGCTTTTTCGGTAAAAACGGAAAAAAACTTCCTTTAAAGAGCGAAGCGGATGTAAAAGACATACTTTCTCAGCTCAAAGGCAATAAGTATACAGTTGAAAAAGTAACTAAAAAGGAACGGAAACGCAATCCGGCCTTGCCTTTTACAACTTCAACCCTTCAGCAGGAAGCAGCGCGCAAGCTCAATTTCAGAGCGAAGAAAACGATGATGATTGCGCAGCAATTATATGAAGGAATTGATCTAGGAAAAGAAGGAACTGTCGGTTTGATCACGTATATGAGAACGGATTCAACCCGTATTTCCAATACAGCAGTTGATGAAGCGGCAGCGTTTATTGATCAAACGTACGGAAAAGAGTACTTAGGCGGCAAAAGAAAGCCCGCTAAAAAGAATGAAAATGCTCAGGATGCCCACGAAGCGATCCGTCCGACGTCGGTTCTCAGAAAACCAAGCGAATTAAAAGCAGTCCTTGGCAGAGATCAGCTGAGACTGTATAAATTAATTTGGGAGCGTTTTGTTGCCAGCCAAATGGCATCTGCTGTTTTAGATACAATGAGTGTTGATTTGACAAACAACGGTTTGACTTTTCGTGCAAACGGAAGTAAAGTCAAGTTTTCCGGGTTTATGAAAGTGTATGTTGAAGGCAAAGACGATCAATTGGAAGAAAAAGACCGGATGCTGCCTGACCTGCAAGAGGGAGACACTGTTTTATCTAAGGATATAGAACCGGAACAGCATTTTACCCAGCCGCCTCCGCGCTATACTGAGGCCCGATTGGTTAAAACGCTTGAAGAACTAGGTATCGGCCGTCCTTCCACTTATGCTCCGACGCTTGATACGATTCAGCGGCGCGGGTACGTTGGTCTGGATAATAAACGGTTTGTTCCCACAGAATTAGGGCAGATCGTGCTTGAGTTGATCATGGAATTTTTCCCTGAAATCATTAACGTTGAGTTTACGGCAAAAATGGAAAAAGACCTTGATAATGTTGAGGAAGGCAATATAGAATGGGTACAGATTATTGATAACTTCTATACCGATTTTGAAAAGCGCGTGAAAAAAGCCGAATCAGAAATGAAGGAAGTTGAAATTGAGCCTGAATATGCCGGAGAAGATTGTGAATTGTGCAGTTCTCCTATGGTGTATAAAATGGGCCGATACGGTAAATTCCTAGCTTGCTCCAATTTCCCCGATTGCCGGAATACAAAGCCGATTGTCAAACAAATCGGTGTGAAGTGCCCGAGCTGCGGAGAAGGAAATATTGTTGAGCGAAAATCGAAAAAGAAACGGATTTTTTACGGCTGTGACCGTTATCCGGACTGTGAATTCGTTTCCTGGGACAAACCAATTGAACGAAAATGTCCGAAATGCGGAAAAATGCTTGTTGAGAAAAAGCTCAAAAAAGGCATACAAGTCCAATGCGTGGAATGCGATTATAAGGAAGAACCACAGAAGTAGCGGTGAGCAGGGTCTTGCTCACCTTCTTTGTGTGTTAAAAGAAGACAATGAATAATAAACTAGGAGATGTGAAAGATGAACCAACAAACAGTGAATGTAATCGGAGCCGGACTTGCAGGCAGTGAAGCGGCATGGCAGCTTGCCAAACGGGGGATTCAAGTCAGATTATATGAAATGCGCCCAGTCAAACAGACGCCTGCCCATCATACTGATAAATTTGCAGAACTGGTATGCAGCAACTCTTTACGCTCCAATACACTTGCTAACGCTGTAGGTGTATTAAAAGAAGAAATGCGTGCGCTTGATTCAGCAATTATCGCTGCGGCTGACGAATGCTCAGTGCCTGCCGGCGGCGCACTCGCGGTAGACCGGCACGAATTTGCGGCAAGTGTGACAAACCGGGTGAAAAACCATCCCAACGTTACTGTTATTAATGAAGAAGTAACAGAAATACCGGAAGGACCAACAATTATCGCAACTGGTCCGTTAACTTCAGAATCATTGTCTGCACAGTTAAAAGAGCTTACTGGAGAAGACTATTTATACTTCTATGATGCAGCGGCGCCTATCGTAGAGAAAGACAGCCTTGATATGGATAAAGTGTATTTGAAGTCCCGTTATGACAAAGGAGAAGCGGCTTATCTAAACTGCCCGATGACAGAAGAAGAGTTTGACCGATTTCATGAAGCTTTGACTTCGGCGGAAACTGTGCCGTTAAAAGAATTTGAAAAAGAGATTTTCTTTGAAGGCTGCATGCCGATTGAAGTAATGGCAAAACGAGGAAAGAAAACAATGCTTTTCGGACCGATGAAGCCAGTGGGATTAGAGCATCCTGTTACCGGAAAACGTCCATATGCAGTCGTTCAGCTTAGACAGGATGATGCGGCGGGAACTCTCTATAATATTGTAGGATTCCAAACTCATTTAAAATGGGGAGACCAAAAGGAAGTCCTCAAATTGATTCCCGGACTTGAAAATGTGGAAATCGTCAGATACGGCGTTATGCACAGAAATACATTCATTAATTCTCCAAGCTTGTTAAAGCCGACTTACCAATTTAAAAAACGGAACGATTTGTTCTTCGCAGGACAAATGACGGGAGTAGAAGGATATGTGGAATCTGCTGCTTCTGGACTTGTAGCAGGTATTAATGCGGCTAAACTTGTTTTAGGAGAAGAGCTTGTCACTTTTCCTCAGGAAACAGCAATAGGCAGTATGGCTCACTATATTACAACAACAAACCAGAAGAACTTCCAGCCGATGAACGCAAACTTTGGGCTTTTAAAAGAATTGCCTGTTAAAATTAAAAATAAAAAAGAGCGTAATGAACAGTACGCAAATCGGGCGATCGAGACAATTCAAACAATTTCGAAAACAATTTAGGTATTGATTGCAACTTGAACACGATTTGTGATACCATTTAAAAGCCCTTCCTGGGGAGGTATTTGGCATGGAGAATGTTAAGAATTTCGTAAACTTATTCGTTGAATATTTACAAATTGAAAAAAATTATTCACAATATACTATTGTGAATTATGTGGATTCAATTGAAGAATTCGAGACTTTCCTGCGTGTTCAAGGTATAAATGGATTTGAAGAAGCTGCATATCAAGATACTAGAATTTTTTTGACGGAAGCCTATGAAAAGGGTTTATCAAGAAGAACAATTAGTAAAAAAATTTCTGCATTGAGAAGTTTTTACAAATTTCTGATGCGGGAAAAGCTTGTTGATGATAATCCGTTCCAGCTTGTTCATCTGCCGAAACAAGAGAAACGGATACCGAAGTTTCTATATCAAAAAGAGCTTGAGGAACTGTTTGAAGTTTCAGATATAAGCCAGCCAACCGGCATGAGGGATCAAGCGCTATTAGAGCTTCTCTATGCCACCGGAATGAGGGTCAGTGAATGCTCTTCCATAACGATTCATGATCTTGATTTATTTATGGACACTGTGCTTGTTCACGGGAAAGGCAAGAAGCAGCGTTATATCCCTTTTGGGTCTTACGCCCGCGAAGCGTTGAAGTTATATATGAATAGCGGAAGACAGTGCTTGCTGAAAAAAGCAAAAGAACCTCATGATCTATTATTCGTGAATCAAAGAGGCGGACCGCTTACAGCCCGAGGCATTAGGCACATTTTAAGCGGGCTTGTCAAAAAAGCGTCCGGCACTTTACATATCCATCCGCATATGCTTCGACATACGTTCGCCACTCATCTGTTAAACGAAGGAGCAGATTTGAGGAGCGTTCAAGAACTGCTCGGGCATTCTAATCTGTCTTCGACACAGATATACACGCACGTTTCGAAGGAAATGCTGAGAAACACATATATGTCTCACCATCCAAGAGCTTTTAAGAAAAATTAAAGGAGGCCCTTTATGTCATCTTTTCATGCGACTACAATCTTTGCAGTACAGCATCAGGGACGAAGCGCAATGTCCGGAGACGGTCAAGTTACATTTGGTCAGGCTGTTGTAATGAAACATACTGCGAGAAAAGTAAGAAAACTGTTTAACGGCAAGGTTCTCGCAGGATTTGCGGGATCTGTTGCAGACGCTTTCACTCTATTCGAAAAGTTCGAAGCGAAACTTGAAGAATATAATGGCAACTTAAAACGGGCTGCTGTTGAGCTTGCAAAGGAATGGCGAAGCGACAAAGTGCTTAGAAAGCTTGAAGCCATGCTGATCGTTATGAATCAAGATACCTTGCTTCTCGTATCGGGAACTGGTGAGGTTATCGAACCGGATGACGGCATTCTGGCAATTGGATCAGGCGGCAACTACGCTTTGGCAGCCGGAAGAGCGCTGAAAAAGCATGCCGGTGACAGCATGACTGCAAGTGAGATTGCTAGAGCTGCGCTGGAAACAGCGGGCGAAATTTGTGTATACACGAACGATCAAATCATACTGGAAGAGCTTGAATAGAAAGGACTTGAGGCGCATGGAAAAAACACCGTTAACACCAAGACAGATTGTAGATCGGTTAGACCAATACATCGTCGGTCAGCAAGACGCGAAAAAAGCTGTCGCCGTGGCATTAAGAAACCGCTATAGAAGAAGTCTTCTGGATGAAAAGCTGAAAGACGAGGTCGTTCCGAAAAACATTTTAATGATGGGGCCTACCGGGGTAGGGAAAACTGAAATTGCCAGACGAATCGCTAAGCTTTCAGGTGCGCCATTTATCAAAATTGAAGCAACAAAATTTACAGAAGTCGGCTATGTAGGCAGAGACGTTGAATCAATGGTCAGAGACCTTGTGGAAACTTCTGTTCGTCTTATAAAAGAAGAAAAAATCAATGAAGTGAAGGAGCAGGCTGAAGAAAATGCAAACAAACGCATTGTGCGCCTGTTAGTCCCAGGGAAGAAAAAACAATCAGGCGTTAAAAACCCGTTTGAAATGTTTTTTGGCGGCAGCCAGCCAAACGGTGAAGACGAAACGGAAAGCCAGGAAGAAGCAAACATTGAAGAAAAAAGAAAACGCATGGCTCATCAGCTGGCATTAGGAGAGCTGGAGGACCACTATGTTACTGTAGAAGTTGAAGAGCAGCAGCCTTCTATGTTTGACATGCTGCAGGGCTCGGGTATGGAGCAGATGGGCATGAATATGCAGGATGCACTGAGCGGATTGATGCCAAAGAAAAAGAAACGCCGTAAAATGACAGTCAGAGAAGCCAGAAAAGTCTTGACGAATGAAGAAGCAAGCAAACTCATTGATATGGATGAAGTCAGCCAGGAAGCTGTCCATAGGGCAGAAGAGAGCGGAATTATCTTTATCGACGAGATTGATAAAATTGCAAAAAACGGTGGCGCGTCATCTTCAGCTGATGTATCAAGAGAAGGTGTTCAGCGTGATATTCTCCCAATCGTTGAGGGTTCTACCGTTGTCACTAAATACGGTTCAGTTAAAACAGACCATGTATTGTTTATCGCAGCGGGAGCATTTCATATGGCCAAACCGTCTGATCTGATTCCTGAACTGCAAGGGCGTTTTCCAATTCGTGTAGAACTGAGCAAACTGACGGTTGACGATTTCGTGAGAATCTTAGTTGAACCCGATAACGCGCTCTTAAAACAATATCAGGCATTATTACAGACAGAAGGTATATCTCTTGAATTTTCTGACGAAGCTATTCATAAGATTGCTGAAGTCGCCTATCATGTGAATCAGGAAACAGATAATATCGGTGCGAGACGCCTTCATACAATACTCGAACGTCTGTTAGAAGATCTTTCTTTTGAAGCCCCGGATGTAACAATGGAGAAAATAACGATTACACCGCAGTATGTGGAAGAAAAGCTCGGAACGATAGCTAAAAACAAAGATTTAAGTCAATTTATATTGTGAAAATTTAATAAGAGGAATGTTTAGGAGGATCATTTATCATGGCTTTATTACAAAAAACAAGAATTATTAACTCCATGCTGCAAGCTGCGGCAGGGAAACCGGTTAACTTTAAAGAAATGGCGGAAACGCTTCGGGATGTAATTGATTCCAATATTTTCGTTGTGAGCCGCAGAGGAAAACTTCTCGGGTACTCTATCAACCAGCAAATTGAAAATGACCGCATGAAAAAAATGCTTGAGGATCGCCAATTCCCAGAGGAATATACGAAGAATCTGTTCAACGTCCCTGAAACATCTTCTAACCTGGATATCAATAGTGAGTATACTGCTTTTCCTGTTGAAAACAGAGACTTGTTCCAAGCTGGTTTAACAACAATTGTGCCGATCATCGGAGGCGGAGAAAGATTAGGTACACTCATTCTTTCACGTTTACAGGATCAGTTTAATGATGATGATTTAATTCTTGCTGAATACGGCGCTACAGTTGTCGGAATGGAAATTCTGAGAGAAAAAGCAGAAGAAATTGAAGAAGAAGCAAGAAGCAAAGCAGTCGTACAAATGGCAATCAGCTCTCTTTCTTATAGTGAGCTTGAAGCAATTGAACACATCTTTGAAGAGCTTGACGGAAACGAAGGCCTTCTTGTTGCAAGTAAGATTGCAGACCGTGTCGGCATTACTCGCTCAGTTATTGTTAACGCACTCAGAAAGCTTGAAAGTGCTGGGGTAATTGAGTCAAGATCATTAGGCATGAAGGGTACTTATATCAAAGTGCTGAACAACAAATTCCTGATTGAATTAGAAAATCTGAAATCGCATTAATGAACAGAAGAACCCCTTAAAAGAGGGGTTCTTTTTTGCATTCAAATAAAGGAAATCAATAAGCTTTATTTCCTGGGCGAAAAGTCTTTCTCTGTAATATGTTAATAAAATTGATGATTTTCTTCATAAAAACAGAAAAAAGACGATAAATGAATGGGGAAATACAGAAATTAAGCTATTTTCAGCCTTATATTAATGTAAAAAACGTAGTTCAAATAATCTAGGACTATGTACCTATTTGTAAAATAGATATATATGAGGACATTTTTTTACACGAACTTCATAGACTTTATGCCTGTTATTTCTTACAATAAGCATATGGTTTTACAAATCTCGACAAGGATATTGAGGGTGAAAAAAACTGAAATGGAGGTAAGTGGATTTGAGCCTATTTTCTGGAACGATACAAAATCTTGAAAATGCCTTGGGCAGAGCGAATATTAAGCAAAAAGTCATAACCAATAATATTGCTAATATAGATACACCGAACTATAAGGCGAAAAAAGTCTCTTTCCAAAATTTATTAGATCAAGAATCCTCTCGTCTCGAATCTATAAAAACAGACTATCGGCATGTTGATTTTTCTGATGCTGATTCAAATTATTCAATTGTAACGAGCGGAGATACATCTTTTCAGCAAAACGGAAATAACGTTGACGTTGACAAAGAGATGACAGAACTAGCAGAAAATCAGATTAACTATCAAGCTTTAGTTGAAAGAATGAACGGAAAATTCAATTCTCTGAAGACCGTACTAACAGGAGGAAAGTAATGACAGCTTTTCAAAGCTTAAATGTTTCAGCATCAGCTTTAACTGCTCAGCGCCTCAGAATGGATGTTGTATCGTCTAACTTGGCGAATATGGATACGACAAGAGCCAAGCAGGTAAACGGTGAGTGGTTGCCTTACAGAAGGAAAATGGTTTCGCTTCAGTCAAAAGGTGAATCGTTCTCATCGATTTTGAATTCTAAAATGAGCGGCAGCGGCAATGTCGGAAATGGGGTAAAGGTTACAAAAATCACTGAGGATAACTCTGATTTTAATCTGGTCTATGATCCGACCAATCCTGATGCAAACGCTGAAGGATATGTGCAAAAGCCAAATGTTGATCCATTAAAAGAAATGGTTGACCTTGTCAGCAGTACGAGATCATACGAGGCCAATGTCACAGCGATGAATGCCTCAAAGGGAATGCTGATGAAGGCTCTAGAAATCGGAAAGTAAGGTGATGAATGTGATCAATAAAATTTCTCCTTTTCAGGTTCAAAATACTCAAAACACTCAAAATGTAACAAATCAAGTAAACAATAGCCAAAAAACAGATTCTTCAAATCAAACAAGCTTTTCGGAGCTTTTAAAAAACTCTATAAGTTCGTTAAATGAGTCCCAAGTAGCTTCTGACAATATGACTAATGCCTTGGCTGCAGGGAAAGATGTGAATCTTGATGAGGTCATGATCGCCGCTCAAAAAGCAAGCATCTCTCTGACTGCTGCAACTGAGTTCCGCAACAAAGCTGTGGAAGCATACCAGGAGATTATGAGAATGCAAATGTAGGGGGTCTGACGAGAAAGAGAAAGAGTGGAATGACCGGGGGTTAACATGAATCGTACTCTAATGCAAATGAAAAACAAAACGAGTGAGTTTTGGAAAAATAGATCTAAATTACAAAAGATTTTAATGATTGGTGCTTTAGCGGCAATTATCATTCTTGCCATTATTATCAGTATTTTTTCTTCTAATCAGAAAATGGCGCCGCTGTACAAAGATTTGTCAGCTGAAGAAGCCGGACAGATCAAAGAAGAACTGGATGCGAAAAAGGTGCCTAGCGAACTTTCAAATGGCGGTACGGTCATTAAGGTTCCGGAAGATCAGGTTGATTCACTGAAAGTTCAGCTGGCTGCAGAAGGGCTTCCTAAAACCGGATCAATTGATTACTCATTTTTTGGACAGAACGCCGGCTTTGGTTTAACAGATAATGAATTTGATATGGTGAAAGTCAAAGCCACACAAACGGAACTGTCCAATCTGATTAATGAAATGGACGGTATCAAAAATTCAAAAGTAATGATTAACCTTCCGAAAGACGCTGTCTTTGTCGGTGAAGAGCAATCAGCAGCATCTGCTTCAATCGTTCTGCAAATTCAGCCTGGATACACACTAGATCAAAGCCAGATCAACGGATTGTATCATCTGGTATCAAAAAGTGTGCCGAACTTAAAAGAAGATAATATCGTCATCATGGACCAGAACTCTACATACTACGACAAAACAGACAGCGGTGCAGGGTCCTACGCTGATAGTTATTCTTCACAGCAGGGAATTAAATCCCAAGTTGAAAAAGACATTCAAAAACATGTTCAGTCATTGCTTGGAACGATGATGGGGCAGGACAAAGTTGTAGTTTCTGTCACGGCCGATATTGACTTTACAAAAGAAAAACGGACAGAAGACATCGTCGAGCCTGTTGACAAAGAAAACATGGAAGGCATTGCGGTTAGTGCTGAAAAAGTATCGGAAACATATCAGGGAGACGGCGCAGCTAATGGCGGAACTGCCGGAACCGGGGATGAAGATGTAACAAACTATCAAGCTGACGGCGAAAATACCGAAAGTGGGAACTACGAAAAAAGCAGTAATAAAATCAATTATGAGGTTAACCGAATCCATAAAGAAATAGCTGAAAGCCCTTATAAGGTAAGGGATTTAGGGATTCAAGTAATGGTAGAGCCGCCTGATGCCAAAAACACGGCGTCGCTATCAACCGCAAGACAGGATGATATACAAAAAATTCTTTCAACTGTTGTCAGAACATCATTGAATAAGGATGAAACACAGAACCAGAACCTTTCTGATGAAGATATCAGTAATAAAATTGTTGTCTCCGTTCAGCCTTTTGATGGAAAAGTAAGTCTTGATACTGATACGGAAAAATCCTCCGGTATCCCAATGTGGGTATATATCGTTGGGGGCGTTTTGATCGCAGTCATCATCATTCTGATCATTATGTTTATCAGAAAGAAACGCGCTCAAGAGGATGAATTTGAGGAATACACGTACGAAGTGCCTCAGGAGCCTATCAATTTGCCTGATATAAATGAAGAGGAAAATGAAACAGAGGAAACAGTCAGACGAAAACAGCTTGAAAAGATGGCGAAAGATAAGCCTGAAGACTTTGCAAAACTGCTGAGAAGCTGGCTGGCCGAGGATTAGGAGGGATTAGAAATGGCGAGACGTGATCAAGATAAGCTTACAGGAAAACAAAAAGCAGCCATTCTCATGATTTCCTTAGGTTTAGATGTGTCAGCTTCTGTATATAAGCATTTAACCGATGAAGAAATTGAAAGGCTTACTCTTGAAATATCAGGAGTTAGAAGTGTCGATCATCAAAAAAAGGATGAAATTATAGAGGAATTTCATAATATAGCGATTGCCCAAGATTATATTTCTCAGGGCGGTTTAAGCTATGCCCGACAAGTTCTTGAGAAGGCGCTGGGAGAAGATAAGGCTGAAAACATACTAAACAGGCTGACTTCTTCTCTGCAAGTTAAACCATTTGACTTTGCCAGAAAAGCAGAGCCAGAACAAATTTTAAATTTCATTCAACAAGAGCATCCGCAAACGATGGCTTTAATCTTGTCTTACCTTGACCCTGTGCAGGCCGGACAAATTTTATCCGAGCTGAATCCTGAGGTTCAGGCAGAAGTCGCAAGAAGGATTGCGGTAATGGACAGAACGTCACCTGAAATTATTAATGAGGTAGAACGGATTCTGGAACAGAAATTATCCTCCGCATTCACTCAGGACTATACACAAACCGGCGGAATCGAAGCTGTTGTTGAAGTCTTAAACGGTGTAGACAGAGGAACAGAAAAGACGATATTGGATTCCTTGGAAATTCAGGATCCTGATCTTGCTGAAGAGATCAAGAAGCGGATGTTTGTCTTTGAGGACATTGTTACACTTGATAACCGCGCAATTCAGAGGGTTATTCGCGATGTTGAAAACGACGATCTGCTCCTTTCATTAAAGGTGGCAAGCGAGGAAGTCAAAGAAATTGTATTCAACAATATGTCACAGCGTATGGTTGAAACATTCAAAGAAGAAATGGAATTTATGGGCCCTGTACGTTTGAAGGATGTAGAAGAGGCTCAATCAAGAATTGTAAGCATCGTCAGAAAGCTTGAAGAAGCCGGTGAAATTGTGATAGCAAGAGGCGGAGGAGACGATATTATTGTCTAATATCATTAAACAAGAATCATCTTTTTCCCCACAGCAGGAAAGAAGGAAGCTTTCTTTACAAGAGGTTCGGATCGATCATTCACATCTTTTACAGACTGAAGAAAATCCGGAAGCTTTAATGGCCCGGGTCAAAGAAGAAGCTAATCGAATTTCCGAGCAAGCGAACAGCCAGATGGAAGATATCCGCCGTCAAATTGAGCAGGAAAAAAATGATTGGGCGGCTGAAAAACAGCGTCTTATAGAAGAAGCGAAAGCAGAAGGATTCGAACAAGGTGTGGCATTAGGGAAAACTGAAGCCTTACAACAGTATGCTGAGCTGATCAGTCAAGCAACCAGCATAATGGAAATGTCCAGAAAAGCTGTAGAGGATAAACTTGAAGATGCCTCCGGAGAAATCGTTGAGCTTGCCGTTGCGTTAGCTAGAAAAGTATGGCAGCAAAAATCTGATGATAAAGAGGCCTTTATCCTGCTTGTGAAACAGGTGGTAAACGAAGTAAAGGAATATGACGATATATCAATATATGTAGATCCTTATTACTATGAAACAGTTTTTCAGCATAAAGACGAAATTCAGCAGCTTCTATACAAAGAATGCCGGCTTGGTTTATACGCCGATGAAAAAGCTGAAAAAGGATCATGTTATATAGAAACTCCCTTTGGCAGAGTAGATGCAAGCATTGATACCCAGCTGGTGCAACTGAAGCATAAGCTCCTTACAGCACTGGAAGCAGGTGCGGATCTATGAAGACACAGAGTCTGATAGATTGCATAGAAATGACAGATTCGTATAAGCGTTATGGAAAAGTGAAACGGGTAATCGGCCTGATGATTGAATCAAAGGGGCCGGCAAGCTCAATTGGCGATCTATGCCTGATTTACGCAAAGGGTCAATCAGGTAAAGTCATCAAAGCTGAAGTTGTTGGCTTTCAGGAAGAAAATATTCTGTTAATGCCCTATTTAGAGGCCGCAAGCATTGCGCCCGGGAGCATTGTTGAAGCCACCGGTGAATCTCTTCGTATAAAGGTAGGAGCCGGTCTGATCGGACAAGTCATTGATGCGTTTGGCGAACCGCTCGAGGGAAAAATTTTGCCAAAAGGACTTTCGCCTGTATCAACGGAGCAATCACCGCCTAACCCGATGAAACGTCCGCCTATCCGTGAAAAGATGGGTGTTGGAGTCAGGTCTATTGACAGTCTGCTGACTGTCGGAAAAGGCCAGCGGATTGGTATTTTCGCAGGAAGCGGCGTCGGAAAAAGCACATTAATGGGAATGATCGCTAAACAGACCGAAGCTGACTTGAACGTAATTGCACTTGTCGGAGAACGCGGTCGAGAGGTTCGGGAGTTTATTGAAAAAGATCTGGGAGCAGAGGGACTGAAGCGGTCAATTGTAGTCGTTGCTACCTCAGATCAGCCTGCATTAATGAGGTTGAAAGCCGCATATACGGCGACAGCCATTGCTGAGTACTTTCGTGATAAAGGCCAAAATGTCATGTTTATGATGGATTCTGTCACAAGGGTGGCGATGGCTCAGAGGGAGATCGGACTTGCCGCTGGAGAGCCCCCGACGACAAAAGGATATACACCCTCTGTGTTCGCTATTTTACCTCGGTTGTTAGAGAGAACAGGTGCAAATGAACACGGAACAATTACAGCGTTTTATACAGTGTTAGTCGACGGAGATGACATGAATGAACCTATTGCTGATACGGTACGCGGAATTTTAGACGGACACATTGTGTTAGACAGGGCTCTTGCTAATAAAGGCCAGTTTCCTGCCGTCAATGTGCTAAAAAGCATCAGCAGGGTGATGTCAAACATCTCGACAAAACAGCACTTAGACGCAGCGAATAAATTCCGTGAACTTTTATCAACGTATCAAAATTCTGAAGACCTGATTAATATTGGAGCTTACAAAAGAGGGTCCTCAAGAGAAATTGATGAGGCGATACAATTTTATCCGCAGCTTATTCAATTTCTGAAGCAGGGAACAGAAGAATCAGCATCATTGGAAGAAAGCATTGCAGCATTAACTAGTTTGACAGGAAATGAGGAATAGAACGTGGCCTATCAATTTAGATTCCAAAAGCTGCTGGAACTAAAAGAGAACGAGAAAGACCAGTCTTTATCTGAGTATCAGCAATCAGTTTCTGAATTCGAAACTGTAGCGGAGAAACTATATGAGAACATGAGCAAAAAGGAATTGCTTGAACAGAATAAAGAAAACAAACTGAAAAGCGGGATGAGCGTTCAAGAGATGAGGCATTATCAGCAATTTGTCTCAAATCTTGAAAACACAATTTATCACTACCAAAAGCTTGTCATTATGAAAAGGAATCAAATGAACCAAAAGCAAGAAGTATTAACAGAAAAAAATATTGAAGTGAAGAAGTTTGAAAAGATGCGTGAAAAACAGTTTAAAATGTTTGCTCTTGAAGACAAAGCTGCAGAGATGAAAGAAATGGACGATATCTCGATCAAGCAGTTTATGATTCAAGGCCATTAGGAGCGAATGTAATGTCCGGCAAAAAGAAAGAATCAGGTAAATTCCGATCGGTGTTGCTGATCATTATCCTTCCGCTGATTTTTCTGCTTATAGCAGGGGGGATTGTTCTCTGGGCGGCTGGTGTCAATGTCTTAAAGCCGATACAGGAAGCTGCAGCCAAAACGCCAGTGCTTAAAGAATTGGTTCCTGAGACCGAAGATAAAAAAGATACATCATCAACAGCTAAGAATAACAGTAATACGGCGGCTCTGGAAAAAACCATTAAGGATCAAAAAAGTGAGATCAGTATATTGAATAAAGATTTAGAAACAAGCAAATCTGAAATTGACAGGCTGAATCAAAAGATCCGTTCACTTGAAAAAACAGCGGAAGACCAAAAAAAGACATCAAAGGATATCTCAGAAGAATCATCAAGTTCTGATACAGCTTCTAATGATAAAGTCATCAGTGTTTATAAAAGCATGGACAGCGGAAAGGCTGCTAAAATCATTGCCCAATTAAAGGAGAAAGAAGCGCTGAAAATATTGAATGGACTGAGCAAAAAGCAGCTTGCTGAAATTTTGGCAAAAATGACTCCTGAGCAAGCGGCAACATATACAGAAAAAATTGCTGCCAGCCAAGAATAGGGGGAATAAAGGTGAAGCTGCTTGAATTAGCCGGACCTCGGCTGCAAACTACAGCAGGGACAGCTGCTAAAACAATCAAAAATAGCCAGGGAGTTTTTCAAAATTGGCTTATGTCTGAAGCCGGCTCGAAAGAACCTTCATCACAAGGAAAAGGGACTCTGACTGACGATCAGCTTTTGAAAGATGCATGTAAAAAGATCAGTGGTTGGCTAAAAGCAACTCCTGAAAATCAAGACAAGCAAAAAGCCGATCTTCTGCAAACGTTAAGTAAACTAACAGGAAAGCAACTGGATGAATCCGCTCAGCAAATATTACAGAGCCTACTGCAAGCAGTTGAATTAAAATTGGCTGACGAAACTGATCAACTGCATATGGGGCAAATACTTGCTGAAAAAATCATTTCTGAAGATAAAACGGCTCTGACTGCAAAGAATTCAGCTGGTGATGCCGCTACTGATGAACTCAAGTCTGATAGAGAGCAAGGAGTTCAGGAAAATGAGGTATCAGCAGAAGTTGATAAAGCGCTTATCTATATCCAAATGCTTATCAGTCAGCTTTTAGAAGGAAATAAAATGACTGACCGTGATAATCAAGCTCATACTGTCTACAAAAATGGAGATGAATTTCTTTTTGCATTAGAAAAAAAGGGCATATCTGAACAGCTTATTCAGGATCTTAAACAGCAGATATTTACAAAAGATGAGTCAAGTTCAAAGCTTTATACGATGTCAAAGTCAGAGCTGAAAAGTTTTCAAAGCTTAATGGAACAGATGTCATTGCTTCCTCAAAAAGGGACGAAGGAATGGAATATGACTGAAAGTCAGCTGAAAGCTTTCTTGTTATCGAAATCATCCGAATCATCACAAGATGTCGCAAAACGTGCCCTTACACCGGACACTCCAACGTCAGGTAATAAAAGTACGACAGACTCCTCTGTGAGTATTCAGCCAATAGATAGTAAGTCAGGAATTCAAATGATGTTTTCAGGCTACCGGAGCACCGGAGGAGTTCAGACACTCGATTTGCAGCTCTCATCTGATTTACATACAGCAGAAACAAAAACGGTTGCTGATCAAGTGATCAGTGCATGGAAGCGGATGAAATATACACCCTTTGGGAGATCAACCGGCAGCTTTACAATTCGGCTGAACCCTGAACATTTAGGATTTGTCACAATTAAGCTGACAAATGAAAATGGAATGTTCCAGAGTAAAATCATTGCATCCAGCCAATCTGCAAAAGAGCTGCTCGAACAACATCTGCCTCAGCTGAAGCAATCACTGCCCAATATGGCTGTCCAAGTTGACCGTTTTACTTTGCCGATTCAAAGCGGTGACCAGCCGATATATGGCCAGCTTGCTGATGAACAGAAACAGCAGCAAGAGGGTCAGAAGCAGCAAAGACAGAAAAAGCAATCAAACGAGTTTGGAGACTTGCTTGATGAAGTGTCAATGGTTGAATTGGAGGAAGAAGAATGACATCAATAAGCTCAGAATATAAATTGCCTGAAAAAAAAAGCAGCACTGCGCCTGGAAGCAACAGCAGCTTGGGAAAAGACGAGTTCTTAAAAATATTAATGACTCAAGTCCAAAACCAAGATCCGCTTAATCCGGTTGATGACAAAGAATTTATCAGCCAGATGGCAACTTTTTCAAGTCTGGAACAGATGATGAATCTGAATACGACGATGACGAAATTCGTTGAAAACCAAGATCCGTTTACAACGTATGTTGATTGGATGGGAAAAGAAGTATCTTGGACTGATGGTAAAAGTGCAACAGATAAAACAGGCACAGTAAGCTCTGTTAAACATTCTCAAGGAAAATATTATCTCGTTCTTGATGATGGGACCGAGATCAGTCCGGCGAATGTCATGTCTGTGGGACAATCTTCTAAATAAAAACATCTGGGGGAATATATTATGTTACGTTCACTTTATTCTGGAATCAGCGGTATGAAAAACTTTCAAACTAAACTTGATGTTATCGGCAACAATATTGCCAACGTAAATACAGTGGGATTCAAAAAGAGCCGGGTTACTTTTAAAGATATGGTGAGTCAAACGATTGCCGGCGGTTCTGCTGCTGGTGCAACAATCGGCGGAACTAACTCTAAGCAGATCGGTTTAGGTTCATCATCTGGCACAATTGATACCATTCATTCAACAAGCGCAACACAAAGCACAGGAAGAACGCTTGATTTAGCGATTGACGGCGACGGTTATTTTCAAATCGATACAGGTGATGGAACGGCTTACACAAGAGCCGGAAACTTCTATTTAGATAATACCGGAACATTGGTGACTGGTGACGGCTACCATGTGTTAAATATGACCGGAGGAACAATAAAAATTCCTCTTGATGCTCAAAGCTTTAGCATCGGATCTGATGGAAAAGTGTCAATTGTTGATGCTGGCGGTAAACCGCAAGATGGCGGCCAGATTGGAGTTGTTACTTTTGCAAACAGTGACGGTTTAGATAAAATCGGAAGCAACTTGTATCGTGAATCTTTGAACTCTGGAACTGCTAGTGCAGCTAATCAGCCTGGTGATGGCGGTACAGGTGCCTTGAAGTCAGGATTTATAGAAATGTCTAACGTTGATTTAACTGACGAGTTTACTGAAATGATTGTTGCTCAGCGCGGGTTCCAATCAAACTCCAAGATTATTACAACATCGGATGAAATCCTTCAAGAGCTGGTTAACCTTAAACGTTAAGGAGGGAGGGGAGGCGAGTAATCGCTTCTCCGCTGTTTTATGATTAAAGTAACCCGTTTAAATGGGCAGCCCTTTACGCTGAATGCGTTATTTATTGAACAGATTGAATGCTTTCCGGATACTACAATCACACTGTCGAACGGTAAGAAGTTTGTAGTAAAAGAAGATGAAGAAGCTGTTCTGGAGAAGATTGTGTCTTTCTATCAAAAAATACAAATATTTTCAATGGACCATGGAATAGAGGAACCGGAATGAAGAAAAAATTATCGATCATTTTACTCATTATTCTTATCGTAATTGGTGCTCTCGGGGCGGCGGCTTATTTTGTTTTAGGCGGAAAGTCCGAAAAAAGTGAGGCAAAACGAAGTATTGATGAAATCGTTGCATCTTCTGTTGATGTAGCAGAAATCACAACGAATTTAAAGTCCGATAACATTATTCGCTTAGCGATTAAACTTGAAACGGACTCTGATAAATCAAAAGAAGAGCTTGAAAAACGTGATTTTCAAGTGAAAGATGCTGTTATATCACTGCTGGCTGATACGAATGCTGATGAGATTGAGGGAGACAAGGGAAAAGAAACCTTTAAGAAGGAACTAAAAGATAAAGTGAATAGCTACCTCCAAGAAGGAAAAGTAGAAAAAGTGTATATTACCTCTTTTAATCTGCAATAAAGCAT
Organism: Bacillus sp. LBG-1-113; assembly: GCF_020708615.1. NCBI lineage: Bacteria > Bacillati > Bacillota > Bacilli > Caryophanales > Bacillaceae > Bacillus > Bacillus sp. LBG-1-113. Next base: position 29,939 of record NZ_JAJFDG010000010.1, on the reverse strand, counting down.
AATTTGACAGAATACGGAGGTGAGGAAAATGTCAGGAGAAGTTCTCTCCCAAAATGAAATAGATGCACTGCTTTCTGCAATATCAACGGGTGAAATGGATGCTGAAGAGCTGAAAAAAGAAGAAAAAGAGAAAAAAGTGAAAGTTTATGATTTCAAACGTGCGCTGCGGTTTTCTAAAGACCAAATCCGCAGTTTAACAAGAATTCATGACAATTTTGCAAGACTTCTTACAACTCACTTTTCTGCTCAGCTCAGAACGTATATCCATATATCGGTCAGCTCTGTTGATCAGGTTCCATACGAGGAATTTATCCGATCCATACCGAATATGACGATTCTGAATTTATTCGATGTCCATCCGATGGAAGGCAGAATTATGATGGAGGTCAACCCGACGATTGCCTATACGATGATGGATCGTGTGATGGGTGGCATCGGGATCAGTCATAATAAGGTTGATAGTTTAACAGAAATTGAAACGAAAATTATTTCTAATTTATTTGAAAATGCACTGGGAAATTATAAAGAAGCTTGGCAATCCATAGCTGATATTGAACCCGAAATGACTGAGTTTGAAGTGAATCCGCAATTTGTTCAGATGGTATCTCCTAATGAAACGGTTGTTGTTATTTCACTCAATACCCAAATCGGGGAAATCAGCGGTGTCATTAATCTTTGTATCCCGCATATCGTCCTCGAGCCGCTCATACCAAAGCTTTCGGTCCATTATTGGATGCAATCAGAAAGAAATGAACCGAAACCTGAGGAAACAAAGTCACTTGAAAAACGTATCATGACAGCACAAATACCTGTCGTGGCCGAACTCGGCACATCTGAACTGACAATAGAAGAGTTTTTAAGTTTAGAAGTCGGAGACTGCATAACTTTGGACAAATCAGTAACAGATCCTCTTACTGTATTGGTCGGAGATAAGCCGAAATTTTTAGGACAAGCCGGCCGGGTGAATCGAAAACAGGCAGTGCAAATTTTAGACCACGACATAAGAGGTGAACAAGATGGAGAATAACAGATTATCTCAAGATGAGATTGACGCGCTTCTTAATGGCACGAGCAGCACACCGGACGAGCCTGAGGCTCCGGAAGTGCATGACTTATCGGACATGGAGCGTGATGCGATCGGTGAAATCGGAAATATTTCATTCGGCAGTTCAGCGACAGCTTTATCCACGCTTTTGAATCAAAAAGTTGATATTACGACTCCAAACGTAACCGTCATCCCAAGAAGCAAAATCAGTGATGCGTTTCCTGAACCGTATGTAGCAATTGAAGTGAATTATACGGAAGGTTTCAGCGGCAGCAACCTGCTAGTCGTCGAACAAAGTGACGCGGCTATTATTGCGGACCTAATGATCGGGGGAGACGGGAAAGGGGCAGATCCTTCACTAGGAGAGATTCATTTGAGCGCGGTTCAAGAAGCGATGAACCAAATGATGGGGTCGGCAGCAACGTCAATGTCTACTGTATTCAGTAAAAAAATTGATATTTCACCCCCGCGTGTAGAACTGCTTGATGTAAATGAAGAAAAAGGAACAGACCGTATTCCTGCTGATGAAATGCTGGTTAAAGTTTCTTTCCGCTTGAAGGTGGGCGAGTTAATAGACTCTAACATCATGCAGCTTTACCCGCTGACATTTGCTAAAGATTTGATTTCGAGTCTTATGACGACCACGGAAAGTCCAGCTGAAGAAACAACGCAGGATTCTGACGTTACATATGAACAGCCGCAAGAGCCTGTAACGCCTGAGCCGCGCATCGAACAGCAGCATGTGCCGGCTAAAAGACAGGGGAAACCGAAAAAAGCAGCGCCTGTTCAAGTTTCACCAGTGGAATTTTCATCATTTGATCCGAGTGAGAGCACACAAGCTCCTATCAACAATCTGGATATGCTTTTGGATATCCCGCTTTCGATCACTGTTGAACTCGGCAGAACGAAAAGAAGCGTAAAGGAAATTTTAGAGCTTTCAGCCGGAAGTATTATTGAGCTTGATAAATTAGCCGGTGAGCCGGTAGATATTTTAGTGAATCAGCGTATCGTTGCCAAAGGCGAAGTCGTGGTCATTGAGGAAAACTTCGGAGTAAGGGTCACTGACATTTTAAGCCAGGCAGAACGCATTAATAATTTAAAATAAAGAAACACGAGGAGAGAGAAAAAATTATGGCACATAGAATTTTGATTGTAGATGACGCAGCATTTATGAGAATGATGATCAAAGATATTTTGGTGAAAAACGGTTTTGACGTAGTTGCAGAAGCCGAAAATGGCGCTCAGGCTGTAGAAAAATTTAAAGAGCATTCTCCTGACTTAGTTACAATGGATATCACAATGCCAGAAATGGACGGTATCACTGCATTAAAAGAAATTAAACAAATTGATGCACAAGCTAAAATCATTATGTGCTCTGCCATGGGACAGCAATCAATGGTTATCGATGCTATTCAAGCAGGCGCTAAGGATTTTATCGTAAAACCTTTCCAGGCAGACCGTGTGCTTGAAGCAATCAACAAAACATTAAGCTAAAGGGTGTACGACTGTTGAAAAAGAGTCAATATTTCATTGCTTTTATATGTTTTTTCATTTTATTCAGTGTACATCCGCTTGCTGCTGATGCCGCGGCATCTGAAGATTCAACTGTAAACGAATGGTTTCAAAAGAAAGATGAAAAGACCACAGATAAGTCAGAGCAAAAGAAAGAAAAAACGACACAAACTGCTGATGAGACGGAGGGAGCTGCTGCTCCTTCTGTTTCAGCCTTTGATTTTGTGAAGATGATTTTCGCTTTATTGTTTGTCATCGCGCTGATTTACGGGCTTGTTAAGCTTATGAACAAAAGAAACCGGCTGCTAAAGCCTTTTCAATATGTCGAAAATATCGGCGGAACATCGGTTGGCCAAAACCGATCTATCCAATTGATTAAAGTCGGCAACAGTGTTCTCGTCGTTGGGGTAGGAGAGACGATCCAGCTTCTTAAAGAAATTGAGGATGAAAAGGAAATCGAAGACATTCTCAGTCAGCATGAAGAGGCGATGTCAAGCAAAATAGAATGGCAAAAGCTTGCGAAACCCCTAAAGGGTTCTGAGAATCAGCCGCAGCAAAAGCTGACTTCATTTTCAAAAGCATTAAAAGAGCAGCTTGAAGAGCTAAAACAAAACCGTTCAGAAGGAAAAAAGAAAGGCCCACGTCATCATGAATGAGTTTATAAATATTTTCAGTTCAAGCGATCCGGATAACGTCAGTTCAACGGTTAAACTACTATTATTGTTAACTGTATTTTCAGTGGCGCCTGGAATATTGATTCTTATGACTTGTTTTACCCGCATCGTCATCGTTCTGTCTTTTGTCAGAACTTCACTGGCGACGCAATCAATGCCGCCGAATCAGGTCCTTATCGGCCTTGCGCTATTTTTAACGTTTTTTATTATGGCTCCCACTTTTTCAGAGATTAATAAAGAAGCGCTGACACCATTGATGGACAATAAAATCAGTTTGGAAGAAGCGTATACAAAAGCTGAGGAACCGATTAAAGAATTTATGAGTAAGCATACAAGGCAGAAGGATTTGGCACTGTTTATGAATTACGCGAAAATGGATAAACCCGAATCGTTAAAAGATATTCCTCTTACAACGATGGTTCCCGCTTTTGCCATTTCGGAGCTCAAAACAGCGTTTCAAATTGGCTTTATGATTTTTATCCCCTTTTTAATTATTGATATGGTAGTGGCGAGCGTTCTGATGTCAATGGGGATGATGATGCTCCCTCCAGTTATGATTTCTCTGCCCTTTAAAATTTTACTTTTTGTTTTAGTAGACGGCTGGTATTTAATTGTGAAATCTTTGCTTCAGAGCTTTTAGGGTAGGTGCTAAACGTGAATTCAGAATTTGTAATTTCTATGGCGGAAAAAGCTGTATATGTAACGCTGATGATCAGCGCGCCTCTGCTTGCGATTGCTTTATTGGTCGGATTAATCGTCAGCATCTTTCAGGCCACAACTCAAATCCAGGAACAGACTTTGGCGTTTATTCCCAAAATCGTGGCAGTCCTGTTGGCACTGATTTTTTTCGGGCCATGGATGCTGTCGACGATCCTTTCGTTCACAACAGAGCTGTTTTCTAATTTAAATCGATTTGCAGGGTAATACAGTGATGAATTCAATTATTGATTTATTTCCTGTTTTTTTATTGGTTTTTATTAGAATCTCTGCTTTTTTTGTAACGGTCCCGTTATACGGCCACCGAAACGTACCGGCTGTACATCGTGTCGGATTTGCTTTTTTTCTTGCAGTCATATGTTTCAGCACGATTGATAAACCCCCGTCTATGGAGGTTGACGAGCAATATATGCTGCTGGCGTTTAAAGAAGCTTTGGTGGGGCTGTGTCTTGGTTTGATTGCTTATATGATGATTGCTGCTGTTCAGATAGCCGGTTCGTTTATTGATTTTCAGATGGGTTTTTCAATTGCGAACGTTATTGATCCGCAAACGGGCGCACAGAGTCCATTGATTGGCCAGTTTATCTATACGATGGCTCTTTTGTTTATGCTGAGTGTCAATGCGCATCATTTGCTGCTGGACGGTATTTACTACAGCTTTCAGTATATTTCAGTTGATCAGGCATTTCCGAATTTTGGCGATGAAAAGTTTGCTTATCTTATCGCCAAAAGCTTTAATGCAATGTTTATTATCGCATTTCAAATGTCGGCACCGGTTGTGGCCAGTTTGTTTCTTGTGGATCTTGCATTAGGCATCGTAGCCCGGGCGGTTCCGCAATTAAATGTATTTGTTGTCGGTCTGCCTTTAAAGATCGCTGTCAGTTTTATCATGCTCATCGTGTGTATGTCCGTTATCTTCGTCGTTGTTCGGAATGTTTTCGGCTTAACGATTGAAACGATGCGGAATCTTTTAGCATTGGTCGGTGTTTCTTAATGAAGCTAAGAATTGACCTCCAATTTTTTGCGGGAGAGAAGACCGAGAAAGCCACTCCGAAAAAACGGAAGGATACTAGAAAAAAAGGGCAGGTTGCAAAAAGCTCTGATGTGAATACCGCCGTTTCATTATTAGTCATCTTCCTTTCGTTTATTGCGATCGGCCCGTATATGAGAGACAGGCTGCTGTCATTTATAGAGACATTTTACACGGAGTCACTCACAATGAAGCTCTCAGAATCAAATGTACATACCCTGTTTATCAGCTTATTAAAGGATACTGGCATCGTACTTGCTCCAATTCTGCTCGTCGCTCTTGTTGCAGGAGTTGTAAGCAACTATATGCAGGTTGGATTTTTATTTTCTACAGAAGTGATCCAGCCTAAGCTTGAAAAATTGGATCCGATAAAAGGCTTTAAACGGATATACAGCATGAGGGCGATTGTAGAACTGCTTAAATCGGTTTTGAAAATTGCTGTAGTCGGGTTTGCGGCGTTTGTTGTGCTTTGGGTGCACTATGGAGAAATTCTCCGTCTCCCGCTTTTGACACCTGAGGAAGCACTTTCCTTTGTTTCGAAACTCACCCTGTGGATGGGGCTGAGCGGAGCAGGGGCTTTGTTGATTCTTGCCGGCCTCGATTATTTATATCAGAGATTTGACTATGAGAAAAATATCAAAATGTCAAAGCAGGATATAAAAGATGAGTACAAAAAATCTGAGGGAGACCCGATTATTAAGTCTAAAATTAAGCAAAGACAACGGGAAATGGCAATGAGGCGGATGATGCAGGAAGTGCCGAAAGCTGATGTCATCATCACAAACCCGACTCACTATGCGATCGCACTTAAATATGACGAAGAAAAAATGGACGCACCTTACATTGTTGCAAAAGGTGTTGACCACCTTGCATTAAAAATAAGAAAGATTGCTAAAGAGCATGATGTCATGATGGTAGAAAACAGGCCGCTTGCCCGTGCGTTATATGATCAGGTTGAAATTGATCAGGCAGTGCCGGAAGAGTTTTTTAAAGTCTTGGCAGAAATCCTGGCTTACGTATTTAAAACGAAACAAAAAGTAAATTGAATTTTATGATTCAAAAGGAGAGAAAAAACAGCATGTCAACAAGAGATTTATCCGTTTTAATAAGTGTTGTCCTCATTGTGGCAATGCTGGTGATACCATTTCCTCCATGGCTGTTAAGTATTTTGATCATTATTAATATTTCTCTTGCGTTGATCGTGCTTCTCACCACAATGAATATGCAAGAACCGCTGCAGTTTTCGATTTTTCCGTCTCTGCTACTGCTTTTGACCTTATTTCGTCTGGGCTTGAATGTGTCCACGACGCGTTCGATCCTTTCGCACGGTGAAGGAGGGAAGGTTGTTGAGACCTTCGGTAACTTCGTTGTCGGCGGAAATGTTTTAGTCGGACTTGTTGTATTTATTATCTTAATTATTATTCAGTTTATCGTCATCACAAAGGGCGCGGAACGTGTTTCCGAGGTTGCAGCAAGATTTACGCTTGATGCAATGCCGGGGAAGCAGATGAGTATTGATGCAGATTTAAATGCAGGCATGATCAATGAACAGGAAGCGAAGCACCGCCGTGAAAAAGTAGCTCGAGAAGCAGACTTTTACGGTGCGATGGACGGTGCCAGCAAATTTGTGAAAGGTGATGCAATTGCCGGAATTATTATTGTAATGATCAATATCATTTTCGGAATCATTATCGGTATGCTGCAGCAAGGCATGGCGATACAAGAGGCAGCCTCTCATTTTACGATGCTGACTGTAGGGGATGGAATTGTATCGCAAATTCCGGCACTTTTAATTTCTACTGCTACAGGTATTGTTGTGACAAGAGCAGCCTCCGAAGGAAACTTAGGTCATGACATCACAGGCCAGCTGTTCGCTTATCCAAAGCTCTTATATGTTACAGCAGCAACCATTCTGCTTCTTGGCTTGTTTACTCCGATTGGTATTTTTCTAACAGGGCCGCTTGCAGGTCTGCTTGCTTTTGGCGGTTATACGCTATCTAAAACAGGCAAGGAAAAAGAAGAAGTGGATGAGATTCTTGAGGAAGAGGCTGAAGTTGACGAGCTCAAAAGCCCCGAAAGTGTTGTACAGCTCTTGCATATAGATCCGATAGAATTCGAGTTTGGCTATGGCCTGATTCCGTTGGCGGATGCTAATCAGGGCGGGGATTTATTAGACCGGATTGTGATGATTCGCCGTCAGCTGGCGCTGGAACTTGGGCTTGTCATTCCTGTCGTGCGTATCAGAGACAATATTGCTTTGCAGCCCAATGAATATCGATTAAAAATTAAAGGAAATGAAGTAGCGAAAGGCGAGCTATTACTAGATCATTATCTAGCAATGTCGCCTACGCCTGAAGACGATTTGATTGAAGGGATCGAGACAGTAGAACCGTCGTTTGGACTTCCAGCCAAATGGATTGGTGAATCGGTGAAGGATGAAGCTGACATGTTGGGCTATACGGTTGTAGATCCGGCTTCAGTTGTCTCAACACATATTACAGAGAAAATTAAGCAGCATGCTCATGAATTAATCGGCAGACAGGAGACGAAACAGCTGATTGATCATTTGAAAGAAACGTATCCGGTCCTGGTGGAAGAGGTTACACCAAATCCATTATCTGTCGGAGATATTCAGAAAGTGCTGGCTAAGCTGTTAAAAGAAAAAGTTTCAATTCGCAATTTGGTAACCATTTTTGAAACGCTTGCCGATTATGGAAAACTGACAACAGACTCTGATCTTTTGACAGAGTACACAAGGCAGGCGCTTGCTAAGCAAATTACTGCCCAGTTTGCCAAAGAAAATGAAGTGTTAAAAGTTATCACTTGCTCGGGCCGTGTAGAAAAGGCAATTGCTGATGGCGTACAGCAAACAGAACATGGGAACTATTTGTCGCTTGAACCTGATGTGTCGGAAAGCATTGTACGCTCTGTTGCAAAAGAAGCCGAACAGCTCTCAATACGGCAAGAAACTGCGATCCTTCTTTGCTCGCCGCCTGTAAGGATGTATGTGAAACAGCTTCTGGAACGATATTTTCCAGATCTCCCTGTTCTTTCTTATAACGAGCTTGAGGCTAATGTCGAAGTTCAAAGCATTGGAGTGGTGGATATTTAATGAAAATCAAAAAATTTACTGCTGCTTCAATGCAAGAAGCGGCACTTCTTATCAGAAAAGAACTAGGCAATGAAGCGGTTATACTAAATTCTAAAAAAATCAATAAGCGAAAATGGTTCGGGCTTTTAAAAAAACCGGCTGTTGAAGTAATTGCCGTATTGGATCAAGATTTTCTCGAGAAAAAGACAGCTGAAAAGGCAGCAGAGCCGAAACAAACGTCAAAATCACCTGTCAGCAGTCCGAAAATAGAGGAGAGGATAACCCCTCAAATGCCTGCTCAATCTGAGCCAGGCGATTTTTCAGCTTATCAATCCGTACTTCCTGAATCGCTCAGAAAAGCCGAACTGCTTTTGGATGAAACCGGTGTTAATGAATCAATTAAGACCAGTACTATGAAAAAAATACTGCAATTCTCTGTTGAATCGGGCGGACTGACGGAAGAAAACGTGGTCGGTAAACTTCAGGATATTCTGTGCGAGGCACTTCCTCCAGCAAACAAGTGGCAGGAGCCTATTCATTCGAAATATATCGTGCTGTTTGGTTCGACGGGTGCGGGAAAAACAACAACGCTTGCAAAACTAGCAGCGTCTTCTCTGCTTGAAAAACAGAAAAAAATTGCTTTTATTACAACAGATACTTACCGGATTGCAGCTGTTGAACAGTTGAAAACATATGCCGAGCTGCTGCAGGCTCCTATGGAAGTTTGTTATACAAAAGAGGAATTTCAGCGGGCGAAAGAATTATTTGCTGAATATGATCATGTATTTATCGATACAGCAGGAAGAAATTTTAGAGAACAGCAATATATTGATGAACTGAAAGAGACGATTCCTTTTGAAAGCAGCATTCAGTCATTTCTCGTTTTGTCAGCGACTGCAAAGTATGAAGATATGAAACAGGTTGTCAGACGTTTTTCATCTGTTCCTGTCAATCAGTTTATCTTTACTAAAATAGATGAGACTGCTTCATTAGGCTCTGTATTCAATATACTGGCAGAATCGAAGATAGGCGCCGGGATTATCACAAACGGCCAGAATGTGCCGGAGGATATACAGACAGTCTCGCCGCGGGAGTTTGTAGGGATGCTGTGCAGATGAACAGATTTGACCAAGCAGCAACTTTACGGGCGAAAATGAAGAAGCGTCAGCGCGATCTGCCGATTGTTTTTGAACAGAAAGCTAAAACACTTGCAGTCATCAGCGGCAAGGGCGGTGTCGGAAAATCCAACATCACTTTAAATATGGCTCTTGCGCTGCAGGATAAAGGTAAAAAGGTCCTGCTTATTGATCTTGATATCGGAATGGGCAACATTGATATATTAATGGGAAACTCATCCTCCGCCACGATTATTGACGTTCTAACTGAGCGCAAGCCTTTTATGCAATCCATATCTACAGGGCCAAAGGGTCTACGGTATATATCTGGCGGTACTGGGCTGGATGTGATGTTTCAGCTGGACCAGGAAAAATGGCCCTTTTTTGCTAATGAGCTTTCTCATGCGTTAAGTCAGTTCGATTATGTACTGTTTGACATGGGGGCGGGCTTATCAAAAGACCAGCTGCCTTTTATTTTATCAGCAGAAGACATTTTGATCATAACAACCCCGGAGCCTACAGCCATTATGGATGCATACAGCGCTGTCAAACATCTCGCTCTGACAGGAAATCAGCTTTCAATGAAAGTAGCAGTCAACCGGTGCCGTGGTCAAAAGGAAGGGCTTGACGCTTTTACCCGCCTTTCCCGGACCATTCAGATGTTTTTAGGCGAAGCGGTTCAGTTTGCCGGTTCAGTCCCTGACGACGTGATCGTGAGCGAAGCAGTTGTCGAACAGGTTCCTTTTTTATTAAAAAGTCCTCAGGCAAAAGCCAGCCGGTCAGTCCGTCTCTTAGCGGACGCCTTGTTTGAAAGAGAAGAAACTAGACACAAAGAAGAAAAACAGACATTTATTGAGAAATTATCTTCTTTTTTAATGAGGAGGGCTTAATTTGATTCGTGTGCTTGTAGTTGATGATTCGGCATTTATGAGAAAAATGATAAGTGATTTTCTAACCGAGGAAAAGCAGATAGAAGTAATCGGAACTGCGAGAAACGGAGAAGAGGCACTTAAAAAGATAGAGTTGCTGAAACCGGATGTTATTACACTTGATATTGAAATGCCGGTGATGAATGGAACAGACACACTACGGAAAATTATTGAGATTTATCAGCTGCCGGTTATTATGGTTTCAAGTCAGACCCAGCAAGGAAAAGAGTGCACGATTAACTGTTTAGAGATAGGAGCCTTTGATTTTATCACAAAGCCATCTGGTTCTATATCTTTAGATTTATACAAAATTAAAGAACAATTAGTTGAGCGGGTCATCGCGGCTGGACGTTCTACCCAACAAAAAGCTGCGGCTCCGACGGTCATTCGGCCTGAGCCTAAACCTAAACCCATCGCTAAGCCAGTGTGGAGTCAGCCAAAATCTGGTCCAAGCAGACATATTGTTTGTATCGGCACGTCAACGGGCGGCCCAAGGGCGCTTCAAAAGGTAATACCAAAGCTTCCTAAAGATTTAAACGCGCCTGTAATCGTTGTACAGCACATGCCTGAAGGTTTTACTGCTTCTCTGGCTGATCGGCTGAACCATCTGTCTGACATTCATGTAAAGGAAGCAAAAGATGGCGAAGCAGCTATTAACGGCTGTGTGTACATAGCTCCGGGGGGAAAAAACATATCCGTTATCAAAAACAGCGGCAGCCTTAAAATCGTGCTTGATAATCACAATACCCCAAGCCGTCATAAACCATCAGCAGACTACTTGTTCCGTTCTGTCGGCAAACTTGCAGACTATGAAAAAGTAGCGGTCATTATGACTGGAATGGGCAGTGACGGTACTGCCGGTCTTAAGGACATGCTTGCGTCCGGCAATGTGAAAACCATTGCAGAGTCTGAAGAATCTTGTGTTGTATTTGGGATGCCGAAAGCAGCCGTTAAGGCGGGCCTCGTTCATGAAATTAAACATGTGGAAGATATCGCAGCATCCATCACAAGCTGTGTGAAAAAAGAGAGGGTGTGATTCAAATGGATATGAATCAATATTTAGATGTCTTTATTGATGAAAGTAAAGAACATTTACAAACATGTAATGAAAAGCTGCTCCTTTTAGAGAAAGACCCGACAGATCTTCAGCTCATCCACGATATATTCAGGGCTGCCCATACACTAAAAGGAATGAGTGCAACAATGGGTTATACGGATTTAGCCCATTTAACCCATTTGCTTGAAAATGTATTGGATGCTTTTCGAAACGGAGATATGGCAGTTACATCAGACTGGATGGATATCTTGTTTGAAGCCTTGGATCATCTGGAAGCAATGGTTCAGTCTATTATTGACGGCGGGGATGGTAAAAGAGATATCTCTGAAGTGAGCGCAAAGCTTGACGTGAACGGTGTGCATGCTGAGACTGCTGCTTCAGCGGAACCTGCTGAAGCGAAGGGTTCAGCATCTGACTGGGAATATGATGAGTTTGAACGAACAGTAATAGAAGAAGCAGAGGAGCAGGGTTTCAAACGGTATGAAATTACAATTTCTCTGAAAGAAGACTGTATGTTAAAAGCAGTCCGTGTATATATGGTTTTTGAAAAGCTAAATGAAATCGGAGAGGTAGCCAAAACAATACCGAGTGCGGAAGTGCTTGAGACGGAAGATTTCGGCACTGACTTCCAGGTTTGCTTCTTAACGAATCAAACGGCTGAAGACGTTGAACAGATCATCAACGGAGTTTCAGAGGTTGAGCATGTTGAAATTATTCAGGGCTCGCCTTTACAACCAGCTGAAAAACCGGAAGAGCCTCAGGCGGATATACCAGCTGCTGCACAGACACCTGTTAAGCAGGACAAACAAAAGCAGCCTGCTAAAAACGATGAACAGTCGAAGCATACAGCCGGCGGATCTAAAACAATTCGTGTCAATATTGACAGACTTGATTCTTTAATGAACCTGTTTGAAGAGCTTGTCATTGACCGCGGGCGTCTTGAGCAGATTGCAAAAGAGCTTGAGCACAATGAATTGACTGAAACAGTTGAGCGAATGACGAGAATTTCCGGCGATTTGCAGTCTATTATACTCAACATGAGAATGGTTCCGGTTGAAACCGTTTTTAACCGTTTCCCGAGAATGATTCGCCAGCTTCAAAAAGAGCTGAATAAAAAAATCGAACTCTCCATCATCGGCGCGGAAACAGAACTTGATCGAACAGTAATTGATGAAATTGGAGATCCGCTCGTTCACTTAATCAGAAACAGTATTGACCATGGGATTGAGTCTCCGGAAATGCGTTTGCAAAAAGGGAAACCTGAGTCTGGCAAAGTTGTGCTGAAAGCTTATCACAGCGGAAATCACGTCTTTATTGAAGTGGAGGATGACGGAGCAGGCCTTAATCGCAAAAAAATCCTTGAAAAAGCGCTTGAGCGCGGTGTCATTACAGAAAGAGAAGCTGAAACCTTAGAAGACAATGAAATTTATGAATTGATATTTGCTCCGGGGTTCTCTACAGCTGATCAAATTTCGGATATTTCCGGACGGGGCGTCGGACTTGATGTTGTAAAAAACAAACTCGAATCACTCGGCGGTTCAGTCAGTGTGAAATCTGCAGAAGGACAAGGATCACTATTCAGCATCCAGCTTCCGCTTACATTGTCCATTATTTCAGTTCTGTTGATCAAATTGGAAGAAGAGACATTTGCGATTCCGATTTCTTCTATAATTGAAACGGCCGTTATCGATAGAAAAGACATTCTGCAAACGCATGACCGTGAAGTCATCGATTTTAGAGGCCATATTGTCCCTGTCGTTTATTTAAAAGAAGAGTTTAAAATAGAAGATACTAAACAAGATGCGGAACAGCTCCATATCATTGTCGTGAAAAAAGGCGACAAACCTACTGCATTTGTGGTGGACTCCTTTATTGGCCAGCAGGAAGTTGTGCTGAAATCACTCGGAGATTATTTAACAAACGTCTTTGCAATTTCCGGAGCTACTATTTTAGGAGACGGAGAAGTAGCGCTCATTATCGATTGTAACGCACTGATTATTTAACCATACGAGGAGGTGTCTCACATGACTGCAGAAATTAAAACAGGCGAAAAAATGATTGTTTTTATGGTAAACGGCAAAGAATATGCCATTTCTGTCACTCAGGTGAAATCAATTGAGAAATGGCAAAAGCCGACGAGAGTGCCAGGGGTTGAGCCTTATATTTGCGGAGTGATCAATTTGCGCGGCGTGGTGACTCCAGTTATTGATTTAAGAAAGCGTCTCAGCTTGCCTGAGTATGAAATTACCGATGAAACACGAATTATCATTATTGCTTATCGTGATATTGAAGTCGGCTGGATAGTGGATGAAGCAAATGATGTCATAACAGTACAGGAAAGTGAAATAGAGTCCGCTCCAGAAAGTGTTCAAAAAGACACGTATGTGTCGATCAAACAGATTGTAAAACAAGAGAACAGGCTCTTAAATATTATTGATGCAAATGCGGTTTTGGATAAAGAATCATCTCAGTCCGCTGTGCCCGATCAAGCTTAATCTTAAAGGGGTTATGACATGAGTATTTTTAATGGAATCAAAGAAGAGCAGATGGACATTTTGCGGGAAGTCGGCAATATCGGAGCCGGCCACTCTGCTTCTGCAATGGCCCAGCTGTTAAATAGAAAGATTGATATGGAAGTCCCGTTTGCAAAGTTATTATCGTTTGATGAACTTGTAGACTTTTTCGGCGGAGCAGAAATGCCGGTCGCCAGCATTTTTTTAAGAATGGAAGGCGATTTGACGGGCTCGATGTTCTTTATAATGCCTTTTTATCAGGCGGAGCAGTTTATCAGAGAGCTGATCGGCAACCCGGATTTTGATATTGAAAATCTGGGTGAAGATCATATGAGTTCTTCCGCTTTGCATGAACTGGGCAATATTTTAGCAGGATCATATTTAACGGCATTGGCTGATTTGACGAAACTCCAGCTTTACCCGAGTGTTCCAGAAGTTTCACTGGACATGTTCGGTGCTGTCATCAGTGAAGGTCTGATGGAGCTCAGTCAGGCTGGGGAACATGCAATTGTTGTTGATACGTCAATTTTTGATCAGAGCCATCAGCAGGAGCTAAAAGCGCATATGTTTATGCTGCCGGACTATGATTCATTTGAAAAGCTCTTTGTCGCCTTGGGTGCTTCATTATGAGTACGACTGAGGCTGCTGTTGTAAAGGTTGGAATTGCGGACGTGAAAATTGCCCGCTTCCCGGATTCGATCCGGACGGCTGGTTTAGGGTCGTGTGTGGGGCTGGTACTTTACGATAAAGAAAAGCAAACGGCGGGGCTTGTTCATGTCATGCTGCCGGATTCGACGTTATCAAAAACAGCTGAACTCAATCGGGCAAAATATGCCGATACCGCTGTAAAAGCTACGATTGATATGCTGGTAGAAGCGGGCTGCCGAAAGTTTGCGTTAAAAGCAAAGCTTGCCGGCGGATCAGAGATGTTTAAATTTAAAATGACGAATGATTTGATGAAGATCGGACCGAGAAATGTCTTAGCGATAAAGGAACAGCTGTCATTATATAATATTCCGATTATCAGTGAAGATACGGGCGGCTCAAGCGGCCGGACGATAGAATTTGAACCGAAGTCCTGCATGCTGCATATTCGAACTGTTAAACAAGGTGAAAAAACGATTTAATTAAGGTATTAGGGGGATAACAATGCAATCCTTGAATTATGAAGATCAGGTGCTTTGGTCGCGCTGGAAAGAGTGGAAAGATCCTAAGGCCGGTGATGATTTAATGCGCCGTTATATGCCGCTTGTCACATATCATGTAGGCAGAATTTCTGTCGGACTGCCAAAATCGGTGCATAAAGACGATCTTATGAGCCTTGGTATGCTTGGTTTATATGATGCCCTTGAAAAATTTGACCCTAGCCGGGACTTAAAATTTGATACCTACGCCTCGTTTAGAATTCGCGGTGCAATTATTGACGGGCTTCGTAAAGAGGATTGGCTGCCCAGAACCTCGCGTGAAAAAACAAAGAAGGTAGAAGCGGCGATTGAAAAGCTTGAACAGCGCTATCTTCGGAATGTATCGCCCGCAGAAATTGCAGAGGAACTCGGAATGACGGAACAGGATGTAGTGTCAACAATGAATGAAGGTTTTTTTGCAAACCTGCTGTCAATTGACGAAAAGCTTCATGATCAGGATGACGGGGAAAACATCCAGGTCATGATCAGAGATGACAAAAATGTCCCGCCGGAAGAAAAGATCATGAAAGATGAACTGATTGCGCAGCTTGCGGACAAGATTCACGAACTCTCTGAGAAAGAACAGCTTGTGGTCAGTTTGTTCTATAAAGAGGAATTGACATTGACAGAAATCGGACAGGTATTGAATCTTTCTACGTCCCGTATATCACAAATACATTCAAAGGCACTATTTAAATTAAAGAATCTGCTGGAAAAAGTAATTCAATAAAGAATTCTCATGATTAGCGAGTGAAAAACATGTCAACACTATTATGGCTTTTAAGCTTCACGCTTCACGGCGTTCTTCTGTACGCTGTCATCATCCTGTATATGAGGCTCGCAGCTGTGAAAGAAACAGAAAAACAGCAAAAGAAGATGCTGGAAGAGACGGAGAACACACTTGCGGCATTTCTTCTTGAATTAAAAGAAGAAAATGAGAAGTTGATAGACAACTTGGATGCATCTTCTAGTCAAACTGAAGAAAAACAGAAGACGGAGCATCTGCACGCTGAACAACATTCAGAGCGGAATGCTGTTCAGGAAGAAGACAACACTCTTCCCGAGCATATCGAAGGTCTCATCAATGAGGTTGAGAGGACGGAAGAGAACGTAAACAGCGATGCCCGATCATTTGAAGATCAAGTTATGGCATTACATGAGCAGGGATATTCAGCTGGTGAAATTGCTCAGAAATTGAAGAGCGGAAAGACAGAAATCGAGCTATTTCTAAAATTTCGCTCCAAAGCTGTAAAGGATTCTTGATTGTCGCATAAAGCTGTGTTATATTATGTCTTGGTGTTAAATACACACGCTTAACGATTTATGCAGAGGGTGCTGCAGGCGGCAGTTCTGCACAAAAATGACCTAAGCGGAGGAAAAAAACCATTATATTAGGAGGAAATAACATGTCAGTCATTTCTATGAAGCAATTGCTTGAAGCTGGTGTTCACTTCGGTCACCAAACACGCCGTTGGAACCCAAAAATGAAGCGTTATATTTTCACGGAGCGTAACGGAATCTACATCATTGACCTTCAAAAAACAGTCAAAAAAGTAGAGGAAGCTTACAACTTCACTAAAAATCTTGCTGCTGAAGGCGGAAGAATCCTTTTCGTTGGAACAAAAAAACAAGCTCAAGATTCTGTTAAAGAAGAAGCTCAACGCTCTGGCATGTACTATGTCAACCAACGCTGGTTGGGCGGTACATTAACAAACTTTGAAACAATCCAAAAACGTATTAAACGTCTTAAAGACATTGAAAAAATGCAAGAAAACGGTACGTTTGAAGTACTTCCTAAAAAAGAAGTCGTTCAATTGAAAAAAGAATTAGAGCGTCTTGAAAAATTCCTAGGCGGAATTAAAGAAATGAAGGATCTTCCTGATGCATTATTCATCATCGATCCTCGTAAAGAGCGCATCGCTGTTGCTGAAGCTCGCAAATTAAACATCCCTATCATCGGAATTGTAGATACTAACTGTGATCCTGATGAAATCGATGTTGTAATTCCTGCGAACGATGACGCTATCCGCGCTGTTAAACTTCTAACTTCTAAAATGGCAGATGCAATCTTAGAAGCGAAGCAAGGCGAAGAAGAAGCGGAAGTTGCTGAAGATACTGCACCAGAAACAGAAACAACAACTGCGTAACCTATTCAAAAGGTGATAAGAGGGACTGCCTTTTATCACCTTTTTTCAAGAAAAATGTAATGATACATATCTTGTTTAAACATATAAGGAGGAATACAAATGGCTATTACTGCACAGCAAGTAAAAGAACTGCGTCAAAAAACTGGCGCGGGTATGATGGATTGTAAAAAAGCGTTAACTGAAACTGATGGAGATATGGACAAAGCAATTGACCTTCTTAGAGAAAAAGGAATTGCAAAAGCAGCGAAGAAAGCTGACCGTATCGCAGCAGAAGGTTCAACTCTTATTAAAACTGACGGCAACAAAGGTGTTATTTTAGAAGTAAACTCTGAAACTGATTTCGTTGCGAAAAACGAAGGCTTCATAGAGCTTCTTAACACATTAGCTGACCACCTTCTTGCAAACACTCCTGCAGATGTTGAAGAAGCAATGGGACAAAAAATGGACAACGGATCTACTGTAGAAGAGTACATTACAAGTGCAGTAGCTAAAATCGGTGAGAAAATCACTCTTCGCCGCTTTGCTGTTCTTACAAAAGACGACAGCTCTGCATTCGGTGCTTACCTTCACATGGGTGGACGCATCGGCGTATTAACTGTTCTTAACGGTACAACTGACGAAGAAACTGCAAAAGATATCGCAATGCATGTTGCTGCGGTTAACCCTCGTTACATTTCTCGTGACCAAGTATCAGCAGAAGAAACAGACCATGAGCGTCAAATCTTAACTCAGCAAGCTCTTCAAGAAGGAAAACCTGAAAACATCGTAGCGAAAATGGTTGAAGGCCGTCTGAACAAATTCTTCGAAGAAATTTGTCTTTTAGACCAAGCATTCGTTAAAAACCCAGATGAAAAAGTGAAACAAGTTGTTGCAGCGAAAAACGCAACTGTTGAAACTTTCGTTCGCTATGAAGTTGGAGAAGGTATCGAAAAACGTCAAGAAAACTTTGCTGAAGAAGTAATGAACCAAGTGAAAAAATAATGGTGAAAAGATTTCGCGATCAAGTCGCGTCTTTTCAGGCAGTATAGGGGACACACTTTGTGTTCCCTATTTTTAAAACTATATTTACAAACCTTTTTTTCTCTTGCATAATAGAAAACGGCAATGTTTACACTTGGAGGTTATTATGGAAAAACCAAAATACAAACGTATCGTATTAAAGCTTAGCGGTGAAGCATTGGCAGGGGAACAGGGTAACGGAATTAACCCTACTGTCATTCAATCCATTGCAAAGCAAGTGAAAGAAATCGCTGAGCTTGAAGTCGAAGTGGCTGTTGTAGTAGGCGGCGGCAACTTATGGCGCGGAAAAACAGGAAGTGACCTGGGCATGGACCGTGCAACTGCTGACTATATGGGGATGCTGGCCACAGTGATGAACTCGCTTGCTCTTCAAGACAGCTTAGAAACACTCGGAATCCAGTCCAGAGTGCAAACATCCATTGAAATGAGACAAGTTGCTGAACCATACATCAGAAGAAAAGCGATACGCCACTTAGAGAAAAAACGTGTCGTGATTTTTGCTGCGGGCACAGGGAACCCATACTTCTCAACTGATACGACAGCTGCACTGCGGGCTGCTGAAATTGAAGCAGACGTTATTTTAATGGCTAAAAACAATGTTGACGGTGTGTATAATGCTGACCCTAGAAAAGATGAATCAGCTGTTAAATATGAATCGCTTTCTTACCTTGACGTTTTAAAAGACGGTTTGGAAGTTATGGATTCAACAGCATCATCTTTATGCATGGATAATGACATTCCGCTAATCGTCTTTTCTATTATGGAAGAAGGAAATATTAAACGCGCTGTGACAGGCGAATCAATCGGAACGATCGTGAGGGGGAAATAACGTGTCAAAAGAAGTATTAACACAAACGAAAGAAAAAATGGAAAAAGCAATTGCTGCTTATCAGCGTGAACTGGCTACTGTACGAGCAGGCCGTGCGAACCCATCTTTATTAGATAAAGTAACAGTTGAATATTACGGAGCACAGACACCTTTAAATCAGCTGTCTTCTATTAACGTGCCTGAAGCTCGTATGCTGGTTATAACACCATACGACAAGTCAGCAATCGGTGATATCGAAAAAGCAATTTTAAAAGCGGATTTAGGCTTAACACCGACGAGTGACGGCAATATGATTCGCATTGCGATTCCTGCGTTAACAGAAGAAAGACGTAAAGAATTAGTCAAAGTTGTAAAAAAATATGCTGAAGACGCGAAAGTGGCTGTGCGAAATGTACGCCGTGATGCGAACGATGATCTCAAAAAACTTGAGAAAAGCGGAGACATCACTGAAGATGAACTACGTGCTTCCACTGAAGATGTTCAAAAACTGACAGATGAATATGTGTCAAAAATTGACAGTGTAACAAAAGACAAAGAAAAAGAAATCATGGAAGTTTAATGAAAAACTATGTACAATAGATAATAGTGAAAAGACCCTCTCATGTTTACAGGGGGTTTTTTTGTTAATACTGTTGATTACATCGTTATCAGCAGGGAATGCAACCTTTTTGGGTGACGGAGGAATCTCATGCTCAACATACTCAAAAATTGGAAGAACCAGCAAACAGCGGCTTCCAACTTAGAACGCTATACAAAAGAAGACATACTTAAGGGAGAAATTCCCGAACACATCGCCATTATAATGGATGGAAATGGCCGTTGGGCTAAAAAACGCTCTCTTCCCCGAATTGCAGGCCACCATGAAGGAATGAAGGTGGTTAAAAGGACGACAAAGCTTGCTAACGAATTGGGTGTCAAAGTACTGACTTTGTACGCATTTTCAACAGAAAACTGGAAGCGGCCGAAAATGGAAGTTGATTTTTTGATGAAGCTTCCTGAAGAATTTTTAAATACGTATCTCCCGGAGCTTGTTGAGGAGAATGTGCAGGTCCGGATTATAGGAGATGAATCAGCCTTGCCGACGCACACAATGCGTGCGATTGAAAAGGCTGTAAAGGATACGGCGCAAAATGACGGGTTGATTCTTAATTTTGCTCTCAACTATGGGGGGCGTACTGAAATTGTCACTGCTGCAAAAACACTCGCGGAAAAAGTCAAGGAGGGTTCTTTGAATATAGAAGACATTGATGAATCGCTTTTTTCTAAACATTTAATGACTGAATCTTTGCAGGATCCTGAACTTTTAATCCGAACGAGCGGCGAGATTAGACTAAGCAACTTTATGCTTTGGCAGGTTGCCTACAGTGAATTTGTCTTTACTGACGTCCTGTGGCCTGACTTTAAAGAAAATCATTTCTTGCAGGCGTTAGGAGAATATCAGCAACGGGGCCGGAGGTTTGGCGGAATTTAGAGGATGGTGGACATGAAACAAAGAATTTTGACAGGTGTTCTGGCAGCAATTGTATTTTTATTTTTAGTTATTGTCGGGGAATTGCCGTTCACCATATTAGTTTATGCAATGGGCAGTGTAGCGCTTTTTGAGCTTTTGCGAATGAAAAAACTTAAGCTTGTGTCACTGCCGGGATTGATCAGTCTTTTATTATTGTGGATGTTCTTAATGCCAAGCCAGTATTCTTTTTTTGAAGCGATTGGTATCTCGAAAATTGAAGCGGCTTTGTTCGCAGTACTTATTTTATTGACGTACACAGTATTGGTGAAGAACACTTTTACCTTTGATGAAGTCGGCTTTATTACCCTTGCAACGATTTACATCGGAATGTGTTTTCATTATTTTATTGAAATCAGAAACCTTGATCAGCACGGGCTGACATACATCTTTTATGCCTGTGTCGTGATTTGGTCGACTGATTCCGGTGCATATTTTGTCGGGAAGTCGCTTGGTAAACGAAAACTGTGGCCTGAAATCAGCCCTAATAAAACAGTTGAGGGATTTGTAGGCGGAATTGTCATTGCACTTGTACTCTCGACAATTTTTCAGCTTGTCGCAAACCTGCCGATCCCATATTTCTATCTGCTTTTGATCACACTGTTTTTGTCTGTTTTCGGACAGATTGGGGATTTAGTAGAATCCGCTCTGAAAAGACATTACGAGGTAAAGGATTCTGGGAAGATCCTTCCTGGGCATGGCGGGGTGCTAGACCGTTTTGACAGTTTTTTGTTTGTCATGCCTTTCTTGTACTTTCTGCTTGCCCTTTTTTCATAAAAAAGTCTAATATGAATATGAGACTGATTATGCAGCAAAAAGAATAGGAGTAGTGGCACTTTGAAAAATATTTGTCTTTTAGGAGCAACAGGATCAATCGGCGAACAGACTCTTGACGTATTGCATACGCACCAAGACCAATTTCAGCTGGTATCTATGTCGTTCGGCAAAAATATTGATAAGGCCGTGCCGATGATAGAGGCCTTTCAGCCGAAGTTTGTATCTGTCGGTGATCTGGATACATATCACAAATTAAAACAAGTTTCTTTTTCATTTGATTGCCAAATCGGGCTTGGAGAAGAAGGCCTGATTGAAGCGGCAGTTATGGAGGAAGTCGATATTGTTGTCAATGCCTTGCTTGGAAGTGTCGGTCTCATCCCTACGTTAAAGGCGATCGAACAGAAAAAAACAATTGCGCTTGCAAATAAGGAAACTCTTGTCACTGCCGGGCATATAGTTAAAGAACATGCTAAGAAATACAATGTTCCGCTGCTGCCCGTTGACAGTGAGCATTCAGCCATTTTTCAAGCGCTACAAGGCGAACAGGCTAAAAACATTGATCGCCTCATCATTACGGCATCCGGCGGAAGTTTTCGGGACAAGACGCGGGAGGAGCTCGAATCAGTTACAATTGAAGATGCATTACAGCACCCGAATTGGTCAATGGGTGCAAAAATCACGATTGATTCGGCTACAATGATGAATAAGGGATTAGAGGTGATTGAGGCGCATTGGCTTTTCGATATTCCGTATGAACAAATTGATGTGGTCTTACATAAGGAGAGCATCATCCATTCCATGGTAGAGTTTCATGACAAAAGTGTGATTGCACAGCTCGGTACTCCGGATATGAGGGTCCCGATTCAATATGCGCTCACCTATCCCGACCGATTGCCATTGCCGGACGCCAAAAGACTCGAGCTGTGGGAAATCGGCAGTCTTCATTTTGAAAAAGCTGACTTTGCCAGGTTCCGCTGCTTACAATTTGCCTTTGAATCAGGTAAAATAGGAGGAACAATGCCGACTGTGCTAAACGCGGCAAATGAAGTGGCTGTCGCCGCCTTTTTAGCCGGCAAGATATCGTTTTTGGCGATTGAAGACTGTATCGAAAAGGCATTAAACCGCCATCAGCTTATTCAAAAGCCTAGCTTGGCAGACATTCAGGAAGTGGACAAAGATACCCGGGGATACGTCAATTCAATACTCACATAAGGTGGTATGTTCGTGAATACAGTTATAGCGTTTATCATTATTTTCGGAACGCTCGTTTTCTTCCATGAACTGGGCCATTTGCTGTTAGCCCAAAGAGCGGGAATTCTGTGCCGTGAATTTGCGATCGGCTTTGGTCCAAAAATCTTTTCGTTCAAAAAAAATGAAACGGTGTATACGATCAGACTTCTTCCAGTCGGCGGATTTGTCCGCATGGCCGGAGAAGATCCGGAAATGATTGAGGTGAAACCGGGCTACACGATCGGGCTTCTTTTTAACAAAGAGGATCAGGTTGAAAAAGTCATCATCAATCAAAAGGAAAAATACCCGGATGCTTTAATCATCGAGGTGGAAACGGCGGACCTAGAGCATGACATGAAGATCACCGGCTATGAACAGGGCAAAGAGGATGAGCTTTCCGGCTTTACTGTGAGTGAAACCTCCTTTTTCATTGTAGACGGAGAAGAAGTGCAGATCGCGCCGTATAACCGCCAATTTGGTTCCAAACCTGTGTGGCAGCGAATTAAGGCGATTGCCGCAGGCCCGATTATGAATTTCATTTTGGCTTATGTCATTTTAGTGATGCTTGGGCTGATTCAGGGTGTTCCGTCAAATGAGCCTATGCTTGGACAGCTGACAGACAACGGACGGGCGGCCGAAGCAGGGCTAAAAGAAGGAGATTACATTCAAAGCATTAACGGAGAGAAGATGAGGTCCTGGACCGACATTGTCTCTGCGGTAAAAGAAAACCCGGATAAAGAAATAGACGTTGAGGTAAAAAGAGATAACAAAACGCTCCACATTTCAGTTACTCCGGAAGCCGTTAAAGACGAGAACAAAAAGACAATCGGCCGCTTTGGTTCTTACGCGCCGACTGAGAAAGGCGTTCTCTCAGCAGTTGCTTACGGTGCAACATCAACTGTTGATGTTACAAAAGCGATATTAACGAATCTCAGTAAATTAGTGACAGGACAATTTAAAATTGATATGCTCTCAGGTCCTGTCGGCATATACGATATGACAGACCAAGTGGCAAAGACGGGAATCATTAATTTATTCCAGTTTGCTGCGTTTTTAAGTATTAACCTTGGTATCGTCAACCTGCTTCCGATTCCGGCTCTTGACGGCGGAAGACTGTTGTTTCTATTTATAGAAGCGATTCGGGGCAAACCGATCAACAGAGAAAAAGAAGCCTTTGTGGTGTTTATCGGAGTTGCTTTCCTAATGCTTCTTATGCTGGTCGTAACATGGAACGATATCCAGCGGCTGTTTTTGTAAATGAAAAGTAAATCAATCAGAGGTGCGAAGAAATGAGACAAAGCTTGACGCTTATTCCTACGCTCCGTGAAGTTCCAGCTGATGCCGAAGCGAAAAGTCATCAGCTTCTTCTAAGAGCAGGATTTATCAGACAGAATACGAGCGGGGTATACAGCTATATGCCTCTTGCGTATAAGGTTATTCAAAACATTCAGCAGATTGTCCGTGAGGAAATGGAAAAAATCGACGCTGTAGAAATGCTTATGCCCGCGCTGCAGCAGGCTGAGACATGGCAGGAATCAGGCAGATGGTATACGTACGGTCCTGAACTGATGAGACTTAAAGATCGTCACGGCCGTGAATTTGCTTTAGGGGCAACGCATGAAGAAGTGATCACTTCACTCGTTCGCGATGAGGTTAAATCCTATAAGCGTCTCCCTCTGACTCTGTACCAAATCCAGTCTAAGTTCAGGGATGAAAAACGCCCGCGCTTCGGTTTATTAAGAGGCCGCGAATTCATTATGAAGGATGCTTATTCTTTCCATGCTTCCGAAGAGAGCTTGGATGAAACATATCAAAAAATGTACAACGCGTATTCTAATGTTTTCGCCCGCTGCGGCATTAATGTAAGACCTGTTATCGCTGACTCAGGTGCCATGGGTGGAAAAGATACACATGAGTTTATGGCGCTTTCTGAAATCGGAGAGGATACCATTGCGTACTCTGATGAATCCCAATATGCAGCCAATATCGAAATGGCTGAAGTTCTTTATCAGGAAGTCCCTTCAAATGAAGAGCCTATCGCTTTAGAAAAAGTGCACACTCCTAATGTGAAAACGATTGATGAGCTGACTGCATTTTTACAGGTTTCGGCTGAAGCCTGCATTAAATCGGTATTGTTTAAAGCGGATGACCGTTTTGTTCTGGTGCTTGTAAGAGGGGATCACGAAGTGAATGATATTAAAGTGAAGAATCTCCTGCATGCAGAGGTTATGGAACTTGCTTCTCATGAAGAGGTCGTTCAGCACCTTGGAACAGAGCCTGGCTTTGTCGGACCTATCGGTGTGAATCAAGAGATTGACGTCTATGCAGATGTCGCTGTTAAAGCAATGGTTAATGCTGTTGCCGGTGCGAATGAAGAAGAGTATCATTATAAAAATGTCAACGTAAACCGGGATGCGCAAATTAAAGAATTTGCAGATCTTCGTTTTATTAAGGAAGGCGATCCATCACCAGACGGTAAAGGCACGATCCGTTTTGCAGAAGGAATCGAAGTCGGACAAGTCTTTAAGCTTGGAACTCGTTATTCTGAAGCGATGAATGCGACATATTTAGATGAAAACGGACGAGCGCAGCCAATGCTGATGGGCTGTTACGGAATCGGTGTTTCCAGAACCCTTTCTGCCATTGCTGAACAGCATCACGACGAAAAAGGTTTAATATGGCCAAAAAGCGTGGCGCCGTATGATCTTCATATTCTTGCATTGAATATCAAAAACGATGCGCAAAGAGAATTGGCTGAAAAGCTGTACGCAGATTTAAAAGCGAAAGGCTATGAAGTGCTATATGACGATCGGGCGGAACGCGCCGGCGTAAAATTTGCTGACTCGGATCTAATCGGTCTTCCAATCCGTATTACTGTCGGCAAACGGGCTGATGAAGGAATTGTAGAGGTTAAAATCCGCAAAACGGGTGAGTCAACAGAAGTTTCTGTTGATGAGTTATCTGCTTTTATAAGCAAGCAGTAAACACCATAACGATTTATCAAAAAACATGTTAAAATAGAAATAATAGAAGGTACCTCATTGCCTGAGGTACCTTCACTTATGATGTTTTTAAGGGGGGAATACTGTCTTAATGGAGCAGTTATCAGTAAACAGAAGGCAGTTTCAAATTCTTCTGCAGCAGATTAATATGACAGATGATACCTTCATGACATACTTTGAAGATGGCGAGATTGAAAAGCTGACGATACACAAAGCGTCTAAGTCTTGGCATTTTCATTTTAAATTTAAATCTTTGCTGCCTTATCAAATATATGACATGTTAACCATGAGGCTGACTCAATCGTTTGCCCATATTGCAAAAGTGACGTCCTCAATCGCAGTGCATGATGCCGAGGTTGACGAAGGTCTCGTGCAGGATTATTGGACACGCTGCATTGAAGAGCTGCAAGGTATTTCACCGCCGATTATCAGTCTCTTAAGCCAGCAAAAACCGAAGCTGAAGGGCAACAAACTGATTGTCAAAACAAAAACGGATACAGAAGCATCTGCTCTTAAGAACAAATACAGTGCGATGATTCAAGCGGGATACCGTCAATTTGGGTTTCCAGATTTTCAGCTTGATGCTGAAATATTTGTATCTGATCAAGAAGTACAAAAGTTTCGGGAGCAAAAGCTAGCTGAAGACCAAGAGCGGGCGATGCAGGCGTTAATTGAAATGGAAAAGAAAGATAAAGAAAGTGATGAAGATCAAGTTCCTTCAGGACCCCTTGTCATTGGCTATCAAATTAAAGATAACGAGGAAATCAGAACACTTGACAGCATAATGGACGAGGAACGGAGAATTACGGTTCAGGGTTATGTGTTTGATGTGGAAACCAGAGAACTGAAAAGCGGGCGCACGCTGTGCATCTTTAAAATTACTGACTACACAAATAGTATCTTAATTAAAATGTTTGCAAGAGAAAAAGAAGATGCGGCCCTCATGAAGTCTCTGAAAAAAGGTATGTGGGTAAAAGCGCGCGGAAGCATTCAAAACGACACATTTGTCCGAGATTTGGTCATGATTGCAAACGATGTAAATGAAATAAAAGCAAAAACCCGTGAGGACACGGCGCCTGAAGGAGAAAAAAGGGTAGAGTTGCATCTGCATTCCCCAATGAGCCAAATGGATGCTGTAACAGGCATCGGAAAGCTTGTCGAACAGGCGAAAAAATGGGGACATGAGGCGATCGCTTTGACTGACCATGCTGTCGTTCAATCCTTCCCAGATGCGTATTCTGCTGCCCAAAAACATGGGATTAAAATGATTTATGGAATGGAAGCAAATATCGTGGATGACGGGGTACCAATTGCTTATAATCCTGCACACCGTTTGCTTGATGAAGAAACCTATGTTGTTTTTGACGTCGAGACAACCGGACTATCCGCTGTGTACGATACGATTATTGAACTGGCGGCTGTAAAAGTGAAAGGCGGGGAGATCATTGATAAATTTGAGTCATTTGCCAACCCGCATCGTCCGCTTTCAGCGACTATCATTGAACTGACAGGCATCACTGATGATATGCTGGTCGACGCGCCGGATGTAATAGACGTGATAGGAGATTTCAGAGAATGGATTGGCGATGACATTCTCGTTGCCCATAATGCAAGCTTCGATATGGGATTTTTAAACGTTGCTTTCAAAAAGCTTCTCCAAGTCGAGAAAGCAAAAAATCCTGTCATTGATACGCTGGAGCTCGGCCGTTTCCTTTATCCGGAATTTAAGAATCACCGTCTGAACACACTATGTAAAAAGTTTAACATTGAACTTACACAGCACCACCGTGCGATCTATGATACCGAGGCGACCGCTTATTTGCTTATGAAAATGCTGGAGGATGCTGCTGAAAAGGGTATTCAGTATCATGACCAGCTGAATGAAAATATGGGTCAGTCCAATTCTTATCAAAGGTCAAGACCCTATCATGCAACGGTGCTGGCGGTGAACAGCACAGGCTTGAAAAATTTATTTAAGCTCGTTTCACTTTCTCATATTCATTATTTTTACAGAGTGCCGCGTATTCCGAGATCTCAGCTTGAGAAATACAGGGAAGGCCTTCTGATCGGTTCTGCCTGCGACAGAGGAGAGGTTTTTGAAGGCATGATGCAAAAGTCGCCGGAAGAGGTGGAAGATGTTGCGTCATTCTACGATTATCTCGAGGTTCAACCGCCTGAGGTATACCGCCACTTGCTTGAGCTAGAACTGGTTCGCGATGAAAAATCGCTGAAAGAAATCATAACGAATATCACCAAACTCGGTGAAAAGCTTAATAAACCTGTTGTTGCAACAGGAAATGTTCATTATTTGAATGATGAGGACAAAATTTACAGAAAGATTTTAGTATCCTCACAGGGCGGCGCGAATCCGCTGAACAGACATGAACTTCCGAAAGTGCATTTCAGAACGACAGATGAAATGCTTGAAGCTTTTTCCTTCTTAGGGGAAGAAAAAGCGAAGGAAATCGTTGTAACCAACACACAAAAGGTTGCATCTTTAATCGAAGACATCAAGCCGATTAAAGATGACCTATATACGCCGAAAATCGAAGGCGCTGATGAAGAGATCAGGGAAATGAGCTATCAGCGTGCACGAAGCATTTACGGAGAGCAGCTCCCTGAAATTGTTGAAGCGCGTATTGAAAAAGAATTAAAAAGTATCATCGGCCACGGCTTTGCTGTTATTTATTTGATCTCTCATAAACTCGTGAAGAGATCTCTAGATGACGGGTATCTGGTAGGATCACGGGGATCGGTAGGTTCTTCTTTAGTTGCGACACTTACTGAGATCACAGAGGTGAACCCGCTGCCGCCGCACTATATATGTTCTGAATGCCAGCATTCTGAGTTCTTTAATGACGGATCTGTCGGCTCAGGTTTTGATCTGCCTGACAAAATGTGTCCTCATTGCAAAACGCCTTTGAAAAAAGACGGGCACGATATTCCGTTTGAAACGTTCCTGGGATTTAAAGGAGATAAAGTACCTGATATCGATTTGAACTTCTCTGGGGAATATCAGCCGCAGGCCCACAATTATACAAAAGTATTGTTCGGAGAAGACAACGTATATCGTGCCGGAACGATCGGTACGGTTGCAGAAAAAACAGCCTACGGTTATGTAAAAGGCTATGCCGGCGACAATAATCTCCATATGCGCGGCGCCGAAATCGACCGGCTTGTGCAGGGCTGTACAGGTGTAAAACGGACGACCGGACAGCACCCTGGCGGTATTATCGTAGTTCCTGATTATATGGATATTTATGATTTCTCTCCGATTCAGTTTCCGGCAGATGCGACAGGTTCTGAATGGAAAACGACGCATTTTGACTTCCATTCCATTCATGACAACCTGCTGAAGCTTGATATTCTGGGGCACGATGATCCGACGGTAATCCGTATGCTCCAAGATTTAAGCGGCATTGATCCGAAAACGATTCCGACGGATGACCCTGAAGTAATGAAAATCTTCCAAGGAACCGAATCACTCGGTGTCACTCAGGAACAGATAGGATGTAAAACGGGCACCCTGGGAATCCCTGAATTCGGAACCCGCTTTGTCCGGCAAATGCTTGAAGACACAAAGCCGACAACCTTTTCTGAGCTCGTTCAGATTTCAGGGCTGTCTCACGGTACAGATGTATGGCTCGGCAATGCGCAAGAACTCATTCACAATAATATTTGTGAGCTGAGTGAGGTGATCGGCTGCCGTGATGACATTATGGTTTATTTAATCTATCAAGGCCTCGAGCCGTCACTGGCGTTTAAAATCATGGAATTTGTGCGTAAAGGAAAAGGTTTAACGCCTGAATGGGAAGAAGAAATGAAAAATAACAATGTCCCAGACTGGTATATCGATTCCTGCAAAAAGATTAAATACATGTTCCCGAAAGCCCACGCCGCGGCTTATGTATTAATGGCAGTCCGCATTGCTTATTTTAAAGTGCATCACGCGCTACTGTATTATGCGGCTTATTTTACCGTTCGTGCAGACGACTTTGATATCGATACGATGATCAAAGGCTCCACAGCAATCAAAGCTGTAATGGAGGATATCAACTCCAAAGGGCTTGATGCGTCACCGAAGGAAAAAAACCTTCTCACAGTATTAGAGTTAGCGCTGGAAATGTGTGAAAGAGGCTATTCGTTCCAAAAAGTCGATTTATATCGCTCCAGTGCAACGGAATTTATTATTGACGGCAACAGCCTGATCCCGCCGTTTAATTCTATTCCTGGTTTAGGTACGAACGCCGCTCTAAATATTGTAAAGGCCCGTGAAGAAGGAGAATTTCTCTCAAAAGAAGATTTGCAAAAGAGAGGGAAAGTATCAAAAACGATTTTAGAGTATTTAGATCGTCACGGCTGTTTGGAGTCGTTGCCGGATCAAAACCAATTATCGTTGTTTTAGCATATAAAAGCAGAATTTCTTAAGAAATTCTCAGGCTGTCGAGAAAATCTCGACAGCCTTTATTTTTTCTTAAAATACCCACTCTCCTGTAATAAAATAAAAGAAAGACTTCAAAAGGACGGTGTCTTTCTCATGTTCCACACAAGAAATTCTTC